>JBDRIM010000001.1:0-27669 GCA_043816005.1 Microcaldota archaeon
AGTACACATCGACCCCGCGGTTTGGTACATCGCTGTCGGCTTGGGACATCCTGGTCGTGTAGGAGCGGCCAAGGGTTGGGTTGTTCATCCATTAAAGTCCCACATGAGCTGGGTTCAGTACGTCGCGAGACAGTACGGTAGTATCTCCTGGGAGTGTAGCCTCTTGAGAGTAAGGATCCTTGAGTACGAGAGGAACGGGGATTCGGCGCCTCTAGTCTACCGGTTGTGAATTGCATTGCCGGGCAGCCACGCGCCACGTCGATAAGACCTGAAAGCATCTAAGGTCGAAGCGACTCTTAAAACGAGGAGGCATATACCGCGGATATCAGATCCGCTTGATAGAACTGGGGTGTAATGCGCTAGGGAAACCGAGCGTTTCAGCCCGCAGTTACTAACGGTCTAATCCATATATTACACTTAGTTCGTATTGTGGCGTAAGCCATAGACGAACAAAAAAGGGATATTGAAATTCTCCTTGGATTGTCATTTTGCAAGCTTCGGCGAGCAAAAATTAACAAACTAAAACTTGTCGTTACCTTCATTCACGTATGTTTTTTGCTTATCGATTTTTCGCGTCCGCGCGAAAAATTAGCAACGACAAAAATGATGCGATTTTTTATTTTTAAAATGATTAGCGTAAGCGATAAGTGTGAATTTATAAATATTACTGGACAAATGTAAAACAAAAATAGATCAGGAATATTTATGGGTCGCGGAAAACGAATGAATAGTGTGGAAATTATATCATATGTTCAAATTATCAATTTCTCTGGTAAAGGATATGTCTGTAAAATCCGTGGAGAAGGTAAAAAAGAAAGAATAACAATTTTAGGTAGAGTAGATGGTCCTGGGAAAAGTCTAGACGATGCTTCTTTTGATGCAGAAACTTTACGAACAGCGAAAGGTGGTAAGGTTGCGCTTGCTTTAGTTGACGAAAAATATTATGTAATAAACCCTATAAATTCAATGCAGGCACAACAATTAGAAAAACAAATTGCAGAACACAGAAGAAATGGACGTGTTGCTGAATTTAAAGTGCATCACTCTAGTTGACATATACACAAAAGACCACCTTTTTAAACTATTTTATACTAAATAAAAATATGACTGACACAGTGCTATATATAGTTCACTCACCACCTAGTACTATTTGTGATTGGGGTTTTGATGGACTGCCAATTGGTGTTGATAAAAGAACAATACACATGGCAAAAATAGCTAAAGCAATCAAATTTGCACTGAAGAATGATCTTCCTATTATAATTGAAAGTGCTGGCGGACCAGGACGAGAATTAGATAAATTTTTATTAGAACAAAATCTTCCAGAAGGGAGAGTTAAAGTGGTACATACAGCCGAAATTGATAACCCAGAAACTGCAGAACCAGTATTTAGAGGACAGAAAATAGAACGATTTATTGTAACTGGATATTTTAAGGAACTCTGTTGTTTGAATGCAATAAAAAATCTTAGACGATCTTTCCCAGATGCTGAAATAATAATACTTAGAGGAGATAATAGTATTTCTTGGAGAAATGCAAGACTACCATCACAATTTCAAGTTATAAAGGATGGATTTAAAGAAAAAAGAAGGGAACTAGATGTGAAAGTCCGCCCACTTAATCGTAAATTGGCTATTTAGTTTCCGTTACTGGTTTCTTTTCCTCTTGTAACTTTTTTGCTCTTTGTTTTAAGTAAAACCAAACTCCTAGAATTCCTAGAAAATAGACTATGAAACCATATACTAAACTCGTACCATAATCCATTTTATCTCTGGCCATGAGCTGATATGCTAACGTAGAAGTGATAATATTTGCAAGAAGAGTTAAAAGAAGAAAACCAGTTATTAGCAGAAAAAATAACGAAGCATTGAGAAATATTGAAATTACCCCGGATAAAAAGGTTAAGATTAGTAGAGCAATTGTGACCTTAATACCTAAATATACGTGTTTTTCTTCCATAAACATCATCAAGTTATTTTTTCTCTACATCCATATTAACACTAATTACTTTTTTCTCCTCTTCAGTTGCTTTGAAATATTCTTTTTGTTTCATTCCTAAAACACTTGCTGCAACAGAATCCGGAACGGATGCAATTCTTGTATTGTAAAGTAAAACAGAATCATTGTAAAATTCTCTTCTATCAGCAATCTGGTTTTCCATGGCAGCTAATTGCTCCTGTAATTTCAAGAAATTTTGACTAGCTTGGAGTTGAGGATAATTTTCAGCAACTGCAAATAATGATTTTAAACCTGTAGTCATAGCATCATTTATTTTTGCTTTTGCACTTGGACCCTCAGCACTCATCATATCAGTTCTTAATTTCGTAACCTCTTCAAGAACTCCTTTTTCATATTTTGCATATCCTTTTACAGTCTCAACCAAGTTTGGAATTAAATCATTTCTTTGTTTTAGCACGACGTCTATATTAGCCCAGGATTTGTCTATGTTATTTTTGAGAGAAATTAGGCCATTGAATATTGAAATAATATAAAATAGTACTAAGACACCAATAACAAAAACAAAAAATCCACAGCAAGCAAATAAAGCAAGTTCAGCAGCCATAAAAAATCACCATTTTTTATATTTGTTGAGAATGTAATGCATTCTCGACTGTCATGGAGCATCGCTCCATAACATGACCGATGCAATAGGTCAACGCAATTTAAACACCTATAACAGTTAGAGTAATTAATAATCCTATAGCAGCAAGTATAAATCCTATGCCAAACGCAATCCAAACAGAGCCGCCAATTTTATCAGCTGCTTTTTTCTCATTTGAATCACTAATGTACATCCTATTCTCAATTTTTCCTTTTCTTATGACAAGATTTTCATGTTGAACTGCACTTGCAGTTCCTTCATTTGGTTCTGCACTACCAAGCACATAAAGAGGATCTCCTTCTGCTATAAAAGATTCAGTGATCCGAAGCTCGGTATATGCGTACCGCATAAATATTGTGAGGATAGTTGGATCTGCATTTAGATATTCCAAAACTTTTGGATCAAGTGTTTTTCTTTTCATACCTAAGAAACCTTTATCATTGACATGTCCTTTTGAAGTGAAATCTGATGGAATATCAATTTCAGCACCAGTTGGATTGATAAGCATTTTTCCAGTATCATCATCAAGATAGAACATTTTTGATGATGATGGACTGTAGAAAGTACGCCAGCCACCATGTTTACCGGATTTGTAATATTCGCAGTTTAATCTCCAGTAGATGCATTTAACTTTAGAAATTGGGCTGAACATTTCTTCCAAGCATTTTGCCTTACCGAAAATTTCAACTAAACCAACTGCAACTGAACGAACTTTGGATGTTGGTGTGTTCTTAATTTTTTGTTGTAAAAGAAAACGTTGTACACCACCATAGATCATAGCAAGACCAGCTAGAAATAGTAGTGGACCTATCAAGCAACAGTCAGACATAGCACAGTAAATGTAAATAAGTTTTATAAACGATGCATACGATTGTAGGTTAATGCGGGAAAAGTTTTCATAAAGTGAAAGCTAGTCTACCCGCTAACTATTTTGAGGAGATTTATATGAAAAACGTCATGTGGTTTAAAGAATTAAGCAAGGCGAGTTTAGCAGAAGCCGGTGGAAAAGGCGCAAATTTGGGTGAGATGTATCAAAATGGATTCCCAATACCAAATGGTTTTGTCGTCACAAGCGGAGCTTATGTAAAACACCTTGAAGCAAATAATCTTGTTGAAGGTATAACAGAAATACTTGGAAATTTAGATGTTGATGATAATGACGCATTGATGGCAGCATCTGAAAAAATAAAAGAAAGAATAATTAATGGGACAGTACCGAACGACGTTGTTAATGATATTTTGAGATCTTATAAAGAACTTAATGAAATGACAGGTAGGCAATGTTATGTAGCTGTTCGAAGCAGTGCAACTGCAGAGGACCTTCCAACAGCAAGTTTTGCAGGACAGCAATCAACATATTTGAATGTGTTCGGTGCTGAAAATGTAGTTGAATCAGTAAAAGAATGCTGGGCATCACTTTTCGAACCAAGAGCAATATTCTACAGAGTAGAAAACAAATTTGAACATATGAAAGTTATGCTTGCGGCAGTAGTACAAATGATGGTGCAAAGTGAAAAGGCAGGGGTAGTTTTTACTGTTGATCCATTATACCAAGACCCGGACATCTTATCAATCGAAGGTGCATTTGGACTTGGTGAGGTTGTTGTCAGTGGCCAGGTTACTCCAGATACCTATCGTATTGATAAAAAAGAAATAGGAATAATCGACAAAATAATCTCAAAACAAACATGGATGCTTATCAAAGTTGATGGTAAGAATAAAAAAGTAGAGATAAAAGAGGAAGCACAAGGTAGGCAAAAATTATCTGATCTTGAGATTAAAGATCTTGCAAAAATTTGTAAAAGAATAGAAGATCATTATGGTTATCCGCAAGATATAGAATATGCATTTGAAAAAAATAATTTGTACATTGTCCAGTCAAGACCAATTACAACACTTAGTGATAAAAGTGGATTGGAAAAGGGGACTGGTGGTGACATGGTAACTGATAAAGGTGAAAAAATGCAGGTTCCAAAAGAAACATCAAAACACCAGGAAGTTGGCCAAGCTAAGATTATTTTGAAAGGTCTTGGTGCATCACCTGGAATAGGAATGGGGAAAGTAAAGCTAATAAAAAGTTCAAAAGAAATAAAACGGATAGACCGTGGTGATGTCTTAGTAACTGATATGACAACACCAGATTTTGTCCCTGCAATGAAAAAAGCATCTGCAATTGTTACTAATACGGGTGGTATGACAAGCCATGCAGCTATAGTCAGTAGAGAACTTGGTATACCCTGTGTTGTTGGTACAACCAATGCAACAACCACACTCAAAGAAGATATTGATGTTAGTGTGGATGGAAGTCACGGTATTATTTATGAAGGTTTGGTATCTGCACCAGAAGTTGCAAAAAGCGGAAGTTCATCAAATGTAAATGCAACTGTTTCTGTCCCAATAACCGGTACAAAAATTTATGTAAACATGGCTGATGTTGATCAGGCAGAGAAAGTATCAAAGTTACCAGCTGATGGAATTGGTTTGTTACGCGCAGAATTTATTATTGCGGCCATGGGAAAACACCCTCGAAAAATGCTTGAGGAGGGTAAAAAACAGGAATATGTAGATACATTGGCAAATGACTTGAGGAAATTTGCAGCTGCGTTCTACCCAAGACCAGTAGTATACCGTGCTACTGATTTCAAAACAAATGAATATAGAAACCTTGAAGGTGGAGAAAAATATGAACCACATGAGGAAAACCCGATGATGGGGTATAGGGGAGCAGCAAGATACATAGAAGAACCAGAACTTTTCAAAATGGAACTAGAAGCAATCAAAAAAGTAAGAGATGAATACAATCTTCCTAACTTATGGTTGATGATCCCATTCGTTAGAAGAATCGGAGAATTGAGAGCAATCAAAGACATGATGAAAGATGTTGGAATTCACAGAACACGAGATTTCAAATTATGGATTATGGTTGAAGTCCCAAGTACGGTCGTGTTGATTGATCAGTTCTGCAAAGAAGGAATCGATGGTGTTTCAATTGGTACAAATGATCTTACTCAACTGACATTGGGTATTGATCGTGACAATGCAACTTTGGCTAAAGGATTTGATGAACGAAATGAAGCAGTACTAAGATCACTCAAACGTGTTGTTACTATATGTAATAAATATGGAGTAACAAGTTCGCTTTGTGGTCAGGCTCCATCAGTATATCCTGAATTTGCAGAAAAACTTGTTGAATTTGGAATTACAAGTATGTCTGTTAATCCAGATGCAGTTGGAAGAACAAGAAGGATTGTTGCTAGTGCTGAACAAAAAATTATGTTGCATAGACTTGCAGCGCTTACAAAAAAGATTGATACAGACGAACTTACAATGCAGGATGAGTATGAGTAAATGAAACAAATTTTATGTGTTTTTTTTATTATTTCTTTAATATATGCAGTACATCCTCCTTGGGTCAAACCAGGTGTTGTTGCTATTTATGATGGATATTCTGGAGTAAAAAATGCTGCTGGTGGCTATGATACACCAGTACAAGTAAGAATTACAGATACCATAAGCAGTATCGATCAAAACGAAATATTAGTGACAATTACTTTTCAAGAAATTAGTTCTGGGACTATGCTTCCAACTCAGATCCAAAAAGTGAAAATTAGTGATTCTATCGGAGCATTTTGGGCAGATCCAAAAGAACTAGCAAAATTAAAACAGGGAGACAAAGTTGGCCCATTCACAGTTACTGGTGTAGGACCTCTTGAAGTAAACGGCAAACAATGGAATGTTGTAATGATCAATTACGAAGAGGATGATGTGAGACTTACATACGTTTTTGACATTCCAACCGGCTTGTTAGTTTCGCTTACTGAAATACATGGAAAACAAGAAGTTTACGGATATTTCAGTTCGATTAATACTGATATTAATGCAGGGTATATCGCACCAGACCCAATTGTTGGTAATAATAACATACAACAAAATAATACGCAGCAATTTGGTGCAAACCAAACAGAAGAAAGCCTGCCAAAACAGATAGGTAAAATTTGTGGTTCATCATTTTCATTTATATTATTGCTTGTTTACATATATTTTAGAGGTTGAAACTATGAAATATTTTTCTTTTGGTGTCGTGGTCTTGCTAGCAGTATTGTTTTCTGGATGTTGCCAGATACTTGATGACTTTAATGATGGGTTTGGTGAAGAATCTAATTTTACTATAACTCCGCCAGTATTGCCGCAATTCAATGAACGTGAATGGACATACATAGTTTTTATGAATGGAGATAATAATCTTGAAATGCCCATGGTAATGGATTTCCTTGAAATGGAAAGCATAGGATCAACAGATAAAATTGCCATTGTAGCTCAAGCAGATCGTTCAACAGTATATTATTCTGATGATCAAACAAGATGGGTTGGTGCCAAGAGATTTTACATTGAAAAAGGAAATGGGGAGTACATAACAACAGAAGCAATTGAAGAATTGGGCGACATAGACATGGGAAAGGGAGATACGTTAGCTGACTTCGTTGACTGGGCTGTGAAAAAATATCCTGCAAAACACTATGCAGTTATAATGTGGGATCATGGAGGCGGTTGGACTGGGATGTCACAGGATGAAAGTTCAGGGTCATCCATGACAATGAATGAGTTCAGGATCGGACTTCAAAAGATTAACCAAAACCTCGGAAAAAAGATAGATGTTCTTGTTTTTGATATGTGCCTTATGGCACAGTATGATGTTATGCTTGAGATACAGCCATATGCTGATTACACAGTAGCATCAGAAGAGGTAATACCAGGATATAGTTTCAACTACACATCCTTACTTGAAAAATTGAATACCGAACCAAATCTCACTCCAAAAAGACTTGCAGAGATAGAAGTCGAGGATTACAAAGCATATTACGAGGATAAAGATGATGCAACAACATTATCGGCCATTGATCTTTCAAAAATTCCAGCAGTTGAAACTGCATTTAATGAATTTATAGTTGTTCTTACCACAAAAACTGACAAATGGAATGACATAGCCGATATTGGAAGATATTCCGAGTATTATGCTGTTGGGACAGGAGAAGAGAGAATTTGGTCTTTTGCAGACTTATATGACTTTTCAAGAATCGCAGCAGCATATAATCTTGCTGACGATGAAATTCAACAAAAAAGCATTGCTCTGCAAAATTCAATAGATGCTGCGGTGATAAAAAATTATTATCATAGTCTTCACCCAAGATCTCACGGTCTTTCATTTTATTTCCAACCATCAAAAAGATTTTATCAACAGTATCATGAAAAAGATTACATCAATACGATTGCATATTCAAAAGATCAGTGGAGAAATTTCCTACAATCATATTATTCAAAAGAAAATATGGGAAACAGCGTCCCGACATTAAGTGATTTCAAAGTTTCAAGCACTGCATCATTAGCAAGACCAGTTTTATTCAGCTACAAAATGACTGCTTCAAATATAGCCAACAACCAATGGGCTCAATTTTATAACGATGCTGGAACCTGGAAACTTGCACGATTAATTGGGCAACGAGGAATGACAAAACTACCTGATGGAAGCGAAGTTTACGGCTATCCAAACGGTGTTGGTTTTGGTATTGGTAAAAGTATGCCTATTGAATTTGGCATATATGATGGTATAAAAACAGTTAAGGCAAGCGTGGAACAACGATGGCCAGCTGAAGATGCATTTGTTGTTAACGGTATTATAAAGAAAAAAAGTGGAGGGCAATTTGAAGGACAGATGGTTTTCTCAGCAGAACATGGTTATGCTATCCAGGTATTGTCACAAGTAGAACAGAATGGACAAAAATTTCTTGCACCAGTACCAATTGAAGATGGTGACAAATTTACACCATATATTTATGTACTAGACCAAAATAGTATGAATGCGATCCAAGGTCAAGAAATAACTTATACTGATGCAAATGGCTTACAACTTTCGTGGAATGTATTGAATGAAAAGGAGTATATGGTTGCAGATATTGTAACTGATCTTGAAGGTAAAACAGGTATTATAACTGGAAGATTTAGAGCGAATAAACAACCTCAACTTATAGCACCAAGCATAACTGATCTTAAAAAAGAATGGAACTGTGGTATACTAACAGGTGGTCTTCGGGTTGATAAAATATTTTCGCTTGCAATTACAGATCAAACCTGCATGTACCAGGATGGCACGGGATTGTATAACTGTACCACATACTACTCAGATGTTGGTAGCCCACACATTTACTTACATAATGTAGAAAAGAAAGAAAACTACAAATTTGTTGTTTCTAAAGGTAATAACGGAAAACTTTGGCTATACGAACTTGCAGGAACTGAACCGATAGTTTGTATATCCAAAGGAATGGCTCCGCCAACAGTAAATGACTATAAAGAATTATACGCTTCAATTGACGATCAAGGAAAGGATTTGGATGAATTACAAACATCACCAACGGCAGTGATAGGAATATGGGAAGACGAATTAACAGCCATGGAACTGAAACTAAATAGTGATAATAGTTTCCAATGGAAAGTAGGGCAGACAACGATAACAGGAACTTATAGAATCGAAGGAGAGACGCTACATTTAGATTCTTTATCCCCTTCAACTCAATATTCAACATCATTCACATATTTATGCGGCAAAAAACGAATAGTTCTCTATGATCAGAATATGAATGAAATAAAACTAAAAAAACAAGGTTCTGATATATCAACATCAAATGTACCCATTATACAGGAACAAACTGGACAAGGAACTCAAACACCTCAAACCACACCATCAGCTCCAACAAATTTAGTTGGTGTGTGGGTTAATCCAAGTCTATTGATGACATTATGGCTAAAACCAGGTGGATTTTTCGAATTTAGTACTGGGTATTACTATGATATTGGACAGTATTCAGTGAGTGGGGATAGTATAACATTCAGCAGTTATTACAGTGGTATAAACCAGTATAGATATTCAATCAATGGAAACATATTAACATTAACAGGAACTGACGGCACATTCCAACTACAAAAATATAATTAGAGTAGTTTTTGTTTATGTTCAAGCATATCGTCCAATCTTGTCTTCCATTTTGCTGCATATTTCACTGAAGAGAAATCACTACCAGAAGTATCACGAAGCATTTTGTCTCTAGCTTCAGATGCTCTAGCAGTTAAATTCATAAAATCACTTTTACAAATAAAGTGCGAATTACAGTATTTATATATCTTCCGTATGAAGTATATATTCCAATACATAAGATATATATTATGGTGAAAGTATGAACCTTCCAAGAAAGATACAGCTAACTGGTGGAAACACATACACAGTATCACTTCCGCATGAATGGATAGATAGACTAAAAATCAAGAAAGGGGATCATGTTTATATCACAGATAACACGGATGGGACTCTTACATTCTCAACAAAACAAACAAAATCAGATACAAAAGTATATACAATCAATATAACTGAAGGAACGCACGCAACCATGCGAAATATTGTTGCTGCCTATATTGGAGGGGCTACGAAGATAGTATTGAAAGGAAAAGGAACTGCTATTGTTGCAGAGCAAGCAAGACAGATCCTCTCTGGGGTTGAAATTATAGAAGAAAATGATGAAGGAATAGTTTTGAGTATCGTGAAATTTGATGACCTTGATATTGATGATATAATGAAGAGAGAGTTTAATGTGACAAAATCTATGTTTGGACTTGTATCAGATGTTTGTAGAGGGCATGGAAATTTAGTCGAAGTCTCGAAAAAAGAAGAAGCAGTTGATAGGTTGTATATTTTAGTTCTCAGGAATCTTATTCTTAGTGCTACAAAACAAAAAGAAGCAATTTTCAAAGCAGTAGTTGCAAAAAGCATTGAAAAGGTGGGTGATCACTTAGTCGACCTCTGTAAAAGTGCTGAAGATGCAGGAAGAAGCGAATGGCTGGCTGATCTTGTTGACTGTGCTTGTGATGTTTATACTCAGGCATTTGAAACATTTGCAAAAAATGAACCTAATAGTAAAAATTTCAAAAATGCAATGACAAAATATAAAGAGATTTACCATAAGGCAGATGCCATACTAAAAAAAGAGAAAAATGTTTCAAAAATGCTAATACTCCTTATTTTACTTGAAAAATGCAATAAAGTGATAAGATACTCTGAGGATATTATGGAGAGTAATACGGATATAATATTTGCACGAATGGAGAGTGAAGAAAAAGATTAAATACATCTAGATGAATAGATTGTTATGCCACGACTTGAAACAGAAGAAGAACAAACACAAAAAAGAACAAACGTAACCTCTTACTTTGATATTAACCAGCTAGAACTCGCCATTATTAATAGAGCATTACAAAACCAACTAAAACGCGATGTTCCAGAGTATGTGTCAATAGGAAAAAATACTAGGATTCTAACTATTCAAAAAAGAAACCTTGAGAGATTATGTCGTAAGATGGGACGTGAATGTCGTGACCGTCCTCTTGAAACTGAACTTAAAAAGATTCTTTCTGGTTCAAAGGTTTTTTCACTAATTTGTTTTTCAAACAGATATGAAGAATAATTTTTGGTTGAGAATATGAGACTATTACTTCAGTTCCCTGACGGGCTTAAACAAAAGGCAATTGAATTTGCAAAAAAGTATGAGAAAGAAGGCCACGAAGTTTTTCTTTCGGCATCGTCATGTTATGGTGCATGTGATATTGCAATTGATGAAGCACGCATGCTTAAGGTAAATAAAATAATTCATTTTGGACATAATAGGTTTGGAAAATTGGATGTTGGAATACCAATTGAATACGTCGAATATAGAATAGATATCAAGATCGATGATCTTGAAAATGCACTTCCAGCACTTAAGAACTATAAAAATATAGCAATTGGAATGACAGTTCAACATTCGCATCAATTTAAGGAAATAAAAAATTTCTTTGAGAATAATGGTAAGAATATATTAACAAAAAAAGGTGCATTAACACAAGAAGATGGCCAAGTGCTAGGGTGTGATGCCAGTGCAATTAAAAATGAAAGAGCTGATGCGATTCTTTTTATCGGAAATGGGATGTTCCACCCATTAGCTATTGAATCAGAAAAACAAGTTTTCATTTACAATCCACTCGATGGCAGCATAAAAAATATTAATAAAGAAATCGAACAACTTAGAAAAAAACGCAGGGGAATGATAATCCGTTCACTTGACGGTAAAAAATTTGGGATCATGTTAAGCACTAAACCAGGTCAATTTAATCTTCCACAAGCATTGCTAGCAAAAAAAGAACTTAAAAAAAGAGGTCTTCGAGTAGAAATACTTGTGGCAAATGAGTTAGAACCACTTAATCTAAATAATTTCATGTTTTTTGATTGTTACATCAACACAGGATGTCCACGCATGTCAGATGACACTGAAGAATATGGAAAACCAGTTCTTACTTTCGGAATGTTAAAAGAGATGTTAAAATTAAAAGATCAAACAAAAAACAAATAGGAATATAAATTTCTTCTGTAAATCAAGGATATGGAAACAATTAGAGAAACCGAATTAGAATTACCACTACTTAGAAAAGGAAAGGTTCGTGACACTTATTTGATCAATAATCATCTTCTTATGATTGCAACAGATAGATTGAGTGCATTTGATGTTGTTTTCAATGAGGGGATACCTAGCAAAGGAGAGGTACTTACGAAATTATCCATATTTTGGTTCAAGAAAACAACAGATATTATAGAAAATCATTTTCTTACAAATGCCATTCCAGCGAACCTGCCAGAATATCTCAATGGAAGGAGTATTATTGTAGAAAAAGCAGAACCTTTACCACTTGAATGTGTTGTTAGAGGATATATCACAGGCAGCGCATGGAAAGAATATCAAAAAAGCGGAACAGTCTGTGGAATAGAACTCCCAGAAGGATTGAAGAATGGGAGTGAATTACCAAAACCAATTTTTACTCCATCAACAAAAGCAGAAAAAGGACATGATGAAAATATTAACGAAGAACAGGCAAAGAAAATTGTCGGAGAACATGCTTACCAAACAGTGAAACAAAAAAGTATTGAATTGTATAATTTTGGAAAGACGCATGCAGACAGATCAGGACTTGTATTAGCTGATACAAAATTCGAATTTGGATATCATACAAATAAAGATGGTAAAAACAAGATCGTCTTGATAGATGAAGCTCTTACACCAGATTCATCACGATACTGGCTAAAAGAAAAATACGAAAAAGGAGTTCTTGAAAGTTTGGATAAACAATTTGTAAGAGATTATTTAGAAAAAACAAACTGGAACAAGAATCCGCCACCGCCTGCACTTCCTGAGGATGTAATAAAAAGAACAAGCGAAAGGTATTTGCAGGCGTATAAAATGCTAACTGGAAAAGATCTTTGATTAATCAAGATCTGGATCTGTTCTTGGAGGACCCTCATCATCATAATCCCGTCTTGAGGAACCATCATCCTCATCAGGATCTCTTCGGGGATTATCATCCTCATATCTGCTTCTTGGAACGTCATCTTCTTCTCTTCTTCTTAACCGTTCCCTTCTTTCTGCCATTTGAGCTTGTCTTGCTGCTGCTTTTCCCCTCAAAATACCTACAAGACTAGTTACGAGTGAAATTCCTGCATAAAGCAAACCAACAAAACCACCATATTTCCACCATTTATCTGGAGAATTGCTTTCTCTTTGATCTGGTTCGCATTCGGCATAGGGAACAAGTGAACGTCTATCGATCATTTTTTCAGCTACTGCCACATCTCCTTTTGTATGAGCAGTTGCTTCTGCAAGCAATCCAACTTTACATCTTTCAGTATCATCTCTAGCATCTAAAAGATCTCTTTTTAATGCATCTACCATGTTACCGCTTGTTGTTTGATCAGACCTCATAAGCATTTCAATTTTTGGTTTTGCTCTTCGAAAAACTTCTTCAGCAGAGAAACGTGTTTTCATCTGTTGGTTACCATAGTAGAGTGCCCCAATTGCAGCTGCAGCTATCATAACTTTTGATACAGTTCCCATAGACATATATGTGTTAAGAACTCTTTTTAAATGTTACTAAAAGTGGAAAATCAGTATATTTAAGATAAATAATGCTGGAGCATCTTTAATGCGAATTTTGCCTGGCCGTGGTTGAGATCAAACAGCATGGCAATATGAAGAAGCTCATCGCGTGTACGGACTTGCATTTCACTTTCAGCAAAACTAGCAAATGAGTAAAATGCACCATACTTTACACACAATCTCAAAAAATTGCGGATTTTCGAGATTGCAACTGCACGAGAAATCCCGGTTGATTTTATTAAACGTCCAATGTCAATCAAAAAACACAGATTCTTTTTCTCTGCAATTGTCCTTATAGCGCCCTCGTTAAATTTGTAATCCTGAAGCACAACTAACACCTTTTTATTTTTGTAGTTTAGTGCTTCTTCGAGATTTGCAACTGAAATGATTTTGTTTTTGACAGTATTGAAATTATAAAAAATAGAAAAACCAAAAGAAGAAGGTTCTACTGAACACTTCAGTATGTCATACATAAGCTAAGCATTCTTCTTGCCAACATACTCCTTGAAGTGATATGCTTTTTTAGTTGCCATCTTCCTTCTGAGTCTTTTGTTGAGACCTTTTTTCTTGCTTGGTGAACGTGAATTACCTGCAGCAGTAAGACCCCTAAAGGATTTACCAGGTCTCATTACCGAACTCACATTAACAGTTGGTTTAGCTGGATCTGCTAAAATTACTTCGAAAAATTTATAGTTTCCATCTTCACCAACCCAATAAGAATTTAGAACTTCAAGATTTTTGTAAACACGATTTACTCTTTGTTCAGCAATAGCTTGATGTGATTGCTGTGGTTGAACAAACAAATAGTAGTTTTTTTGTTTTCTACCACCACTTGTCCTTCGCCTTGTTCTTCGTCCTTTATCAATTCTAACTCGAACAACCACGTAACCTTGTTTAGCTTTGAAACCAAGTCTTCTTGCTCTTACTAGATTTGATGGATTGAGAACTTTAACCATTGCAGGTCCTGCTCTCCATGAAACTACCTTTCCCCTGTAAATTGAATCTCTTTCCTTGTATTGTTTTTGCAAGGTTTTAGCTATATACTTGTAAGCACCCATTTAATCACCAAAGACGTTATCAAACTACTTTATAGAAAACGGTAGAGGATATTCATTGGCTCGTGTTTATAAATATTTCTTCTTTAATTAAAGTCTAACTTGTTTTGGTGTTACTATGCATCAACTATCTGAACATCCAGAGTTTATTAAGACTATACAGGAAATAAGAGACGCGGAAGAGGAGTACGACCGTCTAATTAATTCTGCTAAAGAAAAAGCAGATAAAATCATGCGTGAAGCAAAGGAACAAATATCTAATCAACGCATGACTAATGAACAAAGCATTACTACTTACAAAAATGAACGATTACAAGATGGAAGCAGTGAAATAGAAACTAAAGTTGAAGAAATACTTAGTAAGGCTAAGGATGACGGATCAAAAATTACAAAAAAGAAAGTTGAGTTTGTTGTTGTTTCAAAGTTTGTCAAGGAATTCCTAGCCAACCTCTGAGGAAAAGTATGTTTAAAGCAAAACGCATGAAGAAGGTTAGAATAATCGTACTAACATCCATAATTGAAAAACTAATTAAAGACCTTCATGAAATAGGCCTAGTTGATGTCAGAAAAACCAAATACGATGGATTAGACAATGGAAGAACATTGCCTGCTTTCGATGAATTATCTGATCAATTGATCAAACTACGGGCTGTTCACAATTTGATGGAATCAGTAATGGATAAACAGGTCGTAGGAGAACCAAAATATATTGAAGGAAAAAAAGCACTTTCAATGGCTAAACAATTTGAAGCGGAAAATCAACTCCGAAATCTTAATCAAGAGGCCAATGATCTGAACGAAAAGATAAAAATGCTTGATAATGAAGTAGTTGCAGTGAAAAAAATTCTTCCTTTTAAGAATGTTGATTTTGGAAAATTATCAACAAGATCAATAGATTTTAGAATTGGCGAAATTCCAATATCTAAATTACCAAGATTAACAGCTATAATAGCAAAGCTTGGAACTGGAAATGTTATTAGTGAAGGAGATAGTAACGTAGTATTGATTCTATTCGAAAGGAAACACGAACGAAAAATCGATTCTGCACTTACTGACAATGCATTTATAGATATCGGACTTCCACAGAATATTACAACTCCAAGTGAAACGATTGGTAAAGTAGATGCTGAGATCAATGCAAAGAGATCACATTTGGCTAAAGTAAAAGATGACATGGCAGTGATTGCAAAAAACAACATAGATACAGTAAGAAACATAATTGCCTCGCTTGAAGTAGAAGCTGCAAGAGCTGAGATTGCATCGAAATTCTCTAAATCAAAATCATTACATGTCTTAGAAGGATGGATAATTGGTTCAAATTATGATAAAATAATAGATATAGTCAATAAATATGGTAACAAAGCAACAATTGAAGAAGTGAATTTTGGTCATGATGAGATGCCCCCAACAGTTCTCGACAACCCAAATGTTGCATCGCCTCTTGAATTTATTACTAAAAGTTATTCAATGCCAAATTATTACGAATTAGACCCAACCATGGCATACCTAATTGCGTTGCCAATTTTATATGGTATGATAGTTGGGGATTTCATATATGGAATTATATCGGCAATATTGGCATGGTGGCTGATGAGGAAATTTGCGAAAAGTTACATAATGTATAATGTTTCTAAAATTTGGCTATATTCTTCAATTCCAACAATGGTATTTGGTATAATCTTCGATGAATGGGCTGGAATGTCGCATTATCACCTTATTGAATATTTTGGCAAGTGGACTGGAATTGAACTACTTCATTCGTCCCTATATACGGGATTACATAGAATGGAAAACATATTACTTTTGATTGGTTTGAGTGCTGCAATGGGAATAATCCATTTAACTGCAGGGTTTATTTTTGGAGCCATTAACGAATGGAAACATAACAAAAAGCATGCATTTGCAAAAATAGCCTGGATAGGTGTGGAAGTTGGAATGTTGTTAGCTTTACTCCCGCAACTCGGATTGTTGCCTCTTGATTTTACAGTTGCAGGTTTAGTTGTTTTGGTAATATCAATAATCGGACTTGCTTTAACAGAAGGCATCATAGGCATAATAGAGGTTCCTGGATTTATGGGGAATATACTTTCTTATAGCAGAATTGCAGCAGTTGGTATAGCTGGAGTTGTTATTGCAGAACTTTTAAACGAATTTCTTATACCTTTGCCAGAACAAGGACTAATGGTAATAATTATGATTCCTATATTTATTATTTTACATATATTGAATTGTTTTGTTGCAATGTTTGAAGCTCTGATCCAGGGTGGCAGACTTAATATAGTTGAATTCAGATCGAAATTTTTACACGGCGGCGGTGATGTTTTCATCCCATTTGCTTTGTACAATAAAAAACTTTAAAAAAGGTGAAAAAATGGTAGACGCAACAGTAGCAGGAAATTTTTTAACTAGCGAAGGTGCAATGGCAATTGGTGCCGGTATTGCAATGGGATTGAGCGCTCTCGCAGCTGCTTGGTCACAGGGTACTGTCGGTGCAGCAGCAATGGGTGCAGTTGCTGAAAGACCAGAAATGGAAAAGAATGTTTTGATTTACATTGTACTTCCGGAAGTTCTTGCAGTTTTCGGTTTCCTAGTCGCAGTGCTCTTATGGCTAAAAATTGGAGCATAAGGTGCTTTACATGGGAATAGAGAAGCTGAAGGGCTCTCTTCTCTCTGAGGCAAACGAAGATGCACGAAAGATAATCGAAACAGCCGAAGCCCATGTTAGGAGCATGGTTGAAGAAGAGCGTTCTAAAGTATCTGCAATCAAACGAGATGCAAAAGAAGATGTAGAGCAACTCATCGAAGAACAACGAAACGAACGCTTGGCTTGGGCAAGATTAGAATCTAGACGCATACTTGCTGAGGCAAGAGAAGATGCCATAAAGAATGTGCTTGAAGATTTTTTTGATGCACTTAAAAGTGCAAAAAAGAATCCAGAATATAAAAAATTCATTTCCAAAGCAGTAGCCGAAGCTGTAGCGGAACTTGGATCTGACGCCACAGTTAGAGTCCTAAAAGGGGAAAGAAAACTTATTCCAACCCTAAAAAATGCAAAGATTATAGAAGATCTTGACGCACTTGGGGGTGCCATTGTTGAAAGTAATGATGGAAGGATAAGAATTGACCTTACCTTAGAAACCTTATTTGAATCAAGAAGAGATGAAATAAGGAAGCAAATCGATGATAAATTATTCGGAGGTAAATGATGAAACTGCCCAAGATAGAGAATCGTGCCTTAAAGTATGGTTACTCGAATGCAAGAGTAAAGGCTATGAAAGGCCTTCTACTCAAGCAAGGTCAGTTAGATGAAATGATACGAGTTACAACAGTGCAAGCCATGATTGAGCTTTTGCACAAGACAGGATATAAAAACGAATTAGTGAGTGCTTCGGTTGACTATTCTGGTTCTGCCTTGATTGAACTTGCTGCCTCTCGCAACTTTGCAAGAATTGTGAGAAAGCTCTTGAAAATAACTCCAAAAGAGGACCAGAATGCACTCAGAGCACTCCTCATTAGATGGGATCTTTTGAATCTAAAATCACTTATGCATGCAAAACGGCTTAAGAGAAATTATGATGATGTTAAACAGTATTTATTTGAAGTTGGCGGATTGACTGATGATGATTTTAGAAGGATAATGAAATCTGATGATACAACGATTATGAGAGAACTCAGAAGAACAGAATTAGGAGAGAAGATGTTATCCATAAGTACTACGAACTTGAATAGAAAAATGAAAGAAAGTTTTACAAATGCACTTAGAAGTCTAGATATGTTCATGCAAATGGAAACAATAATTGACGCATATATCTATCTTTTTATGGATCACGCACTTGCAGAAGTAGGTGCACGTGATGTAGATAACATAAGAAAAATTTTAAAGAGAGAAATAGACGCAAAGAATATACTAGTCATTGAACGATTGAAAAAGTATAATATTAATAAAGAAAAAATCATTGGTAGTTTGATAAGAGGCGGAACAATAAATGAGTTAATGATAGAAAGACTAATAGAAGCAAAAGATCTCCAAACAGTTGTGAATATAATAAAACCAAAATTTAGACAGATTGAAATCCGCGGAGAAAAACTTAGATTGACAGATTTAGAGATTGCACTTGAAAAATCAGTAACAGCTCAAAAGGTTTTGGCATTCCACACAGACGTATTATCAGTAGGAGTGATAATCGGTTTCCTTTTACTTAAAGAAGAAGAAATAAACAATATTAGAAAGATAGCGAAATGCAAAGAATTCAACATCCCTGAAAATGAAGTTAGGGAAATGTTAGTAGTTGTATAGAGGGTTTTGATGAAAGCAAAAATTATAGTCATCGGCGATGCTCCACTGGTCATGGGCTTTAGGCTGGCCGGTATTGACAATACCGTGATAGTTAATGAGAATACCATCCAATCTGAATTGGAGCGTACCCTCGAAAATAAAGAGTATGGAATTATCATAACAAGTGAAATTATGCTCAATAAAATAGATTGGAGACTTAAGAGAAAGATAAGTACAATCGCATATCCCGTAGTTATACCAATGCCAAATTATAGTGGGAAAAGTGTTGAGGGTGACGAGATAAGAACATTGATTAAGAGGGCATTGGGTTTTGATTTAGGTTCCAAAAAATAATAAAAAGGTGTATTCAAGATGGCAAAAAATGGAAAAAAACCTGCAGCAAACCAAAAAAGCATGGTAAAGCGAGGTCAAATTGAAAGGATTAGCGGTCCGGTTGTAGAGGCATATGTGCCAGGCGCCAGACTTTATGATGTTGTAAAAATAGGTAATGAAAAACTTCTTGGCGAAATCATCAAAATAGTTGGCAACACATCAGTTATTCAGGTTTACGAAGACACTTCAGGTCTTAAGCCAGGTGAACCTACAGAAACAACTGGCCAGCCTTTATCAGTTGAATTTGGCCCAGGCATTTTACAAAGTATTTATGATGGAATTCAAAGACCACTCAAATCAATTGAAGAGAAAGCAAAGGGTGTGTTTATAACAAGAGGAATAGAAGTCCCTGCTCTTGACAGAAAAAAAGTCTGGGAATTCAAAGCAACGGTAAAAAAAGGAGATAAGATAAAAATTGGCGATGTGATTGGAACAGTTCAGGAAACAGAACTTATATTACATAAAATAATGTCACCAAAAGAGGGTAAAATAGAATCAATTTCATCTGGTAAATATACCGTAGAACAAGAAGTTGGATCGATTTCTCATGAAGGTAAAAAATACCCACTTATGATGTATCAGAGGTGGTTCGTGAGAAAATCAAGGCCAGTTATTGAAAAATTCCCACCAACAATTCCACTGATTACTGGACAAAGAATAATAGATACATTTTTCCCAATTGCAAAAGGAGGTACTGCATGCATTCCAGGTCCTTTTGGTTCTGGTAAAACAGTTACTCAACAGAGCCTTGCTAAATATTCAGATACACAGATAGTTGTCTATATAGGTTGCGGTGAACGTGGAAATGAAATGACAGATGTACTTAAGGAATTTCCACACTTAATTGATCCGAAATCAGGCAAACCACTTATGCAAAGAACCGTGCTTATTGCCAACACCTCAAACATGCCTGTTGCTGCACGTGAAGCAAGTGTTTATACCGGGGTTACCATTGCAGAATATTTCAGAGACATGGGATATGATGTTGCATTGATGGCAGACTCAACTTCAAGATGGGCAGAGGCTATGCGTGAAATCGGTGGTCGTTTGGAAGAAATGCCTGGTGAAGAGGGTTATCCTGCATATCTTGCAAGAAGACTGGCAGAATTCTATGAAAGAGCAGGACGTGTACGCTGCCTTGGAACTGATGAAAGATATGGATCTGTTTCAATTATTGGTGCGGTTTCACCACCAGGCGGTGATATTTCTGAGCCAGTTTCACAAAACACTTTACGTGTTACTAAAGTTTTCCTTGCACTTGATGCTTCTCTTGCATATAGACGACACTTCCCAGCAATCAACTGGCTGAAGAGTTATACATTATACGGTGATAGCCTTGAAGAGTTCTATACAGAAAAAGTATCATCTGATTTCACAAAAATTATCAAAAGTGCTATGGCATTACTTCAAAAAGAATCAGAACTTCAAGAAGTTGTACAGCTGGTTGGACCTGATGCATTGCCTGAAAAAGAACAGGCAGTTTTAATGGTAACCAAAATGTTGCGTGAAGACTATCTTCAACAAAACGCATATAGTGATATTGATGCACGATGTGAATTGAAAAAACAATATCAAATGCTTAAGATCATCATGAGATTTGGCGAAAGAACGAATAATGCTTTAGATCTTGGTGTTCAGCTTAAGAGAATAGATGAACTCAAAGTAAAGGGAACTATCGGCAGAATGAAAGAAATCGCTGATATGAAAGAATTTGACAAACTCCGAAAAGAGATTGACGGCAATTTTGATGATCTTCTAAAAAGGTGAAAAAATGCAGATGCATTTTTTCTTTATAAAAATAGGAATTTTTATGAGGTGATACTGATGAAAGAATATAAAACAATCACTGAAATCGCAGGTCCGCTTGTTGTAGTTTCTGACGTTAGTGGCGTTGCATACAACGAAATAGTCGAAATTATGATGCCGAATGGCGAACGAAGAAAAGGGCAGGTACTTGATGTTAGTACAAATACTGCAGTTGTGCAGGTATTCGGTTCAACAACAGGTATCAGTACGACGCAATCAACAGTCAGGTTCCTCGGAGAAACAATGAGACTTGGTCTTAGTAGTGATATGCTTGGCCGTATTTTCACTGGTCTTGGTGAACCAAGAGACAAAGGACCAAAAGTCATTCCAAAAGAAAAAGTAGATATTACAGGTCTTCCAATCAATCCATATTCACGTGAAATGCCTAATGAATTTATCCAAACTGGTGTATCAACTATTGATGGTATGAATACCTTAGTAAGAGGTCAAAAACTACCTATATTCTCCGGTGCAGGTCTTCCGCACAACCAATTAACAGTACAGATAGCAAGACAGGCCAAAGTTAGAGGAACTGGGGAAAAATTTGCAGTTGTTTTTGCTGCCATAGGTATTACGCATGAGGAAGCATCATTTTTTATGAGAGATTTTGAAAAAACTGGGGCACTTGAAAGTGCAGTTCTTTTCCTTAATCTTGCAGATGATCCTTCAGTTGAACGTATTATCACACCACGTCTTGCATTGACAACAGCAGAATACCTAGCATATGAACAAGGGATGCATGTGCTTACTTTGATTACCGATATGACAAACTATTGTGAAGCTTTGCGTGAAATTTCTTCAGCAAGACAGGAAGTTCCAGGTAGACGAGGTTACCCAGGTTACATGTACACTGACCTTTCTACAATTTATGAAAGAGCGGGCCGTGTAAGAGGAAGTACCGGTTCGGTTACTCAGATCCCTGTTCTTACAATGCCCGGTGATGATAAAACCCACCCAATCGCTGACCTTACCGGTTACATTACAGAGGGTCAGATTCTCTTAAGCAGAGATCTTCACAGGAAAAACATTTACCCACCAATTGATCCGCTTCCATCATTATCTAGATTAATGAACTCTGGTATTGGTGATGGTAAAACAAGGGAGGATCACAAAGGTGTTTCAGATCAGCTTTATGCTGCTTATGCAAATGGCCGAGATTTGAGAAGCCTTAGTGCAGTTGTAGGTGAAGAAGCATTATCTGCTACAGATAGAAGATTCTTGAGACTAGCTGACGAATTTGAAAAGAAATTTGTCAAACAAGGTGCTTACGAAAATAGAGATATCGAAACAACATTAGATATTGCATGGGAACTACTTGCAATCTTACCTGAAGAAGAATTGAAGAGAGTTAAGCGAGAACACATTCCAAAGTATCTGAAGAAAAATGGAAATGGGGAAGATAAAGGAGAATAGAAATAACCTCAGTGGGGTTCCGGGGGTTTCCCCCGGGAGAGACCAAAAATGGCAGCAACAGACGTAAATCCAACAAGAATGGAGCTCATAAAAACAAAAGAGCGCATTACACTAGCAATCAAAGGACACAAATTGCTCAAGCAAAAAAGAGATGCACTTATTTTGGAATTTTTTAAAATTTTGAAAAAAGCACAGGATTTACGTGGACAGCTTGCTGAAAGAATGGCAAAAGGATATCATTCTCTTGCTCTTGCAGAAACTTATCACAACATTCAAGAATTGACTAAAGTTTCTCTTGACCTTAAAAAAGATATTGACATTGATATCGAAGTCAGAAACGTCATGGGCGTAAAGATACCGAATATTACTGCAAAAATGGAGCACAAACACTTCCTTAGCTTGCCAACTTATTCTGTTGCTGCAACAAGTGCAAAATTAGATGCAGCAGTAGATGACTTCAATGAAATCTTGCTGATGACTATTAGACTTGCAGAAACCGAAACTGCGATGAAAAGACTTATTGTTGAGATAGAAAAAACCAAAAGAAGAGTTAATGCACTTGAATTTGTGCTCATTCCAAGGCTTGATGATCAGAAAAAACTAATTACTTTTAGACTTGAAGAAATGGAAAGAGATAGTTTTGTCAGCTTAAAATCAATTAAAAGAAAATTGGATAAAGAAAAGAAAGCAAAGATGTTAGGAAGCCAGACTTCCTGACTATGTCGAGATCGATGCATCGATCAAGGACGTGGCTGGTTAGATGTTGCAGTCTAAATAATATAAAAGTGTATCTAAATGGCATAGAATGGAGCTAATTAATCAAAATTTGACATAAAATGATGCTGATAGATACTTGTTCAGACATTGATAATAACTAAAGACAGTTTCAGCATAATTAAATCTCCAAAAATCCATTTTTGCTTTGATAAATTCCTTTTCCTTCTCGTCTTTTTTTCACATTAACAACTTCACCTGCAAAAATAATATGATCTCCGACTTCAATTTCATTTACAATTTTACATTCAATAGTATAAAGTGCCTCTGCAATTGCAACAGAAGGAATTTCACATTTTTCCTTTGTAACCCCCCATGCTTTGAATTTATCACCATCTCTGCCACTTAATCTACCAAACTTTTCTAATTTATCTTTCATATCAAAACCAGGAACATTTATAGTGAAAAAACCACTTGATTTCATAAGATCAAAAGTGTATCTTGCTTTGGCTATTGCAACACCAAAAATTGGTGGTGATGCAGATAAAGGATAAGTCCAAGATGCAGGCATAAAATTATCAATTCCATTATGACTGGCACCAATTAAACAAACACGCATTGGGTAAAGTAATTTGTAAAAATTTTCCATGGAATTAGAACGAATAGAAAATTTATAGACTTTGGGGTTCGAGGGGGCTACGCCCCCTCAAACAACAAAATTCGGCTAGAACCGCAGTAAAAAAGAAACGGTTTAAATTCATGCAGACCATGTTAAACTATGAGGATTTTACCGATATTCGCGATTTTGGTTTTCGCTGGTGGTTTGCTATTTTTTGGATGTTTAGAACCGCAACAGCCAGTTGTGAATGATACAGACACAGGAAATAACACAACTGTTATAACGCCACCATTAGTTGGTAATGATAGTGATGAGCATGGTTGTAAAGGTTCGGCTGGGTATAAGTGGTGTGATATTAGTCAAAAATGTATAAGACCATGGGAAGAAAACTGTACTTTAGTAATGAATATTACAAATTTTGATGATTGCGCTGCTGCCGGATATCCTGTTGTAGAAAGCTATCCTGAACAGTGCATAATGCCAAATCAGACATTTACCAAAGATATTGACCAAACTTATTTGATGAACCAAACCATTTGTGAAGATGGAGGCGGACATTGGATTACTTGCAGTAGTATCTGCGAGGAAACAGAAGATGGGACAGTTTGTAGTGAATACAGATGTATGTCATACTGTGAATGTGGTGGATTAGGAGGATTTAGATGTCCAGAAAACTTTTACTGTACTGATTATTATCCAGAATGGACTTCAGATGCACTTGGCGTTTGTAGACCAAATTCAGAATTAATTGATGATGTAGAAAAGTAGAAAAATATAATTATAGAGGTGTTTTGATATGAAAGAATGTTGTGAAGGTGGAGATGTCGTTCAAGGACACGGTAAAATGAGCACGATGTTTGTATTATCCGCTCTCTTACTTGCTTTAGGGATGATTGGTGGGGGTTATATGCTCTCAAAAGGTGATTATTCACCAAATATTTATTCATCTGCTACGCCAAATGAACATGATATAACAGTATCTGCTACTGCTACAAAAAAGGTGGCACCAGATTTACTTCAAATACGAATGTCAGTAGAAACAGAAGCAGTTAATGCTAATGATGCACAGGCACAAAATGCACAAGTTACAAACGAACTTTTTACCAAATTGAAAAATTTAGGAATACCAGAGGATAAGATTCAGACGGTTTCTTATCGTGTTGATACAGTACAAGAAAGCAACCGAACATGTGATGCTAATGGATATAACTGTCGCTGGACCTACAAAAATGTTGGGTATAAAGTAACTCACCGAGTTGATGTTGAAGTAGAGCAATTAGATAAAGGTGGTTCGGTTATTGATGCTGCATCTTCAACTGGAGTTAACCAAACATTTGTTGATTCTGTTTATTATACATTAAAAGAAACAACAAGAAGTGAATTGGCAAAAACTTTATTACAGGAAGCTTCTGCTGCAGCAAAAGCAAAGGCACAGAGAATAGCTGATGGGCTTGGAATTTCACTTGGAAAAGTTTTATCTGCAAGTGAATCTTATGTGAGTCCATATTATTCAAATAGCTATAAGAGTTTGACATATGCTGCTGAAGATATGGCAGGTGCAAGCGAAACAGTACTATCTCCTGGTGAGGTAGATATGAGTGCATCTGTAAGCGTTGCATACGAAGTTAGCAACTAGTTTTTATTTTTTCTTTTCTTTATTTAGACATGAATTGGCGTTCCCATGCCATAATAGGCGCAATATGTGCAGTTTTAGTCCTATATGCATTAGGTACACGAGAGATAGTTGAATTTGGTTTAATTGCGATTTTAGGTGCATTAAGTGCTCTTGCACCAGATTTAGACCATGATATGAGCAAAGGACGAAAAATTTTAGATGTTGGAGTTGTTATTTTTAGTTTAGCGATATTGTATTTGTCAACATGTAAAGGTACATTTTGTGTTCCAACTTTTTCGATGTTTATTATTTGGTTGGGAATTTTAGGAGTTTATTTTTTATTGTTCAGATTTTTCAAGCCACACCATCGTGGAATCACCCATACAATTGTAGCTGCTGTTGTTTTTGGAGTGATCTTATATTTGCTGCTTGATTTGAAATTTGCACTTGTAGGCCTTGTTGGATATCTATCTCATTTACTTGCTGACAAAGTGATTAAATTAATCTAAATAGAAGCTTCCTTCTTCACTTCGCATCGTATATTAATTGATTTTTCCAGCCTGTTTTCTATTACCCCATCTTTATTGAAAGAGTAAACAGTAACATTGCATTTGTACATTTTAGGATTAGTAAACGTTGTACTGTATACCCTAACTGATTTTTCGAGAAATTCGCTTTTTCCAACTATGCCAATCCTAACCCTTCCTTTCCTAAGCGGATTGTGTGGACTAAGAGAGATGTGCTCTGGGGTAGATAAATCAGCCTCAACCCAAACTGAGTGATCTTTTGGATTTTCAATTCGTAAAATTACCTCTACATAATGGTTGGAATAACCAAATAAAACGTCTGGATGGTAACGGATAGTGAAATTGACCACGAAGGTACTTACACAACTATTATTATAATCTTTCTCATAGAAATCGAACCATGATTCCTGAATCAAAGCTCATACGATCAGAGCTAACGATAAGAGAACTTGCTCTCCCTGAAGAAGTGATATTAGCACGAAAATCGCTTGTTAGGTGGATTGCACTTTCACTTGGACTTATAATGCCAAATGAAAGCAGAAAACTTTTGTTTGATATTCTCGAGGTACTTATTGAACTCCATATAAAAAACGAGGCACCAACAACAAAAGATATAATTTCACAGCTTGAACATAATACAAAGGAAAAACAAAATCCAAAAGCAGTATACTACCATCTCCAGAAACTTAAAAACTTTGGCGTTTTATCAAGAAAAAAAGGAAGGTACGCATTAGGTGATGGGGAGACAAGGAATCTTAGAGAAATTTTCAAGAATTTCTACTTGAAAAAAGCGGATATTGCATTTGTCAACATAGCAACGGCATTGGATAAATTAGAAAAGAACTATAGGTAGATTATATGGACGAACTTTCAGGATTTTATAAATTAAGTATAGATGAACGTTTGGCAAAAATTAAGAAGATCGTCGGATTAACTGACGAAGAAACAAAATTATTAACTGAGAGTGGGGCACTTAAACTTGACCGCGCAGACAAAATAGTTGAAAATGTCATAGGTGCAGTTCATATTCCACTTGGGCTTGGTCTTAATTTTGTCATCAATGGGAAACAGATACTTATACCAATGGCAGTTGAAGAACCATCAGTTATAGCAGCTGCATGCAAAGCAGCAAAGCTTACTTTACCAGATGGATTCAAAGCAGAAGCAGACGAATCAATTATGTTTGGGCAGATACAACTTGTAAATATTAAAGATATGGAACAAGCAATCAAGAATATTGAATTAAACAGGAAAAAAATAATGGATATTGCTCATGAATATATGAAACCACATGAAAGATTTGGATGTGGAGCACGTGATTTCGAAATAAAAAAATTCAATACTAGTCGTGGGGATATGGTGGTGCTGGATTTTTCTATTGCAGTTGGTGATGCTCAAGGAGCAAACATGGTAAACACTGTATTAGAAAATGTTTCACCAGTACTTGCCCAACTCACTGGTGCAAAAGTACGTCTTAGAATTATAAGCAATCTTGCAACAAAAAGAAAAACTAGAGCCACAGCAGTATGGAAAAAAGAGATTATTGGGGAAGAAGCAATTGAAGGCGTTCTTGATGCATACGAATTTGCAAAAGTAGATGTTTATCGCTGTGCTACTCACAATAAAGGCATAATGAATGGAAT
>JBDRIM010000002.1:0-4895 GCA_043816005.1 Microcaldota archaeon
TTAAAGAATGGAATAACTAAGTGAGTAATATGAATAAAAAAAATCGCAGATTCGGATTGACAATTGCAATGTTGCTAGGTTTAGGACTGGGATTTTTAGGGTCTGGATCTACCGCAAGAGCAGATAATGTAGGTCAAAAACTAGCAAAAATTGTAGCTGTAGTGGACGCACAAACAGGTCCTAACAAAAGTCAATATCCTAGAGTTAAGGATGGAAAACCAACCAGACAGGCACTCATACATGCGTTAGTATCCAGATTAAATGGAAATGCATGGGGAATAGATAGACAATTGGGTTATAATTTAACAGGTCTTGCAAAAGAAAATGGAAAGGATATGCGTGGCGAAATATTACCTACAGCTGGAACAATGGATCCTAAAGTAAGAACAGCAATCGAAACTGCACCCGATCCAACAAAAGATCCAGCAGGAGCAATTGCTGCCTTTGATAGAATTGTAAATGGAACACAACCGAATGTAAGAAGTGCGGCAGTTGCAGGAACATCCCATACAAAAACAACACAAGCAAAACATAGTACAACAACAAAAGGTAAAACACCAAAGAAAAAAAGTGTTGAAGAAGCACCAGTAATGGGTTATGCATTTGTTCAAGGTCAATGGAGGCCGGTTTACAAGAATGAAACTGGGGAACATTTGGCTCAAATGGCAAACAATGGACGCACAGCTAAATATATTTTAGTACCAAAAAATAAAGTTCACACCAGAATCCCAGATAGAGCAAAAGAAGATTGGGAACGAACAGGTGGAATACGAACCACGGATGACATGTTCAAAGATGGAGAACTTCCAAGTTTGCCACCTGGACCTGGAGAAACGATACCTAAAATTAAAAAGGAAGAACCAAGTGCAACAAAACCAAATGTTAACGGCCCTCCAACAAG
Organism: Microcaldota archaeon; assembly: GCA_043816005.1. Lineage (GTDB taxonomy): Archaea > Micrarchaeota > Micrarchaeia > Anstonellales > Bilamarchaeaceae > Bilamarchaeum. Next base: position 902 of record JBDRIM010000002.1, read on the forward strand.
AGAGGGAGCTGCAGTTGCATTAGTAAAAAAAGCAATTACCGACGGAAAATCAGTAAATACCGAGTTAGGCAAAGCAGGATATAAACTTCCAGAAATTGCAAGAGCCCTGCAAGCAGAAAGAGCTGCACAAAAAAAACCAGGAGTAATGTTACCGCCAAATAGGGACATTGCAGAAGATTTTATGAGAAGATTAATGCCACGCGGATCACTAACTGGAAAGGAACCTGCACTAGAATGGCCAGTAAGTGATGCAAAAGGTGGTAGAGCTCAACCAAACCCAGTTGTGGATAGTAAAAAAGAACCACAGAAGATAGTGATTACAAAGGATAGTAGAGAAGAGGCAATTGCAGAGGCAATGAGAAGAATAGCAGAACGAAATGCAAGAGATAGAAAAACAAGAGAGAAGGAAGCAAGAAATGATGGTAAAAAAGCACCAGTAAACCAAAGATGCAGAACTGAAGGTAGTGTTAGGTTAGTAACGGAAAATGAATACATTACCAGAGTTGAAGATGACACCCGAATTGTTTGTGAAGGCGGAATGGATATAACAGCTGCAAAAGCACAGGCAAACGCAGATTATGCAGCGAGAATGAATGGAACAAAACCTGCAAGAATAAAATTACCCCCTGAACCAAAAAAAATACCAGAAACAAGATGGCAACGAATCAAGAATAGAATGGTAAACCTCGTTAGATTTTTTAATCCAACATATGCATATGCATCTGAACTTCCGAAAGAATGCCGTATGGAATTAAGTGATCCGCATCCATCAGGACCACAAAATGCAATGATGGTTTGTGATAGAAACGGACCAAAGGAAGACACTGCACCATTTGAACTAAAATCAACAGAACCTGATTTTTTTATTCATATGACACCTACTGAAGAAGAAAGATTATTGGGAGTATGTGTAAGTTGTGTAGAAGAAAAAGCAGAACAAAAAACAAGAGCACACACGGAATTAAGAAAAAAAGCAGAATCACAAGTGCCACAATTAAATGGAAATTTGACATTAGATCAAGCTGTAGCTCATGATAATGGCTATGTGCGCAAATCAATTAATAGATTCATGCAGGATGGGAGAAAATTCCAAAAATACATGGAAGAAGAAGGCAATTTGGCAAATGCATTAAGAAGATTTATGGTAGAACAAAAAATGAACGAAATGAAACAACTAGACATGGTATTTAAACCAGTAGAGGTTACACGAACTCCAAAACTAACAAGAAATCCAATTCCAAGTGCACGCAACAAATCAAATAGAAAAATGGTATTTACCATCGATGGGAAAACAATACGATTTGGTAATTTCAAAACTAGAATACGTGATAGACCAGGAACTGGCGGAACTGCGAGAACCAGAAGAACAATGCAATCTAGATAAAACCTAATTTTTATTTTTTAATTTCTTCGTTTAATGCCGAAATAGTGTTAGACTTTCACCAATTTTTATAAATGCTACTGATGAATTGTCAAATCAAACAATAGTTTTGGGAGATTTATATGACTACAGTAACTGAAAAAATATTAAAAGAACATTTGATAGAAGGTGGAGTTAACGGAGAACTTCCAGAAGCAGGAAAAGAAATTTCAATAAAAATAAACCAAACATTGACACAGGATGCTACTGGAACAATGGCATATTTAGAATTTGAAGCACTTGGAATTTCGCGTGTGAAAACTGAATTATCTGTAAGCTATGTTGATCACAACATGTTGCAAACGGATTTCATGAACGCAGATGATCATGACTATTTGAAGAGTGTGGCTGCGAAATATGGAGTGTTATATTCACGCCCTGGAAACGGCATTTGTCATCAGGTACATTTAGAGAGATTTGCAATTCCCGGAAAAACTCTTTTGGGTTCTGATTCACATACGCCAACTGCAGGTGGTGTTGGTTCCCTTGCAATAGGTGCAGGAGGTTTGGATATTGCACTTGCAATGGGCGGGAATTCATTTACACTTAATATGCCAAAGATCGTTGGTGTAAAACTTACCGGGGAATTGCAACCATGGGTTAGTGCAAAGGATGTTATCCTCGAACTTCTAAAAAAACTTACAGTAAAGGGTGGAGTGGGGAAAATATTTGAGTATTTTGGTTCTGGAGTGAAAACTCTTTCGGTTCCGGAACGTGCGACGATAACAAATATGGGTGCTGAACTTGGTGCAACCACTTCGATATTTCCATCTGACAAAAAAACATTGGAATACTTGAAAATGCAAGGAAGAGAAAATAATTGGAAGGAAATGAACGCAGACAGCGTACGGGATTTTGATGAAGTAATTGAATTGGATCTTTCAAAAATAGAACCAAACGTGGCTAAACCACATATGCCCGATCAAGTATGTAAGGTTTCAGAATTGGAAGGACAAAAAGTAAATCAGGTAATTGTAGGAAGTTGTACAAATTCTTCCTATTGCGATCTCATGGTTGTTGCTAAAGCACTCAAAGGAAAGAAAGTTCATCCGAATATTTCATTTTGTGTGCTTCCTGGATCGAAACAAGTTTACGAAACAATCGCCCGGAATGGTGCATTGGCTGATATGATTGCAGCAGGTGCAAGAATACTTGAATCTGCTTGCGGACCTTGTATAGGAATGGGACAGGCTCCAAGAAGCGAAGCAATTACAGTAAGGACATTTAATAGAAATTTCAAAGGACGCTGTGGAACAAAGGATGCAGAAGCTTATTTGGTTTCTCCGGAAACAGCAGTTGCAATTGCAATAAATGGCGTTTTTACTGACCCAAGAAAATTAGGAGAATATCCAAAAATACCAAAACCAAAGCCAGTTATTGACGATTCCATGATAATGGCACCACCCACAGATGGTTTGCAGGTGCAAATCGTTCGTGGACCAAACATAAAACCACTACCTGAATTAAAAGCAGTGGATGATAAACTCGAAAAGGAAGTATTGCTTAAAGTTGGAGATAATATTACAACTGACCACATCATGCCCGCGGGTGCAAAGATTCTACCTTTGCGTAGCAACATTCCTGAAATTTCTGAATTTGTTTATGTGAATGTTGATGCAGAATTTCCAAAACGAGCTAAAGAGAAAAACGGCGGCATCATAGTTGGTGGAGAAAATTATGGTCAGGGTTCAAGCAGGGAACATGCAGCAATTGCACCTTTGCACCTGGGAGTAAAAGCAGTTATTGCAAAAAATTTCGCAAGAATTCACAAGGCAAATCTAGTGAATTGGGGGATTGTTCCTTTAGAGTTTGAGAATGGATCGGATTATGAAAAAATAGCTCAGGGAGACGTGCTTGTTTTCCAGGATCTGCGCGCAGGAATAAAAAACGGTAAAGTGAAATTGTTAAACAAAACAAAAGGAATTGAATTCAACGTACTCTGCCAAATGGGTGAAAAATCAAAGGACGTCCTGCTGGCAGGTGGAAATATAATGTATGTTAAAAAAATGACGCAAAAATAGGTGATTGCATGACTGCGGTCATGGCACACAATTAAAATGGTGAAACTATGGAAGAATCAAAAATAGAAATGAAAAATGGAAAATTAAATGTTCCGGATAATCCGATTATCCCTTATATTGAAGGAGATGGTGTCGGAATAGATATTACTCCAGTAATGATGAAGGTTGTTGATGCTGCTGTGGAAAAAGCATACGCTGGAAAGAAAAGAATAACCTGGAAAAAACTTGAAGCAGGGGAAGAATGTTTCAAAAAAACAAATACATATTTACCTGATGAAACAATGAATTCAATAAGAGAATATTTGGTTGCAATCAAAGGACCTTTAACAACACCAGTTGGTGGCGGACATAGAAGCTTGAATGTCACCATGAGACAAGTTCTTGATCTTTATTGTTGTGTTCGACCTGTAAAATGGTATAGAGGAACACCCAATCCAGTAAAAGAACCGAAAAAACTAGATGTCGTTGTTTTCAGGGAGAATACTGAGGATGTATATGCAGGCATTGAATGGAAAGAAGGAACTCCGGAAGCACTAAAAGTGATAGATTTTCT
>JBDRIM010000003.1:0-3389 GCA_043816005.1 Microcaldota archaeon
AAAAAATCAGAGAAAAATTCGGAATCCTTATTTTCATGAGTATTGGAGAACGTCCGTTTGAAACTTATAAAAAATTATATAATGCTGGTGCATATGGTGCATTGTTGAGATTTGAATCATCCAACAAAAATATTTACCATGCATTACACACCGGTCGTGAACTTACACCTCGTCTAAAACTTATTCGACAGTTAAAACAGCATGGTTTCATTCTTGCAACTGGGTTCATGGTTGGTCTGCCTGGCGAAACTGAACAAGATCTGATAAATAATATTTTGCTTACGAAAGCCATCAATCCAGATATGTTTTCTTTTGGTCCTTTTATCCTGCATTCATGTACTCCTTTATCATCGCAATCAAAAGTTTCTCTTAGTCATATGCTAAAAACAATTGCATTAACAAGAATCGTTGCACCTGATTCCCATATTTTGGTTACGAGTGCAATGGAAACGTTAGATAAGGATGCGAAACGAGCGGGGCTTCTTGCTGGTGCGAACTCATTGATGATAAATACTACTCCTGAAAAATACGCAAAGGTTTATGATATATATCCAAATAAATCTGAAAACGAGAAAAAAACAGAAGAAACAATAAGAGAAACATTGGATTTGCTTTACTCGTTAGGTCGAGCACCAACTGATTTAAGCAAAGACAAATAATTACTTTTATTAAATAACATAATCATGTTCTCATTAAATGAATCAAAAATAAATCATCTTCTTTCAAATGCCTGCGCACCTTCAGAGTCACAACTAATTGCCATTCTCCAAAAAGCAGAACAGAAAAAAGGCCTTTCGCTCGAGGAAGCGACAACACTTCTGCAAATAAATGACGAATCGCAACTGCAAAAATTATTCACTTCAGCAGGAAAAATAAAAAACGAAATCTATGGAAACCGCCTCGTTCTTTTTGCTCCACTGTATATTTCTGATTATTGCGTAAATGATTGTGCATATTGTGGGTTCCACTGCAGCAACAAGAATTTGAATAGAAAACTAATGACCACGGAAGAAATCGCAGAACAGACCAGTATTATCATCGGAATGGGTCACAAGCGCATTCTTTTGGAAGTAGGAGAACATCCGGATACAACTATTGATTATGTTTGCGATGCGATTCGGACAATTTACAAAACAAAAGTTGGAAATGGTGAAATTCGTCGTATCAATGTCAATATTGCGGCTACAACAACTGAAAATTACAAAAAGCTGAAGGAAGCAGGTATTGGCACCTACCAGCTTTTTCAGGAGACATACCACAATGAAACCTATCAATTGCTTCATCATGGTCCGAAAGCGGATTACGAACGTCAGCTCACAGCACACGAACGCGCTTTCGAAGCAGGAATTGATGATTATGGTGTTGGTGTGTTGTTTGGATTGTATGATTACCGATTTGAAGTGTTAAGTTTGTTATCACATGCCAAATACATGGAAGAAAAATATGGTGTTGGGCCACACACCATTTCGGTTCCAAGATTTCAGCTGGCAAATTCAGTAGTTTTTAGTCCAAAACACTTGGTTTCAGACAATAATTTTCTAAAACTTATTGCAATAATTCGTTTGGCAGTTCCATACACCGGAATGATCATTTCCACAAGAGAAACTCCGAAAATACGTGCAAAAGCATTTCACATTGGTATTTCACAAACTTCTGCTGCTTCAAGAACTGCAATTGGTGGTTATTCATCAAAAGAAAATGCCCAATTTACCCTTGCAGACCATCGTTCTGTCGAAGACGTGATTAAAGATATATCAAAGCATGGTTTGCTTCCTTCTTTTTGTACTGCATGTTATAGAAGCAACAGAACAGGGGATCGTTTCATGCAATTGGCAAAAACAGGGAACATCAATCATTTGTGCAGGCCGAATGCAATACTCACCTTCAAGGAATATCTGATGGATTATACTTCTGCAGAAACAAGGAAGATTGGCGAACAGTTGATAGTGCACGAGCTGGAAAAGATAGAAAGCCAAGACCGAAGACTCGAGACGCAAAACCGCCTGAAAAGAATAGAACAAGGAGAAAGGGATTTATACTTTTGATTCAATCAAAATTTCCCTCGCAACAGGGCATGCACATTCTTTGTTGTACAAATCTTCCATACCCTGTTTTAAGTTTTTCAGTCAGCATTTTACCTGGTTCACTTCCATCAGTAATTCTTACTAATTTTTTGCAACACGGACAATCCGTAAATACATTATGCATTTTGGTTTACATTCCAAGTTTTGCACTAACACTGAGAAATTCCAGATATTTCCTCTATACTTCCCACTTTACATTATCATAAAAAGTTTATGAATAATCATCTACCGATACATATGTTTATTTCCCTGGTCAGTTTCATTTTCTTCATAATCTGATTCATCTTCAGCTCCTCCTCGTTCCCCATATGCTTTAAGAAAATCTTCATATTCTATCAAAAGTTGTTTGGTAACTGACGGTCTTCTGGTTTTTATAATTTTTACCAGCAGTTTATCATTTATTTCCAGTTCGTTTCCGCTTAGTTTGTGTCGTAATGATGTCATCTTGGCTTCCTGACATAGTGAAGCAATATCTGCACCAGTAAATCCTGGTGTGATTAAAGCCACGGATTTAAGGGTTACTCCTGTTGCGAATTTTCCCAGATGTATTTTGAATAGTTCTTCCCTGGTTGGGCCATCAGGCGGGGGTATGTAAAATATTTTGTCAAATCTGCCTGGTCTTAAAATTGCCGAATCAAGAATTGCAGGCCGATTGGTTGCTGCTATCACAACTACATTCTTCAGTTCTTTCAATCCATCCATTTCTGTCAAAAATTGGCCGATTATTTCCGATCCTCCTGCCTGTCCTCTTGCAGGTGCGAATGTTTCTATCTCATCAACAAATATTATCGCAGGTGTATTCTCCCTTGCACGGTTGAATGTCTCTCTTACTACCTCAACTGCCTTTGTATATCCTTTTTTCATTATTTCCGCACCGCTTAAAGACTGGAAAGATGCCTTTAGTTCATTGCATGCTGCTTTCACTATGAGTGTTTTACCAGTTCCAGGGGGTCCAAAAAGTAAGATTCCTTTGCTTGGTTTTACTCCATAATCTTTCATCATTTCTTCATGTAATAACGGAAGTTCAATTGTTTCCAGAAGAGCTTTTTTTACGTTTTTCAATCCGGCAACATCCTGCCAGGTTACTATCTTTTCTCTTGGTTTTGTTTCTTCTTTTCCACCAACCCTTCTTTCGAAATCAAGTCTGAATTGTTCATATTCATCCAATGCAGCTATTGATGTTGATGGTTTTACTGAATTTAATACCCTGTTGATATGAGTATTAGTTATTGGTATTATTGATCCGATTGTACTTGCTTCTTTTGCCGCAATATTAACTGCTTCCTGGACTACATTTGCAATATC
>JBDRIM010000004.1:0-6484 GCA_043816005.1 Microcaldota archaeon
TGGTTTCGAACCCATAACCCGAGTTTCAAAATTAGTTCAATCTTTGGAAAATGCCGAGCATGATCGTATGATGGTTCTTATCCTGGCCAATGAGGGTGTGGCAACAAAATCTAAAAATAGAATAATAAATTTGCTCAAAAAAAGTCTGTAATGGCACTGAAGGAACATCCAATGACCTCATCAGACCTTTGCAAGGTTCTTGGTATTGAGAATACATCTTTGTTTACTGACATCTATCGTCTCATGCTTGTGCGTGATGTTGACAGGATGAACAAGAAAGGAATCAGCAGGCCAATACTATCCAAAACAGATGACAAGCCAGCCAAGTACATTTTGGATCCTGAGTGGCGGATGGCGCTGGTGAGGGGATGAGCGATTTAAAAGAGAAGCCTACCAGGTTCATATTGGATGACGAATGGAAGCTTGGATTGGTGAAGGAATAGGTGAAAGCAGATGCTAAGGAAAGTTATTGGTAAATATGGGGAGATTGGCTTCTGGAATATCAAATATCAATTTCAAACAAGCAATAGACAATGTGGTGAGAATTTAACCCCAAGGGAATACAATAACAGTATAGAAATCCAGAAACACACTCCAATATTTCAAAAGTTCTATATAATTACCATGATAAGACATCTAGTGATCTAAATGCTAAGAAACAAAATACACAAAGGAATATTACTTGGAGCTATAGCAGGAGTTATAGATGTCGTTCCGATGATCCTTCAGAATCTTACATGGGATGCAAATCTCTCCGCATTTGTTCATTGGGTTATTGCAGGATTTGTTATCTCAACATCTGACTTAAAAATGAAAGGTCCGGTCAAAGGTTTGGTTATATCTGCATTGTTGGCAATACCAATAATGATATTAGTTGGTTGGAGTGATCCTGTGAGCATTATTCCAATTGGGATTATGACTGTTATTTTAGGAAGCTTACTTGGTTATCTTATCGATAAGAACTGAGGTATTGTCACCCAAACAGTTACACAAGCTTTTTATTAAAGGTCAAATCTATCTAAAATATGGAAGAGCAGATCCAACTACTCAAGAAGATAGGACTAACGGAGTATGAATCCAAAGTCTATCTTGCATTTCTGATCAATCACTGTGATTCGGCTTCTTCCATAGCTAAAACATCCAAAGTTCCGAGAACAAAGATATACCAAGTGCTTGAAGCTTTAGCAGAAAAAGGATGTGTAGATATCCTATCTGGTTCTCCGTTGCTATTTGTAGCTGTTTCTCCTTTGGAGCTTTTGAAAGAATATGAAGAACAATTTTCTGAGTTAATGAAAGATATTGATTTTAGGAGGGATAAAATGAGAGATAAATATATTGTTGATAATTATGATGTGAAAATCAAAGAGGTTCTTGATAGTTTAGAGAATGCAAAAAAGGAAATATGGATTTCAAATGCAACTGAGAATATTCTGAAAAAACTAGAGAAGAAATTACTACAAAGTAATTGTGATATCAAGATAGTGATGTTTCCCAAGGAGATCGCACCTGATGAGATTAGTAAAAAAGCTAAAGTAAAAGAATCCAAAATACAAGTTGTTCACGTATTCAATGGAAAGGAAAGACCAGCAGTAAATATTATTATTGACAAAAAGCGTGTTTTCAATCTAATGGATGATAAAAAAATCATAATTCAGGAAATGCTTTACGAAAGTGCAAAAAAGGATTTTATTGGATATTTCAATTTAGGATGGAGATTTGCAAAGGGTTGATATTTATGAAAAAAATAGATTTCAAAAAAGAGCTGAAAAAATGTTATTCTGCCAAGGAGAATGAATTTTCCATTGTTGTTATTCCTGAAAATAAATTCATAACAATAGAAGGTTCGGGCCATCCCAAAGAACCAGAATACCAGAAAGCGATTGAAATATTGTACAATGTTGCTTATACGATAAAGATGAAAAAAGACCTTACAAAAGAAGGTTATTTAGAATATGTTGTGCCTCCGCTCGAAGGCCTTTATTGGTTTTTGGGCAATTCCAAGAACTTTGGGTGGAAACTCATGTTGTTGCAACCGGGATTTGTTACTGAAGACACACTTGAAAAGGCAAAAGAGCTTGTTAAAACCAAAAAGAATCTTGATGCATCAAAAGTCAAACTGGAAATATTTAATGAAGGAAAAGCAATTCAGACATTGCACATTGGAGCATATGATAAAGTTGGGGATATTTGTAAGAACGTCGAACAATACATGAAAGGCAATAGCCTTGAAGCCAACGGGAACTGGCATGAGATTTACCTTTCAGACCCAAGGAAGACTGCTGAGGATAAACTGAAGACTATTGTAAGAAGGCCTATGAAATGATTCTGACTACGTTATAGATATCCTATTGGAGTTGGTTGGGCGTATGGAACATTACAAATCATCTGGGAGAATAGCAAGAGGAGAAACCACCTCAATAGAAGATCTAAGATTTGAGAAATACTCTGATGAACAGTTAATCCTGTTTTTACAGGATAAAAATGCACAAACGAGAACATCCTCAGCAAAAATCCTGGGAAAACGAAAAACACCCAAATCCGTTAAACCATTATGTACTGCCCTAAAGAGTGAAAAATGTCTTTATTCTAAAATTGCAATTTGTAATGCACTTGGAGACATCGGTAAACCTGCGCTTCCAGACCTGATAAAACTTATTGGAATAATCGGTGGTAATCAACATACCAAGTTGCCTACGATGATTTTTAAAAAATGGAATTACCCAATACCAAGAGATATAGTGGCAAGGACAATAATAAAAATTGGAAACCCAACTTTGGAAGATTTGCAAGAAATTTTAAGAGGAAAAAACCCTATTGTAATTAGAGAAGCACTTGATGCAATTGGTTATATCTCATATTATTCTAGTGACCATTCATCACTGTCAGTATTGCTTGATACGCTCAATAGATATGAAGATGATTCAATTATAGTTTGGAAAACTATCAGAGCGTTAGGATCATTTCCATCGAAAGAGTCAATCAATGTTTTGGAAAGATTTCTTAAAAAAAGCAGTATCCCTACCTTAAGATGGGAAGCTGCAAGAAGTCTTGGTCAAATTGGAAATGATAGATGTAAAACAATACTTGAAACTATCACTGATGAAAAAAATAAGGACGTATGTTTGATGGTCGAAATATCATTAAAGAAAATTCAAAAACAATCCTGATAAATTTGTAAATGAACTACTCATTGTTCTTCCAGTTCCACCATTTTAGTAATTTTGGATCATGTTTATCATTACAAACATAGTAGGTAGCACAACGAAAAACATACAACATGCATCTGTCAACTTGCATATTTTTCTGTGCGCAAAATTTATTGTATAACCTATCTGGGTTTTGTTTTTTCAGGTCTTTGATAGAATGAATGTCTAAATCCCACAAGTCATTAGCAATGGATTCTCCAACTCCTGGAATTTTTCGGAACTCCTCTAATGTTTTTTGTTTTGACATTAAATCCGCTCAGCAAATACTAAAACAAACCCATTGCAATCCTGAATTGCAAATTCTTTCATACCATAGGGTTTCGTATGTAAATCACGAACTAAAGTTGCTTTAGCTTTGAATTGTTTGTGCAGCTCTTCAACGTTATCAACATCAATATAAAATGTAAGTGACCCTCCAATCTCTTTGTCTTTCAATACTGGCATTTCATCAGTCAGGCTTTTTCTTGACTGGAACATCAATGAAACAGACTCTTGTTTTACGATAGCCCAATCCAACTTACCGTCATCAGGAACAGTCATAGCAACTTCAAAACCTAAACTCTTGTAGAACTCAATTGTTTTATTAACATCTTCGACCATTAAATTCGGGGTAAGTTCTTTTAGATTCATAAAAACACCATTCAGATCTGATAATGGAAAGTGATTAAATACTTAGTTTTGTTAATGTCTTGGGTCTATATGAATATTTTAAACCAACTTCAACAAAACAAAGGGGCAGTTTCATCAAAGCTTGGAAAAGAACTAGCAGAAAAAGTTCTCAAAGGAGACAATGTAATCTTAAAAGAAGCAGTTCAGCTTTGTAGTTTTAATGATAAAAATGTCCGTGCAGGAGCTGCAAAAATAATAGAAAAGGTTGCAGAGAAAAAACCCGAACTGGTTTCTTCTTATCTAAAAGAATTGTTTCCTGCTCTTGATAGCCCAGAACCACAAACGAGATGGATGATCATCTATGCCTTTGGTTATTGTGCAAAATTAAATCCAGATATCGCAGTCTTGTGATTGTCCAATATTTTTCTTATTAGGCAAATGACATGTACATCTTTTATCTTGCGTTTCAATATGCTCAATAAAATTTCATGATCAACTGTCTCAAAATAATGGCGTATATCAGCTTTCAGTGCATAACCAAGTTTGACTCTCTCTCTCTCTCTCTCTTTGGTTTTTTTATGGTAAAATGTGGATTGTGATAAAAACTGTTCAAATCTTTTTATGGCTGGGTGCGTTCCCTTGCCTTTCCTGTTGGCAAAAGAGTCAAAGATAAAATCCTTCTCGAAAATGGGGGCAATCAGATTGCATACTGCATGATGGACAACTCTATCGCGAAAATGAGACGCACTTATCTTTCTTGTTTTTGGATCCCTTACAACGAAATTTGTCAAAGGTGCCGGATTATAGGAAAACGATTCCAACTCGCATTTTAGCTGGTGTAAATTAGTTTCAAGATCGGTTTCAAATTCGATAACATAGTCTTTCTGCGTCTTTCGTTTTCTGGCTCTTTTGAAAGCCAGTTTTAGATTTTCGTATGAACAAAGCTGAGGATATAACTGTCGATAGGATTTCATAAAGCTCATAGAAGAAGAAAAGAATTAAACCCAGAATGCAAGCCGAGAAGGTCATTTCGAGCCTATTGGACGCCCTGTAGTTCGCATTGACGTTCTGCCTTTCACAGCAGTATTGGCAATGGGAAATAATCAGCCAAAGACTACTCCTGTTGTTGTAGTTGTTGCCGTTGCGGACCAGAAGGCCCCAAGAGTAACCCATCTACTAAAAAGGTACTTTCGTACCTGCACCACCATTTCACGATTTCAGTATGATAACCTACTCAGTGTTATGGTTGAATTTCATGTCTGGCATGTCAGAAGACTACCAGCACTGTAGACAAGTGTGTGGCCTAGGCTTGCACCTAGGAATAAGAAAAAAGAAGATTATTCTTTTAAATTTGCTCCTGAAAGCATGGCTTCCAGTTTTCTTCCAGCAGCCAAAAGCTCATCTTTTGCTGTTGATCCAAGAGTTTCAAGGTTTTGCTTGAATCTTCCTAGCAAATCTCTTAGTTCGTCAACTGAAACCCCTGTAACTTCGATGACCGTTTTCTTGTTGGCTTGTGGTGCTGCAACCGGAGAAATAAGCGTCTCAATTTTCGCGACGTCCCCTTCGGGGACTTCCACCACCACCCCGAGCCTACCGGACGCCCTGTAGACCGCATCGACGACCTGCCTGAGGCCGTAGAAGTCGCCGCCGCGGACCAGAAGGCCCACATACGAAGAATCATTTAACCTATATAGATATCTTGCGTCTGTACTTTGATCTACTTTCCTGCCATGAGGAACTCCAGTCTCAGCATGTGGCATGTACCAACCATCTGGACCAGGAAATTTTGGAACAACAACTAATCTGCTTTCAGGAATATCCAGCATGATTGAATTTCCATCTTTCTTGAAATCTGCTGAGGTAACATCCAAAGCTACCAATGCAACGTCTTTTTCTCCTTTGAATTTGCCTGTTGCCAAAACCACTCTCGGTTCATTTTCAGCAGCAAAAACTATTTCGGTTCCTAATCTCGTTCCCGGCGTTTCATAAGCAATAGAAGCATCAACTACATAATCGGGCAGGCTTCTCCAAGTATCACCAACTGTTTGTGCAACGTCGGCAACTTTGTGAGATACGACTGTAAGATCAGTTCCATGTTCTGCGTTAAATCCTTCTACCAAAGGATGAGCATCAAATAGTCTTGTTGATCCGTTACCCCTAAGAACTAACAAGTTCCTTGTTCCTCCCTGAAATGGTACTTTCAATAATCTTTTTCCTTGAACCTGATTTTGTACTGCACTCATAGTTACACCTCATAAATTTAGCTAAATTATTCTGGTTTTAGTATAATAATTAGAACCAACGTACTTAAAAACCTATCATTTATAACAACCAAACCAAGCAAAATATTATTTGACCGTAATATGATCCATTTCCAGTTCATAATACATGTCTATTATGGACACATATAGTTTCGTTTTTCACAGACGGTTATTATTTTCCAAAACCCTTTAGGATTTTATGAGCCATCTTAGATAAGACCGAGTTTTTTCTTTTCTTTCTGCAACTGTTTTTCTTGTTCCATTAACTGCGCTGCACGGATCATCCGCTCACTTTCATGTTCTGCCCAGTACTCAGCACAATATTTGAGAAACTTACTGATTCCATCAGTGTTAGGCTGGGTCTGATCTGCAAAACCGTCCTTTTTCTGGGTGTATAATTTGAGGCCT
>JBDRIM010000005.1:0-46178 GCA_043816005.1 Microcaldota archaeon
GAGAACTTCCATATCCACCCACATCGGATTGTGTTGTTCACAATGATACTGCTTTTGTAGCAAAATCATGTGCAATGCTCCCGGAAGCGTGTAAAGTAAAACGACTTGTTCCACCACAAAACCAGGATGCTACACAATCACTAAAATGTCCACTTTCTTGTAAAATAATTCCTCCATTAAAATCTGATTGTAGATCTGACCCAAGCAATGACGATCTTGATGATGGAGATGGTTGTCTTGATTCAAGTTATGATTGCAGAATGGCAAAGTCTAATGCTATGGATTGGAGACCAACAAAAGAAAATGTAGATGGGGATGTTGCTCTGAAATGTTTGATGGCAGCAGGGTGTACTGCAAGCATGACTGCTACACAATCATGTGTATATGTAGTGCCACCAACAGGACTGTGTAGAGATTTGTGTGGTGGTTGCCCTTCAGAATGCAGAATAACTGGGGCAGAAGTACAACTCCCACCTAGTTGTATTGCTAATGTATTTGCATGTCTTTCATGTCCAGAAGGATGCAGAGTGTCAGGTGCTGATTTACTTGATAAGAAAGTCGAAGCTACTGCTGCAGGAAAATGCCTAGCGCCAGGTAGTGGGTGTGAAGCAAACAGATTGATCATATCAAATTCTCCACCTCTTCCATATAATTATAATCATGGTTCTTGCGATTACGATGTTTGTCCAGTTGAGTATAGAATACCAGTACCAAGAAGTGCATGTGAAATGTGTATAGCTGCTGAGGAACAGTATACATACCAACCACCAATCAATCCACGTTGTCCAGATCTTTGCAAACCATCAGATAGAGCACCAGCTGCAGATCCATCTTCATTGACAAAAATAGGACCAGATGGATTAGTTGGAAAACCCATGATACAAGATGTTTCTAAGTATATGATACCGGTTTACTTGCTTCCGTTATTCAATATAGTTGCAACATTTATCTTCATAAAAAGCCTTTCGCAATTCCTTGGTGGGGACATAGAGATCCCAGGAATATCTAAGGTGTTTTGATATGAAAAAATTATTACTTTTGTTGTTGTTTGTACCGCTTGTGTTTGCAGGATGGGAAGCAACAGCTGCACTAGCAATAATTACAGCAGCAACAATACTTGCAGTATTATATATGATAGGGTTTGGATTTGATATTACCGAATTGAAAATAATGGCTAAAGAAGAATTATTCCAGCTTATTGCCCTTATGGTAATGATGGTAGTTTTTTATGGTTCAACTAATGTTTTGAATGATAGTTTAATTGATGCAATATCCACCAATGATGCTATGGCACAAAGCACGGGCAGCATACAAGATGAAGCAAGTGCAATATTAACAGAATGGAAAGACCAGACAAACACGATCCTAAATAGTATAGTTTCATTAGACAAAAACGCATCAATAGAATCATCAAAAGCAGACCAATGTAGTTTATTTGGAATGGGTTACAGTGTGAGTGCATGTGGGGGGTTTGCCATGCTTAATCCCCCCCTGAGTATGGCTGGTGGAATAACAGGATTTGCTCTTGCTGAAGTAAACGGCATGCACCGGTTTATAGAAATTTCGAAAGAATACGCACTTACTATCCTTATGCCAATAGGAATTCTTCTGAGGACCTTCAAGATAACACGAGGTGCTGGGGGATTTTTTATTGCACTAGCAATATCAATGCATATTATGCTTCCACTTGGTATAATCTTCAATGAAATGGTTGCCAAAACATTTGATAACACAAACCCACCTGATTACACTGGGATAACAATGGGATCAATAAGTGAATGCTCGCCAGGTGATCCTGGTTCAAATGAAGGAGCAATAAAAGATGATTATATGGACCTTAGACGGGGGATCCGAGGCCAACTAAGCACGATATTATTAAGATCAACATTGGGTCCGGTACTAGGATTATTGATTATGATGGCGTCAATTCGTGGTCTAAGTTCACTCATGGGTGCTGAAGTAGATGTAAGTTCAATATCGAGGTTTACCTGATGGCAGTAGACTTAATATTGTGTGGTGCAACTTTTGATAGTTTCATGACAGGAACGATATTGCCACTTGTTGGAATTGCTGCCATGACAACATCGCTATTGATAGCAATAAGTTTTATGGCTGGAAGAGCTCTTTCAAATCCAAAATTAATATTATGGTCAAAAACAGAAATCATACAATTGGGCATATCTTTGTTTACCATATTCATAATAACGGCTTCAGTTACAACATTCTGCAATTTGAATGTTAGAAGCATAGAAGAAGCACTTGGATTGACACCCACTATGGGTGCAACAGTAAATATTTATCAAGCAGCATCAGAATATCTGCGAGATGCCACTATATACACACATAACGCAATAGTTGTTTCAAGATATCAACTGGAAGCATATACTGTTCTCTCTTATTTCAGCGCATTTGAGTGTGATTGGCCAATAGGAAGAGTTGGGATAGGCTGTTGGTTTGGATGGGGAGGAACAAATATGCAGAACTTTGGTGGATATGGGGCTGCAATGGCAGCTCTAAATACATCATTTAACAGTTTGCTGATCACATATTTTACACTTATAAATCATATTTTCATTCTTCTTTTCATATACAAAGGATTTGCATTTTTCTTTTTGCCAGTTGGGATTTTGATGCGCTCTCTGCCATATCTAAGGCATTTTGGTGCAGTACTAATAGCGATTTCCATGGCATTTTTGATTGTTTATCCAGCAATGCTTGCAATTTTCAATATTATGGGAGATGTGTTACTTGATCGGCCACATTTATCTCCAGAAGATAAAGCAACTACTTTCAAAAATGCAGAAGCTTGGATGGTTGATCTTACGCAAGCAGATTTCTTGGGTATGAGTGCTGCTGGTCCAGGCACAGTTGAAGACAATTATATTGGAGGAGGAAAAGGGGATATAGGATATGCATTAATGTTTACGGCATATGCTTTCATTGCAGGTGGATTTTTTCCTTCCGTGGCATTATTAGCCACCATTGCAAGCGTATCTTACATAGCAAGACTTTACGGTGATGAAATAGACTTAAGTAGAATAGTTCAGATGGTGTAGGGGTAATAAAATGGATTTGATACTAACAATACCAAGTTTTCTTCAAAACCTTGGGGTTCCAACATGGACTGGAACATGGCTCCCACTTTCAATACTAGCAGTTTTAGTTTCAGTTCTTATTCATAATATACTTCTTATGCTTGCAAAAGCATTTAGTGTCAAAGAATTAGAAAATTATGCAACATCTGAGATATTACAAGCAGCAAGCACTGGTTTTATGGCGATATCACTTGTTGTTATAGTATCTAGTGCAATGACAGTTGCAGGTAGCACGATAACCGGATCAATGCCCTGCTTTGGCGATACAATAAATATTGAGAATGGTCCGGATGATGTAACAAATAAGGTTATGGATGATGCCTACAGAGCAATATTATGCAGAATACAAGAAAAAGCAAAATCAATGGCAACCATTCAAAGTTATATCCTTGATGCTGATGCAGGAACATCAACTTATAATAATTATTTCGTATCAAATATGGCTTTGAGTATATTTGGAATTACTTATTTTCAAGGAAGTTGGCTAGGAAGTGTATATGAAGAAATAGAAACTCGAAGAATAGTCAACAACTTACTTACAACACTTTTGATAGGTTTGAATGCACAGATGCAACTGATAGGGTATATACGGATCAACATGCTGCACATATTTATTCCGTTAGGAGTATTGCTGCGAAGTTTTTATTTTACACGGGGACCAGGAGCGTTTATGATAGCCCTCGGAGTTGGTTTGTATTTTATATTCCCAGTATTTTATGTGTTAATGGACCCCGGATTTGTACCTGCACCACCAGCACCTCCAAATACCGGTGGAACACCGATACAGCAATATTGTTATCCAACGATGAGTACTGCAGTGAGTGTAGTTCAGAGCGTTAATACACAAGGCGCAACCCCTGCAGGTTCTTCTCTTAGTTTTTCACAATTAAGAAATGAACTTGGAAAAACATATATAGGATTAATACTGCATCCCTTGATAGCATTTTTCCTTACAATGGTTTTTGTAAGATACATGATGTCTATTTTAGGAGCAGATACAACAGATATGACGAAGATGATTACAAAAGTGATATAATGAAAAAAATGATTATTTTGATTATTCTTGCAATTATCGCAGTTGGATGTCTAGAGGAAATTAACGATCTTGGATGTTGTAATAAGGATGAAGCAACCGATTCAAATAATCCAAGGTGTGTCATAATTGATGCAATAGAAGAAGCACCAACAGGAGTAGAATATGATGTAACTGATGTATGTGATGCAACTAGCGGATGTAATGCAATAGTAGCACCTGGAGAAACTATGATAATACCAGTATGTACAAAAGATTACAAAGTTTCTTGCTTAAACCCCGATTGTACTGCTATGGTATGTGGCGAATTTTCATTTACACCAAGACTAGCACCAGGTTATGCAAATGCTGATTCAGAATCAGATGAACCACCAGAAGATGCAGTTGGTGATGCACCTGCAAGTGAAGATAGTGCTGCACAGAATTTCTATAAAGCCAGATGTAGATTTTTACCGATGGATATTAATTTCAAGAAGATAATGAAAAGCAGTAAATCAGTTATTAATGTTTTTAGGCTTGGAGCTGGTGGATCATTTGATGAATATGATCAATATCGATACTACTTACCGATGTCGGATAAGTTCTGTGCTTTGAATTTGCCATCAATTGCAAGTGAAGGAAAAGTTGACAGATATATGAATTACCTCCAACCAGGTCCAGCGTCTTATAATGAGGAAATAACAACAAATTGTTTGACTGATGCCACTGCACCACCACCATTTAGGTATAACGGATTGGATGTTAACCTGAATGATTACGGCACAGTTGTACCAGATATAACAGGATATAAATTTGCAAGACAGCTGAGGCGTTCACAAGATGCTGTATGGGATGAAAATAACTGTGGGGGGGTATATGTATATACTGGAACAACAAGAAACGCCATATTTAAGAGAATAGATACTGGTTACTACAAACGATATCTATCCTCTGCATATGCCGAATTAATATATGATGTTGATAATATTGGATTGGGTAGAGCTTCTTTTGAGTGTAGAATAGATAAATCAGAATGTTATTCTGGAAAATGTGATACTTCAGTCTACAATAGAGGTGTATTGGTAAAAGGAACATCAGCAGACCCGAATGCTGACATTGAAGTTGCAACTGATTGTTTCAAGGCCCTTGATGAGAACAAGAGAGAAATGGTTTTCTGCTATCCAACCAAAGATGTTATAGTAAACTCAGAAACTGACCCGCCAACATTCAATTATGCAAGTGTACCAATCAAACTTCAATATCTTGAACTTGTTCATACTTATGGCGATGATGGAGCAGAGATTTTTAATGATAGAGACTTTGATAATATAGATGATGAAGGGGATGTTGTTGATGGCGATGGTGACACTATTGAGGAGTACTGGGCTAATGTTGCCAATGAGGTTATATTTATGGATCCACCTGCAAACTCAAAATACCCAGTATACTTAACAAAGGCAATTAAAACAATGAGTTTTGATATCAGGCAAAAGAAGTTTTGTGGGAATCCTGCATCTTATTATGCAAATGAAAATTGGTCTGTTTACTGTACGCAGATGACACAAGAAATTTATGGACCGCCAATAGGGGGTGCAGTGTTCTTTGGTAAGCCAAAAACCGAAGGAGAAATTACCTATCATGGAAATAGAATAATCGGGTATGCCTTAGCAACTCCAACTGAATTCCAGGATATATATGCAATCGACCGTTGTGGATTGAACCATGATCCAATGTTTCCAAATAGAGAGGCTTTGATTGAGGGAACTATGAGTAATGCAACATGTATTTACCAATGTACAAATAGCTGTACAGGACCAGGAATTCAAGCTGGTTGTAATAGTTGGTGCAATAAAAATATTGATAGTCCTCCAGAACCATGCACCCTTTCAACTAATCCAGATAAAATTTATGAAACCGAAGATTACATACGCGTGCATTTAACAGGTATGAATACACCAGAATGGAAAGAATTAATGGAGGGTTTTGAAACATATTATAAGGATAGGATGGTTGCGATGAGGGATGTTGCAGTTGAGGATTGTGATCATGAGTTCATACC
This sequence comes from Microcaldota archaeon, assembly GCA_043816005.1. Lineage (GTDB taxonomy): Archaea > Micrarchaeota > Micrarchaeia > Anstonellales > Bilamarchaeaceae > Bilamarchaeum. The sequence continues at coordinate 6,167 of JBDRIM010000005.1, forward strand.
AGCCGATGCAGTATTTTCTGCAATGCCATGGGTGGTATCATTCGCAGTTGTAGGAAAAACAGATCATGTACACACCCCTGGTGATACTTTTTTCAATGAGTTAGCAAGTCAAGGAGAAACTCCAACAAAACTTTCTCAAATTCGAAATACGTACCACAATATCAATTATCAGAAGACTTTGCTAAGTGGATCTGCGGCACAAGCATTTAGAAAGAGAAATATTTTTGATTTGCCCATGGGAACAACAAGAGGAACAACAGCCTGCAATCTTGAATGGTTGGAATATGAATGGTTGAATGATGATTGGGCGTATTATCGCGATAGAGCATTTTACTATCTCGCATATAGCACTGATATTTATCTCTTTAAAGGAAAAGCTGGAGAAGATAGCTTCGGACAGTGTAAGATTGATGATAACACTAAATTGCCAGTGATAAAAGAACTTGGGTGGTGCGAACCATGTACAACTTCAACAATTGCATATCAAAAAGTAACACTTCGAGATAAACCTTATCTTCCTCTTATGAACTATAAGATTGATATAAATGGTATAGACGAGTTACCAGCCTCACTTAATGATATAATGGATACAATAGTTATATGTTCAGCTGAATATGATAGGTCATTTGGGTATGGGGGGTATGGATCACTTGGCTGTGGAAGTGCAATGGACACCATTACTTGCAATAATGATGAGATACCAGATGTTAGTGATCTTTCTGGGATATCATTTGGATTATCCGGGACACCAAGATCAATACCAGATGCAACCATACTTAAGGAGAGAATTGGCAATTATATGAGGTCAGGAATATTACCAGTTATTGATCTTAGTGATGAATCAAATTGGAATCTCACTAATCCCAATTACCATCATGTTGACGGTTTAGACGATTTTTTTGGGACGGATAGTTCACCGCCAACTGACTATGCTTTTTATGATTTTGAAAAATTAATTGGTAATATGGGCGTGGTTGTTGTAATAATTGACACTATAGACTTACACAATACCGAACTTACGCAAGACCAAGCAAATCAAATAGCAGGAAGACTGATAGAACGAGCAGAGCAGGTAAAAGGCAAATGCGATGGTTGTTTGGTAGCAGTTCGTTTTTCACCAGAACCATTTTACAGGCAAAAACTTAGCGATGCCGTAATTTCAATACTAAGTTCTGATCCATCTTTGAACAATATGGTGGACATAATAGCATATAGCTACTTTATCGGTGGTCACCCTGTCGAAGGGGATGGAGATTACGCAGATAGAGTGGTTAATAATATTCAAGCATTTTCTGCGGATATTCTTGAGGCTCCTGGAATAAATAAATTAACAATGATTGTTGGTTTAACTGCAGCGGATAATGACCAAGGATGGACAAATGGAGGATACGCAAGTATACTTGATCGAATTGTTTTGAGACAATCAGATCTTATTAGATCTGGACTTATTGGAATTGTATACTTCCCAATTAGAGATTATGCCGGCGGAGATGGATTTATTACCGTGACAGATCCACCAGAATCTTTAGGAACAAAAGATAATAGATTTTGTATACTTCAAAATTCATTCCAAATTATGTCAACCACACCACCATCTGCGGTTTTCAATAGAGTGGATGCTGAGAATCAAATTAATTGTACGCTTTGTAGCTCAGTAGACATAGCACAAGGAAGTTGTGGACCAGAACCTGGTGACACCTTCCCACTATGCGATGATGGAAGTTTCTGTACTATGCCAAATGCGAATTTAGCATTACCACTAAATGATCCATACCGGATACCAGAACCTATAAATTTCAAATGTCTATCAGGAAGTGTAAAGGACACCACCTGTGAGGTTTGTAGTGAACTTAGTGGTCATTATGTATGCACAAGAAAATTCCAAAATAATAGCCAAGACACAATAACTGGGCTTATGTCAGAACTAGATTCAGACCTGTATCTTGATGTAATAGGTGGTATAGAAAAACCTAATAAATGCTGCCTAGCAGTTGACGTTGTTGGTCTTAATGGACCAGAAACATACAAATATACATATACAAAAGAAAGTTCAATATCACCAGTTAACAAACCCATAGTTTATTCAAAAGCAGGTTACACTGAAGTAGATTGTGGATTTGGATCAACCAGTGGGTTTGGAGATACAACCAGTTTCTGTGGTCAAAGCGTAATACCAATTAGAAATTACGATATAAATTGCACTTTAACTCCGTGATTTCACATGGGAATGTTTGACTTTCTTGGCGGTAAAAAAACAGCCCGTGGGCAGAACTGTCCGAATTGTGGAGAGGTTATCAACCTCACTATGGAAAGATGCCCAAAATGCGGTGTAAGAATAAAAAGTATGTTCCGCCGCAGATGTCCAAAATGTGAAACACTCAATGAATTGGACATAAAAAAATGCATAAAATGCTTTTATGATTTTGAAGCAGAATCAGAAAGGGCTAATAAAACTTTCTATGTATGCCCTATATGTGGGTACAAAATGGAAAGCATGTACACCCAATGCCCAGCATGTAGCACTAAATTCGCGTGAGATAAATGGAATCATTCAAACAGACAGAAAAGAAAAAGGATTTTGAAAGTCCTAAGAAAAAATTCTTGCACCTCCTAGACGAGGATGAGGTAGAAGTAAAACGCCTCACTATAGAAGACATAGACGAATGCGTAAAGGTAATGAGAAAATGTGCTTTTGATGTGACTGAAGTTGAAGTAGGAAATATAGTCAAATATGGCAAAAGCTTTGGTGCAGCAGTAAATCGCATGATTATCGGAGTTGGATTAGGTTGGCCTGCCTGTCTTGACCCAAAACAAATGATAATAACTAACAGTCAACCAAATGCTATGTATCTTGAGGATCCTGCAGTCCTACTTGCTTATGAAGGAAGAGGAGTTAGAAGAATTCTGCTTAAGGAACGAGAAAGAGAGGCAGTGCAATCACAATATGAATACGCAATGGGCTACCTCTATGAGGATATACCAAAAGAGAACATAGCAGATTACATAACAGAAGCAGGTAGTCAGTTGGAGAAATTATATCTTTCAGAAGAATACAAGTTCATAAGAACAGAAAAAGGAATTCTTGCCTTTAAAAAACTTGGAAAGCAAGAATCAGAGATAAAAAAAGAAGAGTGATTATTTCTTTTTTCTCTTATTATTTGAATGTTTCCTTTTTGATTTAACACTCAAATTCAGTGTCCCCAATTCTTTGGCAAGTAGATAAATTTCAGCTTTTGATAAATTACTTTCTAGAAGAGGACTTTTTACTTTGGCTTGTTTTGCAGCAAGTAAATGCATGCTTCTCGTGTTCAAATCGTCAAGATGAAAGCCATTAATAATGTTCTTTAATTTCATCCGCATTGCAACACTTTTCAGAGTACTGTAAAGCTTAGAAGAACCAAAGCGCGGTGATTTAAGCGAACTTTGTCGATCAAGAACTATGTGTGTAACTCCTACGATTTTTGCTATTTGTCTAGCTATGTCTATTTCAGAACTTGGATAGTCATCTGTAATGGAGGTTACTGCCACCGCCTTATCACCAAGTTCTTCACGACATATACGCATAAGGAATGTACTATCAACACCACCAGAAAATGCAACCAATGCACTGTCTAATTTTCGTATTTTTTGCCTAAGTACCAGCATCTTTTGTTCAATTGATTTATCCATAAGGATTAGACATGGTGATCAATTTATTAAGATAGCCCAAAAGAAATCAATATGAGATTTTTTCTGATTTTAATCATTCTACTACCATTTGTTTTTTCATCATGTAGTGGTGAACTATCACATTACATACCGGCAGTTATAGGCGATGGTGGGGGTCTTGTAAATGTGACGATGAGAATTGCACCGGGATCTGGAGAAACATATATCACAGTTTCTCCAAGGATTGGGACGTCAACGCAGGAATCTTTACAAAATGCTGCAACTTACTGGCAGAGTTTGTCAAATAATGAATGTGATATTTTTGTAAGTTTCCCAGGCAGGAATACAGAATCCATAGATGGACCAAGCGGTGGAGCAACATTTAGTTTGATGATTTATGCTCTTTTGAGTAACAATACGATAAGAGATGACAGCATAATAACAGGATCAATGGATAAATTTGGAAATGTAGGATCGGTTGGGGGACTTTACGAAAAAGCAAAAGGAGTTTCATCTATCGGAGCAACATATTTCATTACTCCTGAAGAAAACTTATATGAAACATTTATGCTGAAAAATGCTGGAGAAAAATACAATATAACAATACTGCAAGTCAAAAATATGGATGAAATAATCGATTTCATGATCTACGATAAACCTATAGAAAAAACAGAATTAGATTCTAAGAAAAGACCGATACCAAATCTTACAGAATATGATTACTCGGGAATTGAGAGATTCAAGACAGTAGCAGAAAAAATAATCGATCTTGAAAACCAAACTGTTTCGAATATGATTACAAATGATAACGAAAGTATGATAGTAAAGGAATTTTTTGAAAATGAAGTTAGTAGGCAAACAATAATTTTAGATAAAGGTTATTTGTTCACAGGCGCAAATGAAGCATTCGTAAATTATATTGATCTTTCAACAATCAAAGCAATAATCATGGGCGAAATTAATTTACCACGAAAAAAAGAGAACATTGAGAGATGTCTGGCTTCAATTTCAAGACCAAACATGACGGATAAAAACTTTGAATGGATTATTGGTGCTGATCTCCGTCAAGGATGGGCATATGATAAGCTTAGCACAACCAAAATAGATGGACTCTTGAAAGAAGAGGAATATTTCGCATATAATGAGATTATGTATTCCCAGGCATGGTGCGAAGTCGGAACAGGACTTATAGGTGCTGCAGAACCTGAGGGTATCGAAATAAACGAAAATGAGTGGAGAGAGATAGCAGAGAAAAAACTAATTCAAGCAAAGAATATTGAAATGAATGACGAAGACCTTAAAACAAGATTACGAATAGCAGAGGAAGCATATGGTGATGGAAGGTATGGTGCAGCCATATATGATGCAGTTTTTGTCATTGTAAATTCACAAAGTTTACTAGATGAATTGAATATGTCAATAATAAATGAGAGTAGAAGTTCTTTGTGGGGGCAGGTCTATCAATCACACGCAGTCTTTCTTTATTCACAAAATCAAACAAAAGTTGCTTATATCACTGCAAAATATGCAGAAGAACTGGATGATATTACAGAAGAAATGAGACGTAAATTAGTACCGTTAAATAGTAGTGATGAAACTCAATCACAGTTATATTATGGGTTAATTGTGCTTGGCTCTGTGTTTTTATTAATTGTTGTAGTTATTATAATCAAAAGGCGATCTTATGGAAATAACGGCCCGGGATATAGGAAGACTAATCGAACTAAATAAGAAAAAGGCCGAATTAGAATTTAAAAGAACGATTTATGGTGAAGAGTCATCAGAATCAGTGTTGGTTAACAAAAATGCAACTGTGTTAACAGAAAAAACACGTAACGCTGGCATTGAAATTGTTTATCCAAATCAACGAAAATTAGATGCACTGGCAAAGGTTCTCAGTGGTTTTACTAAGGACGAAATAAGAGAGGCAATAAAAACAAAAAAAGGTAAAGCATACGAAATCCTAAAGGAAAGAGGCATAATAGTAAAAAGGAATTACGAAAATAGATTTGAGATAGCAAAATTGTTTATGATAGCAGCAAAGATGAAAGATGATGAGAAAAGAGCATTTCTTGATGTGTTGGCAGCTGGTTGTTTGGCCAAAGCACTCAAAATTGAATCATTAGATGAAAATACCAAGAAAAAACTCACAAGAATAATGAAACGGTGTGGTATTGGACTTGCAGAATTTGAAAAAGAATTTATGCCTGCACACCACGATGAACCTGAGGTTAGAGTAGAAATATCAAATAGGTATATATGGGTAGAACAAGCAACACTCGTTAGGATACAAGAAAATTTGAATAAAATTAGTTCTATTAATTCAAAAATACAACTTAAAAATGCTGAGAGACAGATTAGGACTTTTGGTGAGGAGGAGGAAGGATATTTCAACAATCTCCAGCAGGAATATCTTTTTTTACTGAAGGAACAAGACGAATTATTGAAAGGATATTGGGATGAAGAAAAGATCTCAGTAATGGTTTGATTAGCGTTTGGGATAGTTCTTCATCATAAAAAAGCTTCCACATTCTTCTCTTTCTTATCTTGTTTTTCTTCAAATTCTTTTGCTTGAATATGCAACGGTGCACCTTTTTCACGTTTTAGAGATTTTCTGTCACGTACTGAAATAAAAATCGGATAGTTCACAGCAGCACCAACAATTATTGCTTCTCCAACCTTAAGCCCAGTAATGCTTTTTGCAACCCGTGAATCAATACCCTCAGAACTCATTTGTATATGGTCAAGATCATTTGGATTGGTCACTCTTAGAATAATATGAGTATTGCATTGGCTAAGTGCAGTTGTACTCAGATTCACAGGTCTTTGACTTATGAGGCATAAAGAAGAACCAAATTTTCTCCCTTCGCGTGCAATTGTCTCGATTATAGCTCGTGAAACGACTTCACTTTCTTCTGCTTTTTGTTTTGCAAAATTATGAGCTTCTTCTATTAACAATAAGAATGGTGGAATTTTGCCTTTTTTCCGTAAATTGAAAAGCCTTCTAGCAATTAGTGAAACTAAAATTTGTTTTTTTCTTAAAGAATCAATTGAATTAAAATCAAGAATAAGCATATGACCCGGTTTGACCTGTGAAATTAGTTTTGGATTTTCTGTTTTTCTAGATAGGAAACGATAGCGTTTCAATTCATTGATGCTCCTTTTGAGTGCACGTTTCACTTCATCTTTTGAAACATCTGATGAATCGATAGTTGAAATAAGATCTTTGATATTGTAACCATCTCCATCTTTTTTTTCTGTTTTTAGCGAGGATAAAACATGCCGTAAAACATCACGCTGGGGTGCAGAGAGATGAGGTAACCACTCACTCATTATTTCAGGGTGAATTTTTGTTAACGGAACAGAAATTTCGTTTCCTTCGATAATAGTTGTTTTTGAACCAAACACAGGGTCGTGTGCAAACCCACAATATTCTCCATGAATGTCAATTATTACAACTGCCACTCTACCATCTTCTTTTTTTCTCATGAGTAATTCTTCAAGAAGAACACTTGCAAGATGTGATTTCCCGGCTCCTGACATTGCCAGGATGGCAAAATGTTTCTGAAGAAGCCTTGTTAGTGAGATGGTTGCTGGAATGTCATGATGTTCAATTGAGCCAAGATGAAGTCCTTTTTCTTCAAAACCAAGAAATATTTGTAATACTGCATTTTCTGCGAGTTTAACCTTTGCCCCTGGTGATGGTGGTGTAAATGATCTTTCGAATTTTTTATCAGTAAAAGTACCTAATATTTTTACCACTCCAATAACATGTTCCCAAGAATCTGAGGGGAATTGGGAGGGAATTGGGGTTGTGCGCTCAAATTCAGCAACGCTTTCTGCTCGCTCAAAATAACGATTTGATTTGAAAACTTCAGAAATAAAACCAAATAGGATGCCATTGCCATGTTGTACTTGGACGTACTGACCCTTTTTGATGCATTTTTCTTTTACAACAAATGAAAATTCAGATGTTGATGGTGATTCTTCAGTAGCTAATATGACTCCCAAGGATTCGTTCATGGAAGTAATTAGTAAGGGAAATTAAAAAGTCTAGCGGCGCAATGTTTGTGATCCATTAGTTTGTCCTGGACCAGAACGACCAAGTTTTTTTACATCAACAGCAGTTGGTCCTGTTGGTTTTGGAATGAATTTATCAGCAGAACTACCACGAAGCTTTGGAATAGCAGAACCTGGAGGAAGTTGTTCTTCCCTCACCGTATCACTATCATAGCCTCCATCTGGATTTAACTTTGCAACAAATGTTCTTGTTGGATTTGGACCTCTTTCAAAGAAGAATAATGTTGGTTCTTTTGGAACTGATGCACCATCTTGGACAGTAGTAGCATCAACAGGCAGACGTTCAGTTGTATGAACGCTGTTAAAGCCCATTCTAGCAAATGTTTTTCTGTCTGGGGGGTCTGGATAAAATGCAACACCGATTGCAGCAGAGCTAAATGGACTAGTTCTTGATCCAACGATTAAATAGGCATGATTCATATCGGTCATTCTAACACCAAATCTAATTGATTATAACAATGGTAGTATTTATAAAGATGTGTAACTACTCAAAATTTAATCTAGCGAATTTCATGAATTTTGGTTCTTCTCCGTCAACAATCGCAATTGCCAATTCTTTTCGCAATCTTCCGGCTGTTTCCAAAGATGGGGTTAACGTTTCAACAGACGCTTTCCAGGTTTTTGGAACAACTTCGATAAGATAATAAGTTTTATCTTCTCCAGGACGCACGCCTTTGCGATGAAGTCGTAAAAATGAAGTGCCATCTAAACTTGGCCTAACAATATATCCTCGGTCACGAAGATATTTTATTACATGATATTTTTCAGCACAAAGTTTATCTTTTTTTGCAGCGTACTGTAAAAGTTCATCTTTTGGAACTGGTAATACACCACGATCTGCAAAATAAGCTGCCTCGAGAAATGTTATTTTTGTCTCGTTTTCGTCTTCAACACCTGCACCAAGGCTTCTGAGCTTAAGTATAAGTGATTTTTGTCTTATTATGAGAAAATCATCTGTAAATTCAATTTCTTTCATTATAAGATTAGCACAACGAATATTATAAAAATAAGAGCAGTAGTAATTCTTGGAGAAGATTATGATAATTGCATTTACTGATGGCGCTTCAAGCGGAAATCCAGGTCCAATGGGAATAGGAGTAGTTATTATAAAAGATGGATTTGTTGTCGACGAACTTAGTGAATATTTAGGTGATGGAACAAATAATATTGCCGAGTATAAAGCGATAATAAAAGCATTGGAAACAGTACATAGTATGGGAGAGATGGAAGTACATATTAAAAGCGATAGCGAGCTTGCGATAAGACAGTTAACACATGAATACAAAGTGAAGGACCCTGAACTAATTTTATTGAAGAAACATGTAGAACATCTTTGTATAGGGATAAAAGTTTCATTTGAGCATATACCCAGGGAAAAAAACAGTGAAGCAGATAAATTATCAAAAGAAGCAGTGATACTTGCCAAGAGGCGCCAAAATGCAAATCGTAAATAAGCCAGAGCTTGGCCAGTATATGACATTCGAATTTAGCAAGGAAAAACAGATCCACGGCTGGTTCTGGTATAAGGAAGGTTTTGCTCCTGAAATTGTTGAATGGAGTATTAGTGAATCCAAAAAAAACAATGGGCCAAAAAAAATTCTTGATCCTTTCTGTGGGGTTGGAACAGCTTTACTTACTGCAAAAAATTGTGGAATTCAATCTATTGGTGTTGATGCCTCTTCTCTTGCAGTTTTCATATCGAAAACCAAAACAGACGACTACGAACAAAAAGATCTTGAAGATGCCCGCGCATTTCTTGAGAAAAAACTTCAAGTTCCTACAACACGTTGGCAATTTGAGTTGTTTGATGCAAGAGCAGCATTTCCAAAGAGAAATTACAATGAAATTTTAGCATTACGAGAAGCTATTGAACAGGAAAATGAAAAAGTACGCAATCTGCTTCTTCTTGCACTTCTATCTATTTTACCGCAAGCAAGTATAGTTCTGAAAGATGGCGGCGTATTGAAAATAATGAAGAACAAAAAAGCATTGCCTGCACGTGAGATATTCAAAAGACGAGTAAAAAGAATGGTTAGGGATTTGGAAACGCAAAAAATAGGTCACGGCCCACAAGTTTATCTTGGAGATGCAAGAGCTATGGATATAGAAGGAGAATCAATAGATTTAGTTATCACTTCCCCACCTTATTTGAACAACATTGACTATTCAAAAATTTATGGCCTTGAACTAAGTTTACTTTCCATGAGCAAAGCAGAAGCTTCAGAAGTTAGGATGAGAGCCATAAGATCATTTATTGGAAAACAGATGGATGTTGGACAAATGCCCGAGGAAATTGGTGAGATTGGTGAAAGAATACCAATCATTGGCACATATTTCAGAGATATGGAATTGGCAATTAGCGAAATGTACCGAGTTTTGAATGAGAATGGTGAAGCACACATAATTGTTTCAAATTCGGTAATTCATGATACTCATGTTATGGTTGATGAAGTTTTCGGACAGATGGCTGAAAGGATTGGATTTAAAGAAGCAGAAATTGTTGTTGGAGCTGAAAGAATTGCTGATGTAAAACCAGCTAAAGTTAAAACAAGAGAAAGCATTGTTATTTTGAGGAAATGAGTTCATGATTCATCCATTCAAAAATAAAAAACCAAATTTTTTTGGAAATAACTTTTTGGCACCAAGTGCAGAAATTATCGGAGATGTTGAAATTGGCCAGGGGTCAAGTATTTGGTATAATGCAGTTGTTCGAGCTGATATAGGTGCGATAAAAATTGGCAATAATGTAAGTGTTCAGGATGGTTGTGTTCTTCATACTCAACAAAATATACCACTTATTATTGGGGACGATGTTGCAGTAGGGCATAATGCAGTATTGCATTCTTGCGAAATAGCAGGAAATTGTATAATAGGCATGGGAGCCATTTTACTTTCGAGATCAAAAATCGGAAAAAACTGCATAGTTGGTGCAGGAAGCGTAATAACTGAAGGAACAGAAATTCCAGATAATTCAATTGTTATGGGAATTCCTGGGAAAGTTGTAAAACAAATAACTGATGAACACAAAACCAGGATAAAAAGAAACATTGAAGAATATATTCGATTGAATAAAGAGTATCTAGCTGAGAAAAAATAGTCTCTTTTTTGTTAGCTAAACTGAGGATTATTATGTTAATAGGAATTGTTGGAAAACTTTTTTGGAAAGCTTAATAAAATTAGGCTTGATAGGAAGGACATGAAAAGGGTTAATATTTGGGAGTTCCGATCTAGAGTTAATATACGAGTCGATGAAGAATTTTTGATACGCATCAAACGCAAGCTTTATGAAAGATATAAGACCAGAGCGAGTATTTATCGAGCTTTAAAAAGCAGAATTCACTTTAGCTCAGACACATTTAATAATTTCTTAAAAGAAAGTCACCATAGGAAATTCTTTGTTCCGTTAGAGATTTGGATTCAAGTCTGTGATGTTCTTAATGTTAGTTTGTATGACCTACAGGACAGCATAGTTGCATATAAGACCAGCGGGGGGCCAAATTTTATTTCAGAACCGATATTGCCAGTTGAGATAACCCCAGTATTTGACATGATACTTGCCCATAATATTGCAGATGGAACCGTGATAAACCCAAAAAAAGGCCGTTTGCCATATTTTGGATACAGGCAATTGGATAAGCAAATTCGAAGCTTATATATAACAAAATTGGAATCTGTATTCGGACGGATAAATTTTCCAAATAAGTATTATTTGGTAACTACGCGACCATACTGTCCCCCAGTGCTTTCTAGTTTGTTTTTCAACGAATATAAACTGAATACAAAAAGTTTTCTCTCAAGAAGTGCCCGTATACCAAAAGAAATAATGGCCAAGAGCCATGAATACATTCTTGCAGTTCTAGTTGCATTTATCATAGACGAAGGATGGATCGATTCGACACTGATTGGAATTTCAGTAAAAAACATAGGATTGTCAAGGGATCTGCGTAACATATGTTCAAAATTAGGGTATAAAACAGCATTTACAATTAAAGGGGAATATGGGACAGTATTGATACTCAGAAATGGTATGAGGAAGTTTTTCGAAGATTACAAAAAGATAATTAGGGAGTATCCTGAGATGAGTCTTGGTGGAAAAGAAACAAAAATTGAAAATAGTTTCAAAATATACAACCGGCCGATTTATAAGACAAAGGGAAATAAAGAGAATATATTGAACATGCTAGAAAAGGAACCATTAACGATCAATCAAATTGCTCTGAGAATAAATATGACCAGACAGGGGGTCAGATTTCACATTCATAATTTAGAAAAGGCAAACTTAATCTCAAAAGCAGAAGTTAACAAGGAAAAAGAAATTGTGTATAAGTTCGGAGGATGAACATGTTAATTGGTTTGTGTGGCAAACCCAGTAGTGGCAAATCAACCTTTTTCATGGCAGCAACTTCAGTGCCTGTTGAACGGTCATCAAGACCATTCACTACAATAAAACCGAATAGAGCAGTCGCTTATGTTGAAGTTGAATGTGTGGATAAAGAATTTGATAAACAATGCAATCCACGATCAGGTTTCTGCGTAAATGCACGAAGATTTGTACCTGTTGAACTTCTTGATGTTGCTGGTTTAGTGCCTGGTGCACATGAGGGGAAGGGTCTTGGAAATAAATTTCTAGACGATCTTAGGCAGGCAGATGTTCTTGTTCATATTGTTGATGCAAGCGGCTCTACAAATGAAACAGGAGAACGAGTACCAGTTGGAAGTTATGACCCGTGTAATGATGTAACGTTTTTGGAACAAGAATTAGATTATTGGATTAAGGGAATTTTAGATAATAATTGGCAGAAATTAGTTCGAGAAGCAAAATTAAACAAAAAAAATGAAGAGATGCTAACAACCCAATTTAGTGGTCTGGGCATGACAAAAGATGTTATAGTAAAAGTTTTGAAAGAATTGAGATTAGAAGAAAAAAACCTTGCAGACTGGACAGAAGAGGAAAGATTAGAGGTATGTAAAAAAATAAGGCATATAGGAAAACCAATAATTATTGCAGCAAATAAATGCGATCTTTCAACAGGTTGGGACAATTATCAAAAATTAAAGAAAGAGTTTCCAGAATATGTTGTTATTCCATGTTCAGCTGAGGCAGAAATAACATTAAAAGGAGCTACAAAAGCTAATTTTATCGAATATATTCCAGGGGATAAGACTTTTACAATTAAAGCAGAATTAAATCAAGATCAGCAAAAAGCAATGGACATAATGAAGCTTGTTTGTGATAAATATGAAGGAACTGGAGTTCAAAAATGTTTGAATGCTGCAGTATTTGACTTTTTACATTATATTGCAATTTTCCCAGGTGGCGGCAATCTTATTGACAGCCAAGGAAGGTTATTACCAGACTGTTTCCTTATGCCACATACAACAAGAGCAATTGATTTTGCTTTCAAATTACATTCAGACATTGGAAATGGTTTTATCAAAGCAATTGATTACAAAACAAAACAAGCAGTTGGGAAGGAACACACTTTGAAGCATAGGGATGTAATAGAAATTGTTTTCAAAAAGCCTTGAACGTCCAATTTATCGTCGCTACGATAAATTGACCACAAGACGATGCGTCGTTTTGTAGGTCGAAACGTTCAAGATACTCGAAAACTTCGTTTTTCAAGAAACCCGAGGTTGTCAAAATTTCGCGAAGTAAAAATTAGCATGCCAGTTTTTTTGGTTCTTTTTTTCCTAAAAAAAGAACAACCAGTCCCCTCCACCACTCATACGCTTGTCAAGAACGTTGCAACGTTCTTGACTGCCATTGTTGCTTTGCAACAATAGCATGGCAATATAGTTTAGGCTTATCATCGTGGTTTCGGATCATCCTAACTCAATTACTACGAATAGATTTATTATTCAGACACTATCTTTGGTAAGGTTTAATCACTGGATAAACTCTCTTAACTATTTTTGGCAAGCACATTGCATGCAAACAGCCATAATTACATTTTTGGATTAGATTTTTAGTTACTGAACTAGAACAAACTGAATTAAAACTGCCAGGATTTTTACAAACGTAAGTAGCATAATTTTTGTAAACACCGCCATCCTTACAATAGGCATAATTGAAAAATTGATTTTTTCCGCAATCAGAATCTTCTGTACATGCTGGCTTGAAACAACTTCCATCATAACAACCAACTTCGCATGTTTGTTTTAATTCAGAGACAAGAGTTGAAGTGCATGAAGCTTGCAATGTTCCAGGATTGGAACATGAATATTTTTTCATATTTTGGAAAACAGAATCCCCTGAACAAAATAAATCAACATATTCAGTCGTTCCGCAATCAGAATCATCGAAACAAACAACTGATTTGCATTCGGCATTTTCACAAAGTTCTTTTGCTGAACAGTCTGTTACTAATTTATTTGAAATTAATTCTGAACATGCTGCGTTTACTGTACCAGCATTGTTGCAAGTAAATGTGTTATACTGCTGAAAAACATCTTCATTATTGCATGATGCCTGGCCTATAAAGCCGTCTGAACCGCATTCTGCATCAGAATAACAACTAGGTTGAACTAAAGGCAATGAATGAACCATAAACCACTGCCATTGTAGTATGTTCTTGGATTTGTCCCAATTATGCCCACCAGCATCTGAATCAATTAATTGATTTGCATAGCCATGTGCAGTTAATTCCGATTGTAATGTTTTACTCCAGGAATATGAAACGGTTTCGTCGTTTTTCCCATGTATTAGCAAGCCAGGAACCTCATATGCAGGATCTAGATTAGCATTTCTTGGTTCAATTGGAAAATAATAACAGAAAATAACATAACAATATTTTACTACACCACCCGAATGTTCTGCAAATGCAGTTACGTTATCAGGGATTGCCACAGAAGCATAATATGCGAACAAAGCACCATAAGAATGTCCTGTGAAAAAAATATGATTCTCTGAAACTTTATATGTTGAGGTTAGTTCATTCATGATATTTTTTACAAATTCAATATCCTGAGAAGTATACCTATCATCTGCTTGTAGATGTGCAATATCCCATCTAATGTAGGTCTGACTACCTGAAAAACCAGTAACATCATAACCAGGAATAGAGATAGGACCAAGAACGAAATCCTTTGGTGGTAAATCTTTTAATGAATCAGGAAAAACAACTATAAAACCTTCTTGATCAGCTAATTCCTGCCAACCATATGAATCTGCTGCAGCCTGAGCATTTCCACCCATTCCATGGAACATAAATACAACAGGATAGAGGGTATTTGGATCATAATTTGTTGGTAAATAGACTAGATATGTTCTCTGTTTGGTTATATTGTCAAATGTTACATCAGTTGTTTTTGGTAACAAATTGCCGGCAAAAACAAAAGGGATCGAAATAACTAATAAAAAAATTAAACACTTAATAGTAGTATTCATGATAGTCTACCTCGTATTTTTTTAAGATATATTAATACTATTCATAATAAGTGTTTAAACGTGTTTAAAAAGATTGGGATAAATAAGGTGAAATTTTTCCATTAGAATTTTAAGTACTATAATACGATATTGAAACATGATTATTGTTTTGACAACATATCCAAATAAGAAAAATGCACAGGAAATAGCAAAAAAGATTATAAAACAAAAACTTGCAGCATGCATCAATGTTATAAAAATCGAATCTTCGCATTATGAATGGAAAGGCAAGTTATGTAGTGGAAGCGAATTTCTACTTATTATCAAAACCGCAAACAAAAACTATAAAAAACTGGAAACTTTCGTAAAGAAAAACCACCCCTACAAACTGCCAGAAATAATCAAGTTGAATGTCAGCGGATTTTCTGCTTATTTAAATTGGGTTGATCAAGCGACTTGATTGTTCCGCTTGATTTTTTTGAAATTAGTCTTGCTTCTCTACCTTCCAAAGAAGTAACAAGTGCCAAAAATCCAAGAACTTTTTCTAAATAACTGCGTTCGCACCTAAGGATACCTAATTTTGTGTTAGTATCAAATTGCACTAATTTTAGAGCAGCATAGGACATTCCAAGTTCACCAAAAAATTTCAATGCCTCGGATTGGATTGTTTTTTTGAGCTGTTCGTTGCCAAAGACTGGCCCTTTCAATTCGAATAAAACGTACCTTTTTCGTAATGCGTCTGATTTTACCATATGCCAACGAAAAAATTGGGCTACAGCGTATTAAATAACTTGGCATTTATAACCAAAAAAATGGACAAACCTGATTTTCATTTTCCGCCATTACTTAGAAAGTTAAAACGTGGAGGACCTGCAGTTACTCTGCCAAAAGATGCAGGATTACTTATTGCATATACTGGCGTTGGAAAAGAATCAAAAGTAATTGAACTTGGTTCGGGTACTGGATTTATGACTGTCCAGCTTGCTAACATTGTAAAAGAAGTTATTAGTTATGAAAAACGAGAGGAATTCTTGAAGATTGCTGAAGGTAATGTCCAACGTGCGGATTTGAAAAATGTTGTTTTTAAGTTTCAAGACGTTTTGGCTGGAATAGATGAAAATGATGGAAGTTTTGATCTTGTTTTTTGTGATATTCCTGACGCAGAAAAAATAGTCCAAGAAGCTTTTACTGCATTAAAAAAAGACGGGTATTTGGCAGCACATTGTCTGCAATCAGAACAGGCAAAAGCACTGCATCTTGCTGCTGAAAAGATTTTTAGAGAGGTTTTCACAATAGAAGCCATCGTACGTGAATATGACGCACGAGAATTTGGATTTAGGCCAAAACATTTTGGCTTAATGCATACTGCATATTTAGTATTTGCAAGAAAATAAAGGAAGGTTAGAAAGGAAACGTAGTTTCCTTTCATTTGCAAGAAAATAAATACGATTTTCGACGAAATTACAGAAAAATGAAAATGATATTCTTAAACCTTTCTAGAGAACGTATATGAGGTGAAATCAATGGCAAAAGTAGAAATAAAAAACGATGGACAGACAATTGAAGTTCCAGATGGAAGTATGCTTTCTGAACTCGATGGAAAAACAACTATTCTTTTTGCATGTAAAACTGGAAGTTGCGGATCGTGCAAATGCAAAGTTTTGGAAGGTAAAGAAAACCTTGAAGCTCCAAACGACGTTGAACAAGCAGGATTGGAAACTTTTGGAACAGACCCAGAAGACAGATTGCTATGCGTTTGTAAGATAAAAAAAGGGAATGTGAAGGTAGAGTATTGATTGTTTAAGAACCACTAATGTGTTCAAATGGGGTTCTTAGACTCCTTCCTGAGAGATTAGGAGAGAATAAAAAACCTAACAATTATGTTTTTTGTCAAACTTGTTAGCTAGTTTTGGTTTTACCTTAACTACACAGTTTTGGTGAAGCTCCCAATTGAAACGTTCGTTTCAATGGGCACATTGTTGCTTTGCAACAATGTCGTTTCCTAAAAGCTTCAAGCAGGAGTAGCGAAGCGGTCAAACGTGATAGACTCAAGATCGTTCCCTTTCCAAATGGGGTTTGGGAAATCTATTGGCTCAGCGCCTTCGAAGGTTCAAATCCTTCCTCCTGCAATTTCGAAGAAATTGTGGGAGCCTTGAACACAAGTCAAGTGCTCCTGCATTTTTATTAACCAACACACGAGTGAAACGAGTGCAACTAACAAAAATCTCCTGTAAAATTTTTCTAATTAACCTGAGTTAAGTATTTATATACTAAGAAACTAATTGTTTACCATGTGCCCTGAAAAACAAATGACAAAAAAGGAAACTGCCGAAGCAGTGAAAGCAGAACTTACAGCCTCATTAGGTCCGAGAGGAATGTCACTAACTGAACTGATGGGTACAAAGGAAGTAAGACATATATTAGACAACGCAAGAAACGCTGGGGATGTAAGGGAGATGGTAAAAGGATTTCTTGCAAAAAGAGGCTCTGTGAAATCAGGAAAGGGACCAGCACCCAAACCAAAAGCGCAGAAAAAAAGCTAATAAGTTATTCTATCAGTATTTTTGAATAGTTTTTCAAAATCTAGATCTACTCCTTCGGCAATAGTTTCAACGAATTCCTTTGCTGCAATATTATTTATGGCAAACATATTTGTAAAATGTTTTTCTGCTTCTTTGTCGTCGTTAACAGAAAGACTGAAAAGAAAGAAAAGTTGCTCTGTTTCTTCACATGATCTTATATGCTCTGTAGCTTTGAGCAATTCGAAACCTTTTGTATATTCACCAAGTTTGTAATATGCAACACACGCATGAATCACACACATTATCATATCTGCCTCGTTTTTTGCTAAATTGTATGCCCTTCTTGCTTCAATTGTTGCCTCCCCAAAATTCTCAGATGCAATAGCTGATTTGGCAAGGAGAAAATGAGCAACCATGTCCTCAGGATATTCATTAACATATTGTTTTGCAAAGTCGTATGCCTGCTCATTGCAGTTGTTTTGAAGATATAGTATTAACTGTTTTTGATATGCTACTTGTTTCACTGTAATTCCTCCCATATTCCTAAAAATAATACTAGCTTACAGTTTAAAACTTTAAGTAGATGGGAAGAAATTAAAGCTGATAGTGAGTATTTTGTTCGAAGCACATGTCCATATACTTAAAAGTCCATGAAGACAATGGTAAACGAATAATTGCCGTCTGTGATAAAGACTTGATTGGTAAAGTATTGAAAGATAAAAAAGGTTACATGGACTTAAATACATATCGTGGGTTTTATGTTGGAAAAGAAGTCGAGGATGATGAAGTAAAAAAAGAATTAAAAAACTTCTCGTCGATAAATATGGTTGGAGAACAATCAGTAAGAATTGCACTTGAAATGGATCTTGTAAACAAACAAGACGTTATGTATATAAAGAATATACCGTATATTCAAGTCTATAAACTTTAATAGAGGTGGGGGTATGAAAAGCATTACAATAATTGCAGAGGATAAAGTAGGACTTTTGGCAGACATATCATATATACTAGCAAAATCAAAAATAAACATAGATATGATAACTGTGGAGGTCATCTCCACCAAAGCAATCATTTCACTTTGCTTATCCGATATTCTTAGAGGTAAAGAGGTAATTGAGGCAGCTGGTTATAAAGTTGAGAACCCAGAGGCAATAGTAGTAAAATTAAATGAAACACACGGAGAATTGACTAAGATAACCGCCATGCTAAAAAAAGAAGGTGTGGAAGTAAAAAATGTAAATATTCTTACAAAAGATAACGTCACTAGCATTGTTGCATTTATAGTTGACAAACAAAAGAGAGCCACCACAATATTGAAACCATATCTTATAACTAATGAGTCAGTTGATTAACAGTCACAGATTTTTCTTTTTTATCTATTTGTGCATTTAATTCATCAAATTTACCTACTGTTGCTAATTGAATAATATTTTCAATTATCGCATAGTTAGCATAGATAAAATCGCCGTTGGCCTTGAAATCTTTTTCTTCTTGCAATAGTTCCATAAGTCTTTCTTGTTGTTTTTCTAGTCTGGAAAGAAGTTTTTCGAGTTTCGGATTTAGTTTTTCAGCTTTTGAATAATATTCATCTGCGGCGTCACTTAGTGTTTGAGATTCCTGAATAGTGAATGTAGAGTATTTCGACATAGGAGTTAGACCATAGTCGATGATCTTTGAACCGTCTACGAACAAAAGTGGCGTTGTTTCTTTTTTTATCTTTTCTAGTTCGTACTCGAGTTTCTTTTTTTCACTACTATCTATTTGATTTCCTTGTTTTTTCTCATCTATTTTTGCCCGCGATAGTGCTTCTATCACGTAATCTTTCCCTAATGGAAGCTTCATCAATGAGACAATTACATACCGGTCTGAAAGCTCAAGTCCTGACGTTGGGATATTTTTTGGTGGTGAATATTGCGAACCAGATTTGATTTCACGACCAGTCCAGGATTGGTATTTTACTGCAGCGATAGTTTTTCCATCCCTAATCAAAATAGCATTACCATCGCTAAACATTTCAAAGATAAGCTGTGCTTTATCAAAATCAAATAGAACAATACGATCGTGATTTACTTGAGTTATGGCTAATAATTTTGCATTATCAAGTTCTTTGGCAACTTTCTCAGTAAATTTATCAGTTTCGCTTGTTTGCTCGATGTACTTAGTAAGATGTATCCGTACGCCAAGTTCACATAGAATCTCATAATTGGCTATTTTCATCCGATAAATTCCGTCGTTGAGTTTCTTTATGCGATTAAAATGCTTACCAGTAATTTTTGGTGAAAGTTCATCAACTAAGAAAGAGTATTCCAGATTAGTCATGCAATGCATGTAGTAAATAAGTAAGTGTACGTTTAAATCGCTTACCTGAGATAATATTGTATGGACTTAGAGAGCAAACTCCGAGAATCGATCTCTGAAGACGAACTCGAGAAAACAATTAAAGAGAAGATCAACTCCTTCCACGGATTGCTCACACGAGAAGTTGCAATGAGACTTATTGCAAAAGAACGTGGATTACTAAAAGAAGAGGAAAAAAACTGTAAGTTGGCTGAGATACCTAAAAATGAGAGAAAAATACGATTCAGTGCCCATATTAAAAAGATCTGGCAGGTTGCCGAATACTCTTCCGGGAAACGATCACGAGTGATAGAAGTGGAAGATGAAACAACAACCAAACCTCTTGTTTTGTGGAATGATGATGTTGACTTAGTAAAAGGATTACGGATTAGAGATGAGATAAATGTTAAAGGAACATATGAAAGGAATGGCGAACTTCATCTCGGATACAGTGGTTCAATAGAAGTGGTAAATAAAGCAGGTTTTTCCGATCTTTCAGATATAAACGAAGGTGATGTAGTTCATCTTAGAGGGATAATAAGCACAATAGAAGGCCATGATAAATTCATAGTTGATGGGAGATCAACACCTGGATTTTCATTCATGATTTCAGATGGAAAAATAGAGAGGAGATGCGTTATTTTTGAAGGGATTGGAAGAGCTAATAAAATCGAATTAAATGATGAAACTATAATCGAGGGTGCAGTTGTAAAAAATAGCAATATTGAGATTAATGATGGGGCTAGACTACTAATCAGGCGAGTCAAAAATATGCTTATGGGTGAGGTAAAAAAAATCGAATGTGTGGATGAAAAATTGCATGTAGAAGTAGGAGAAAGGAAGGTAACATTAGATAGAGAAAATGCAATGAGATTTTTCAATGTCCAAGTTGCAGACGATGTAAAACTTTCAACAATCACCGAACTTAAAGAAAGATCAATATTAAATACTAAAGTTGCGATAAAGGAAAAAGATGGACAAATCTCTTAGAGTTGTAAATTTACAAAACATGAACAATTCGTGGAGTTATGAGGTGACAGCAGATGGCAGCAACCATGCTTAAAGTAGCTGAAGCTTTTCAGAATGATATTGGAAGAGGAATTGCAAGAATCGATTCAAAAGCAAAAAATGAGCTTAGTGTATCGACAGGAGACATAATCAAGTTAGTTGGAAAAAAATCAGCCCTTGCAATAGTATGGCAAGCACACCCAGATGATGAAGGAGTTGATATGATAAGAATGGATGGTATCCTTCGTCAAAATGTTGGAGTTGGACTTGGGGAAAAAGTCAGAGTAGAACAAGTACAGACAAAAGTTGCAAAGAAAATTGTCCTTGCACCGCAAGAACCAGTAAGATATTCAGTAGGATTTGACCAGTATGTAAAGAAAAGACTTATAGGAAAGGCGTTGTTAAAAGGCAATCTTCTACCAGTTGGAATTTTTGGAACTTCAATACCTCTTGTAGTTGCTCAGGTATTGCCACAAGGACCAGTAATGGTAACTGAAGACACTGAAGTCAAGATAAATAAAGAACCCATAAAAGAAATCAAAAATGTTCCTAATATTACTTATGATGACGTTGGCGGAATGAAGGAAACAATCCAAAAAGTCCGCGAAATGATTGAACTCCCACTCAGGCATCCTGAAATTTTTGAAAGATTGGGAATAGATCCTCCAAAAGGTATCCTTCTTTATGGTGCCCCAGGTACTGGAAAAACTCTTCTTGCAAAATCAGTTGCAAATGAATCCGATGCTAACTTTTTTTATGTTGGTGGGCCTGAGATTATAAGTAAATTTGTAGGAGAAAGCGAAGAAAGATTAAGAAAATTATTTGCAGAAGCCCAGGAAAACGGACCTTCGATTATTTTCATCGACGAAATTGATGCCATTGCACCAAAGCGTGAAGAAGTTACCGGTGAAGTTGAAAAGAGGATGGTTTCACAGCTTTTGACAATAATGGATGGTCTCAAAGCAAGAGGAGAGGTAATTGTTATAGGTGCAACAAACAGGCCAGATTCAATAGACCAGGCATTAAGAAGACCAGGAAGATTTGATCGTGAAATTGAAATAGGCGTACCTGATAGAAATGGTCGACGGGAGATATTGAATATCCATACAAGAAACATGCCTCTTGATAAGGATGTAGGATTGGCTGAAGTGGCTGCAATAACACATGGCTATACAGGTGCTGATTTGTCTTTGCTAACAAAAGAGGCAGCCATCAAAGCTATGAGAAGAATTTTGCCACTTATTCATATAGAAGAAGAAACTTTGTCACCAGAACTCCTTGAGACTATAATAGTGAAAAGAGATGATTTTCTAAATGCAATGCACGAAATTCAGCCGTCAGCATTACGTGAAGTTTATGTTGAAAGACCTTCAGTAAAGTGGGCCGATATAGGGGGCCTAAATCAGATAAAAAAAGAGATACAAGAAGCAGTTGAATTGCCACTTAAAAAACCAGAAGTATTTGAAAAAATGGGAATACGGCCAGTGAAGGGGATTTTACTTTGGGGACCTCCAGGTACTGGAAAAACTCTTCTTGCAAAAGCAGTTGCAAATGAAAGTGAAGCAAATTTCATTTCGATAAGTGCTGCACAGGTATTAACAAAATATGTTGGAGAATCGGAAAAAGCAGTGAGAGAGTTATTCAAAAAAGCAAGAATGTCAGCACCATGCGTATTATTTATTGATGAGATTGATGCCATAGCCAGTAGAAGAACCGGGAGTGGTGAGGCTGGGGTTATGGTTACTGAAAGAATAGTAAATACTTTACTTACTGAAATGGATGGCCTTAGAAGTTTGAAACATGTTGTTGTTATTGCAGCAACAAACAGACCGGACATGTTAGACCCAGCATTATTACGTGCAGGTCGTTTTGATAGACTTATAGAAATTGTTACTCCTGATGAAAGTGCCAGACTTGAGATATTCAAAATTTCCACAGTAAAAATGCCATTGGATAAAGAGGTTAATCTCAAAGAATTAGCTAAACTTACAGAAGGATATACTGGTGCAGATATAAATAATATTACAAGAGAAGCAGGAATGGCAGCTATAAGAGAAGGATCGAAAAAAGTTGCTGCTAGACATTTCGAACTATCATTTAAGGCAATAATGCCAAGTATAAAAAAAGAGGATATTGAAAGTGTACAAAGATTCAAGATGTCTTCAGTTACAATGTACAGGTGATCAAATAAGATTGAGTTTATTTTTCAAATTAATGTTGATTTCTTTATGTACCACATTGCTTGTGTTTGCCCTTACGCCAGATGCAACATTGATTGGTGCACTGAAGATGATGGCACTTGGAATTGTTTTGTCAATAGTAATTACATTTGTTTATCCTGAAGTTCGTGGAGTAAAAACAGGAGATCCCGTATCTGTAGTTAATGGCGGCGGGATAAATGGACTTCTTGGAAGATTTGGAAGAGCTACTGCACCAGCAAGAAAAAATGAGCAGATAAAAATATTATTAGATAATGGTGGGGAAGTAGTTGGAATCGTTGAAAGCTATATAGGTCTGGTAGGCCCGGCTAAAATTCGCCTTCTTTACGAAGAAAAATTGGTGGAATGAAGTGCATACTCTTATAGGAACGGATGAAGCAATACAAATAGTGATTAGTGTTCTTGCCATAACCGTAGCCATGGCACTTGTTTTTGCAGGTCTTGACGGTATGTTTTCTAGCCCAAAAGAATTCATAATGTTTCTAATGCCGATTTTAGTTACTATGGGAAGTGGGTTTATCCTTCATGAAATGGCTCACAAACTCGTTGCAATTCATTATGGTGCCCAAGCACGATTTCGCATGTGGTTACAGGGCATAGTTTTCATGCTTGTAATGTCAGTTATTGGAGTTCTTTTTGCAGCTCCTGGTGCAGTTTATATATATGCAGAAAAAATAACACGAAAACAAAATGGGATAATCTCGCTTGCCGGTCCAGTACTCAATATTTTTCTTTTGTTATTTTTCATATTAATGCAAAAATTTGCACCCATAACTCAGTATTATAGCTTTCTTACACCATGGGGTAACAGTTTCAGCGGATTTGGGATAATGTTTGGTGCACTTAGTGTCTGGCAATTTGGAGCTGCCATGAACCTTATACTTGCACTTTTCAATATGATCCCGGCCTTTCCCCTTGACGGCAGCAAGGTTTTTGCATGGAATAAATTGATATGGATTGGGTTTGTGTTTGTTCTGTTAATTTTAGGAAGTATATTGATTCAACCAGGGATTGTAATAGGGTGGGGGATCATGCTGTTGATATTGTTGATTCTTTCAAAATTATTCTTCCAGGTGAAAAAATGAGAGGAGCCGAAGCAACCGTCACTAAAACAAAAATTATTAGTCGTCCTGCCGTATTAAAGAGTAGAATTCCAAAAAATTATCGTGTTAAAGAACTTGACCGCAAGCTCAGAATTGAAAGAACAAGAAATGAAGCCAAACTTTTGAATAAAGCAAAGTTAGCAGGTGTAAAATGTCCAACTGTTCTTCAAGTTGACGAATTTAACATTACAATGTCTTATGTTGATGGTAAGCGACCGAAAATGGATAAAAAAGAAGCTAGAGAAACTGGAATTTTGCTTGCTAAGCTTCATATGGCAGACATCATTCATGGTGATTATACTCCTGCCAATTTGATTAAAACCAAGAATGATGAGTTGATAGTAATTGATTTTGGTTTGGGTTATATTTCTAAAGATATTGAGGATAAAGCAGTTGATGTTTTCACTATGCTTCGATCGTTTGGAAATAACAAAATCGCAAACGAATCTTTTTTGTCAGCTTATCACGAATATGACAGGGCTGAAGAGGTATTAGTACGAGTTAAAGCGGTTGAAAAAAGAGTAAGGTATGCAGTTTAATTACACTAGAAGATATTATAAACATTCAAAACATTTACCTAACTAATGGTAGTTGATAGCACTGTTGCGATCATAGCGTTAATTCTGTATGCTCTGGTTGTTATATTCGGCATAATGATAGTAGTAGTAATAGTTTTAGCAGTCTTAATGCTTATTTTTGGTTTGTTGATTAGAGGACTTACTGAGGATCGGATTATAGATTTAATCGACGTAGATACAGTGTCGGCAGGAAAGGTAAGTATAACTATTGGAGCTGTAAAGACCGAAGAAAACCAGATAACACTGGAGGTATATAATAAACAAAAGATACAAATACCAAAAAAAGATATAATTGGAGTTGTTGAATGGAAGAGGTTAGGGCCATCTCTAGTGTGGATTTATTACCAAAAACAGAACAGGCTATGTGTAGTCGCTTTTACTAGTCCCGGTAATTCAAAGAGAATGCATGCACTCACAGAAAAATCCATAATTGTCCCATTTGGATCAAATTATGGAATAAACACGTGGTGGGATCTGATGGGAGGAGGCATATCTCATGTTTATTTTGGAAACCAACCAGAGAAATTAATAGAGAATAAAACTACAGCATTTACAAAATCCCCATATATACAACTAGCAGATGTTAGATATCTAAGATTGGATGAATTCAGAGGGATGAAATTCGAAGAAATAGAAAGAGATAAGGTTAAGGTATTGAAGCTTCCATTTTACTTTTCCTCAGCAGGGTTTTTTAGTGGGATAGATATATATGACAACGCAGTGGTAATCAAAAGTGGTGTATACAGATTTATTATTCCAAAAGAAAAAATCAAATCATTTTGGAAAGTTAGTGGAGGTTACAGTATAATACATAGTGCAAAAAATGCACCTGAGAGGATAGATGTAGTGGGAAATGCAGAGAGCATAGCTGATAAGCTAATAGAACTAGGATATAAAATCGAAGGAAAAATGTAAATGGTAAGGCAATTATCAGAGTCTTTTTTATCAAGCCTTTTCTTAGACCATTTCATCCATATTAAAAACATTATTTAACAAATAAAAAATGGGCTAGATGGGAATTAGGGGCTCCCGCGCCGTAAATCCTCTTAGACGGATCGAATGCCCGGGGCGTTTTGTCAGATATTCATGCCCATTACCTTAAGCGTTGACGTCCTGCCTTATATGGCGGGATAATATGTGAACCGGGTCAGATCGGAAGAAGCAGCCCTAAACCTATTGTGCCGTGCTTGTAAGATACAGGATTGAGTGGATGGTGATGGCTCCTTGCATATTTGCCATGGCAAACCGGGAAGCCCACTTTTGTTTTGCTAATTTTTCTCGCTCCGCTCGAAAAATGCAAAACACACAGATGGCAGATAGTCCTTAGGAAAGGCTGGTGATCTTGAAAGCGCAGCTTTCAAGCGGAAGCCCATGTTCTTTTTTTATGAAAAACAATAGAGAACCACGTTCTCTGTACCCCATTGTTCTGAACAATGTAATGGACCAAAAACGGACTAGTTAATTTTCGCTTCACAAAAATGGGCTGTTTTGAACGGATTGCCGTTCAAACTGAAGCCCACTTTTCATTAGATTTTAATTATGGAATTAGTCATGTACAGCTGTCGTAGATTGTACTGGGGTATTTTTTGAAGGTTGAATAGATGTATACAACTTTTGTGGCTGGTTATACTCAGGTACAGTAGTTGTAAATGGTACTGGAATAATTCTTGAAGGCGGATTAGATGTATGTTTTTGTGGTTGGTTAGATAAGAGTATAGCAGCTGTTATAGTCGCAATAAAAGTTCCTGATAATACAGCTCCAACACCAGCCAAAATATATTTATCTTTTCTACTAAGTGGAGTAGAAACTGGTTCTGGAGGCCAACAATCACATGCAAGAAACGCATCAAGCATTTCCCTCATACTTTGGAAACGTTTATTCGGATCACTGTCTAAAGCAGTCACGACTACATTTTCTAAATCAGGATGAACTTTTAGAGAAGGAAATCGCCTAGATATTGGAACTACACCAAGAGAAAAATATGAACGTGGTAAAGTGCCAGTGATAAGTTGGTATAAGATTACACCGACAGAATAGATGTCTGAGGTATAACCAAAACCAACAGAACCTCTAAGCCTTTCTGGAGAAGAATAATCTTTAGTACCTAGTGATGAGATTTCTGAACTCGCTGGATCGGATAATGACCTTGCAATTCCAAAATCAATTAAACGTAGAACAGCTTGATCATATAATAAATTAGCGGGTTTGATATCTCTATGCTCAATATCTGCTTCATGACAAGCAATTAGTACTTTCATCAGCTGGATTCCGATATTACGAACAGCTCGAATTGGTATAAAATGTGTAGAATCTAAAAAATCTTGGAGTGTACGCGGGTTATAATAATCAAATACCATAAATCTAGTTCCTAAATCCCGACCTACATCCAAAAGAGGGACGATTTGTGGATGATGAACTTGTGCACTAAAATGCTGTTCATTAGAAAAAACAATAAGTGCCTCTTGGTTTGTAACCAACCAAGGAAGCAAGACCTTGACTGCAACATCAACTTCGCGAGCTTTGTCTCTAGCACGATAAACATTTCCATAGCTTCCTTTTCCGGCTAAAGCACAAATATCATATCTATCAACTAAAACTCTTCCAAGAAATGGATCAGATTGGATGGTAGCAGGTGGAGTGTGCACTGGGAGTGACATAGGAAAAGATCTGGGGGCTAATGAACGCATGTTGTAATTAGTGGTACGTACAGTTTAAATAAATAACGATTAAAACAGTTTCTTTATTTCCACAATCTGCCCATGATTTGCTTTTTGCAATTCTTTTGTAGAAATTTTCAAAAGAGCAGTTTGTGAACCGCCACCGCCGTAAACAAATTCTTTTTCCATAACTCTTTGATCAATTAGAAAAATAGCAGTAAAACCAAATGGTGGTGTACCTCCACAAGGATATCCTGTTTTTTCAAGCATTTCGTCTGGTTTTGCAATGCGGAGTTTTAATTTAGCAAAATTTTGGATCTTAGAAATATCAACCTTATCTTCTCCTTTCACAATGCCAACAAAAAAATTCCCATTTTGATCAACAGTACAAATACTTTTGATAAAATCAGTTGGTTGTGCATTTACAACTTCTGCTGCTTCCTTAACAGAATGACAAGACTCTTTGAAACTGAGGTGTTCTGCTTTGATATTATGTAGATTAATGTAGTGTTTGAGCTTTTCCTCGTATTCATTCATGTTTTCACTCTAATGTGGATGAAAGCATACTTTTTGAGATTATGTTTCAAAATCAGCATGCACCACAGTCTAAAACCGCACCCTGAGTGGTTCCATGTCCAGTAGTGCTATCATAAAGCGCATTTTCTGCATTTAATGCATTAATTTCATTTGTAAGCTCGGTCTGAACATCTGTTTTGAGTTTTTCAAATGCTGCATCACAAGCAGCCTGACAAGTTGCACCTGTTGCTTGATTTGTTAATGGGAGTGCACCAGCTTTGATACTGTTTGATGTATCCTGACAACGTAAGGCATGACCTTCCTCGTGTGTTTTAGTATTTTGAAGGAATGTATCCCAATGTTGTTTTTCACATGTTGTTCCTGAATCATAATTGGTCCAATCTGGGAAGTCAATATTTATTTCTGGAGTCACAGTAACGCTGGTCACTGAAGCAGTACAATTACAGGTACATGATTGTTGATCTGGTACGGGAGTGAAACTTGAGCAGAAATTTTGTCTGTACCTGCAACGTGTTTGTGCAAAGAACCCAGTACCTAAACCACCGCCAGAATTTACCTCATCACATAAATCGCTATAATTATTATTCAGATTATATGGAACTGGGTTCGAGTCATGGGCCCAGCCGTCTGAGATAGTACTACCGTAAAATGTAAGCACACCACTGTCAACTTCACCACATAGATCACCTACCTCAGCTGATAAGCTGCAAGTTTCTGCAAGATAGTATGCATCACTTTCAGACAATGCATATGCATAAACCATACTTTCTCCAATTAACCCAGCACCATCTTCAACAGTGACCTTAATTTCATTGTACTCGCCTTCGAGGATAAATAATGGAACCGAGTACATTGTTGGACTTGCACAGTTTTCTGGACAGGTTGCATTAAATGATTCGATAGGCTCGTTATCAACATAAACAGTAAATTGAACATAATCAGTGAATGGTTGGTTATTTTCAGCAATTATTTCATATTCACTTCCAACTACAAGTGCACGACCAATTGGTGCTTCGTATGTTGCTAAATCAATTACTCTAACATCATCGACATATGTTTTTGTTGGTACAGTTAGTAGGGGATAGTTTGCTGGTGCACTCATAAGTGACGATAATGGGGACTGGGGTGACTGGGTTGGTGAAATGTTTTGTGGTTGAGTTGGCGTATCATTTTGTTGAATTGATGAACAATTTTGCTCAGGACAGTTACATGGTTGAACTGGTTGGTTTGTACAATTATTAATTATCACAGGAGGCTGGTTACAAAGATTAACACAACCATATAGAAATAAAATGACTAACACAGCACCAAGAAGATAAAGTTTCATACTTTTCCTTCAGAGAAAAAATATAAATAAGTTTTGGTTTTTTAATTAACCAGTTCTCCTCTTCCAAACCATTTCAGAACAATTGGCAACTTCTTTTTTCCCACCTGGTTTTATAACTGGCAAATAAGCTTTTCCAAGTTCTCGCAATTCTTTTGCAACCTTTCCAGGATCAATATCTGCGCTTATCATCAAATCTACCAACAGATCATTTCTTTTTGGCCATTCACGAAGTCTTGCTTTTTCATTGCCATCTATATCAGCAGTTAGTATATCGAATGTTCCCACACCCATAATCGAATCAACCTTAGCTCTAATTTTAGATGTGTCACCTGAAAGATATGCTTTTTGTATTTCATCATAACCAACAAGCTGTTCGAAAACAGATATTGTCATTACTCCCATAGGATATACTCCAAAAGAATTTTCCAGTGTAAGTGCAGTTCCTGTTGATTTAACTGTAAGAAATTCAGTCATGCCTTCATCGAGAAAATGAGTTATCTCTGATTTTCTTGAGGTTGCAGAGATATAATGAAGGGATTCGTGAACCAGTTCCTTAGTGAAAGAGGTGGGATGCTCTTTTCGCGTTTCAGTATGTTCATCTTCACGAATAAAAACAACATTGCTTCTTCTATCGAACAGCACACCTGGAAAAGTTCCATCAGTATTTGAATAGAACGCATGAACTCCGGATTTTGAACATGGTTCTACTTTTCCCAAAGCAAGGAAAAAGTCCCTCGGTGCAATAATAAAATAAGGTGGAAATTTTTCAATTAACTCTCGTTGTTCTTGAGGCAATGACCGACGTAATATTTCCATAGCATCGCTTGTATGTGACTGTGGCATTTGATAGGAACGATCAAAAATATCTTGAAGTCTATCTCTACCAACACTTGATTGTACCCTCACTGCATCAATTGGAGAGTCTATAAGTGCAGTGAGATATGTCCTTGCCTGTTGTGGTGTTGAAACATAAACCCAGGAATCTGGATATTTTACTTTTGGTTGTGGTTCAACACGACGTTCGGCACACATAGGATAGATAGATACGTAGATAGTTTAAAATTAAGTTGTGATTTGACTAAAAATAAGAATAAAAATTAATAACGTCTATTTCTTCTATCTCTTGGCCTATTCCTTCGTGTATCATCACGAGTTGATCTTGGATAACGATCATTTGAATGACCTGAACCACCACGATTACCACTTGAATCATGATTACTAGAATTTCTCGGGTTTCGGTTGCCAAAATTAGAACGATTACTAGAACTTGATCGGTTTCCACCCCTTCGCTTTGGAAGTGGGTCAGTTTCTACAAATGTTATCGCTCTGCCACCCTTACCCATACGACCAGTTCTGCCAATACGATGAGTATGCATCTCACTACTATCTGCTTGGTCATAGTTGATTACATGTGAAATATCTTCCACGTGCAACCCCCTAGCTGCAACATCAGTTGCTATAAGTATTCTGAATCTACCTTCTTGAAATTCACGTAGAGTCCGTTCACGTTGGGTTTGGCTTTTTCCACCATGTAAGTATTTTGCTTCTACGCCCTCACGATTTAATTTGTGGCAAACTGCTTCAACTTGCCATTTTGAAGCAACAAAAACAAGTGTTCTTGAATTTGGTTCGCTTGTAAGAATTTGTTTAAGCCGGTCAAGTTTTTCTGCTCTGCTTAATTTTATGAATTCCTCATCGATTTTGTCAACTTTGCCAACAGGACCTATTTCGATAATTTCAGGCGTTTTTATATAATCCTGAATAATCTTTCTTATTGCAGGTTCCAAAGTTGCTGAAAAAAGCATAATCTGCCGTTCTGGATTTATTTGTTTTAGTATACGGTCGATATCAGGTTTGAAGCCCATATCAAGCATCCTATCTGCTTCATCAAGAACAATGCAATTTATTGTGGAAAGTTTTATGGTTCCGCGTTGAACATGATCCAACAAACGACCTGGAGTTGCTACTACAATATCATATCCGCGTCTCAATGCAGAAATTTGATGTCCCATACCAGCACCACCATAAACGGCAAAAACACTCAGACGATGGTTTTTTGCAATCGATCGTATTTCAGTGGTAATCTGAACTGCAAGCTCTCTTGTTGGTGCAAGGATAAGACATTTCTTGGTCTTGTCCTTACATATGACTTCGATTAAACCAATGCCAAATGCAGCAGTTTTACCTGTTCCGGTTTGGCTTCTAACTACAACTGATTCCCCTTGAAGAATAAATGGAATTGTTTTTTCCTGTACTTCAGTTGGATTTTCATAACCAATTTCATTCAAAGCTTCAATTGTCCTTCTACTTATATTCATTTCATTAAATTTCATTTTTTTAATTCACCCTTAAAGAAAATCGATCATGAAATCAGCATCTGATTTCGTGAGAATTTTTCGAATGAGTTTTAACTCTTCGAAAAATCTGATTTCGATTATTTTCGATACTCTTTTTTAGGGAGAATAGATTACAATAACTAAAATCAGAATTTTCTGTTTATTGTAACAATATTACAGTAGTACTTATTAATGCTATTCTTTTTTTAGTTAACTGATCGCTTCGCGATTTTTGTTGTTGAACTCGCCTTCGGCTCGTTGTTTTGGATACCAAAACAAAAAATGCTCCGTCAGGGATTTGAACCCTGGTCGATGGAGTGAAAGTCCACTATCCGTAGCCCACTTACAATATAAAATTGTCAGTGATTGACCGGTCTAGACGAACGGAGCGAAATAAACCTATTTTTATGGTATGTATTTCTAAAGCCGATTTCTTTATAATATCGATAGATAAGAGATTTCTGGCCAATATAGGTCTGGCCAACCTCATCTTTCCTAATAGACCAGGCGGCTATTTTATAGTTTAACACCCCCATGGCTTTAGAAAAAGATTCTCTCAGTTTTGGAATTCTGCACTTGAACCATATGTAGGGATAGTCCCTCCCGGTAATGGGGCATACAGAACCGTCAGTATCAATTAAGCCCCGAATACACGCCCGTAGATATTTTTTAGAACCAAAAACCCATGAGGGGATTTCCACATTATTTACGACCTTATTTCCAGTTG
This sequence comes from Microcaldota archaeon, assembly GCA_043816005.1. Taxonomy (GTDB): domain Archaea; phylum Micrarchaeota; class Micrarchaeia; order Anstonellales; family Bilamarchaeaceae; genus Bilamarchaeum. The sequence continues at coordinate 38,616 of JBDRIM010000005.1, forward strand.
GAAAGCCCAGTTCATTAAGTTTTGAAGCAGTACTTTTAGTTTGACTATATATTTGTACTGCGTTCAGCCAGTGTCTTTTTATTTTAAATTTTGCAGATAAGGTCGTTTCTAACAATGGTTTCACATAATGGACCAAATAGTTGAAATCGTGTTTTAAGTGACCAGTAACGACAATTTGCACAACACCATGTTGTTCATTAGCATAGATACTGCCGTCACCAAGAAATATCCCTAATATTTCTGCAAGCTTCTCCTTATTCATACTAACCAAAATAAATGACACAACGACCGTTTATAAATAATATTCGACACCGTATTTCCGCAGATAAACGGGACACACAGAACGAGATTTATTGTAAACATTGCATTATATCAGCTTGCACTGAGACTATGTCTTTTCGAGCATCAATTTTATGCCAACTTGGTGTTAAAAATCTTTCTTCAAAGAGTTTTAGGAAGGCAGAACGCACTTTACTGAGGTAAAACGCATTTTCTTCATATCTATCAAGCTTTTTTTGCTGTGATTTTCTGGCTTGTGAAGTTTTTTCATCAATGTCAAGCAAAACCACCATATCTGGTTTTAGAAATTTTCCTTCAACAAGCTTTTTAGCTTCCGTATAGGAAAAACTATCAAGCTCATATGCAATTGTAGAAAGTACATACCTATCGAGAATAACGTATTTGTTTTCAGTGAGTGCTTTTTTTATGTTTTTTTGGTCTTCCAGAATATCTGAAAGAAAAAGCATGAATAGTTCTTTTGGTTCGATTGAGATTTTTTTCTCTAAATAGTCATTCAGAATTTTATTGTTTTTTGTAGGATATTTCATTACAACCGCATTGAGTTTCTCTTTGAGCAAACTAATCTGAGTGTCCTTACCACAGCCATCAATACCTTCAAAAACAATTAGTTTACCAGTCATGAAAATCAACAGAAAAATAAAAAATTACTTTTTAGTAGGTTTCTTAGCCATGTGACCAAGAACGATGTAAGCGAATACACCAACTAATAAAAGCACTATTGGAATCCAGATAAAGTTAACTATATCAGCCAGAACTTGCTTACCTGGTTCACCACCTGGTGATTTTGCCAGAGCAACAAGATTGGTTGTCTTTATCACCTGACCATCTTTAAGTAAAGCAACTTGGTAGATACCTTCATTGATAAGTGGCACACCAAGTTTGCCGTCCTGATCTGTTTTACCAGTGGTTACTTTGCCAGTTGGATCAGTTAACTGATAATCACAGAAAGAACATGGTGTTTGGTCTTGTGTGAAATCACAGTTCTTCTCTTCGCCTACTTTACCTGATTCGCAAATTACATCACCAATAAAACAAATATTGTTGATACAATCACCGATAGGACAAATGGGGCATCCTTCTTCAGGACCGCATTGGTATAGTGTAATTGTGTGATTTTTTATTTCACCACAACCAACAAGAGGTTTGCATGAACCATCAACACAAATTGAATCATCAGCACAATCAGTATCGATAGTACATCCTGGTTTTGTTTTCTGAGTACATACGTGTTCAGTACACACTTCGTTAGTACCACACATGCTATCAGAACAGCACTGGTATTCAATGCATTGATGAGTAGTTACGAAACCACAAGCACATGGCACAGGAACACATTGATTATTAGAACATTTTTGATTTTCAGGACAATCAATATCAGTAACACATTCGTATGTTACTGTAGTAACACATTCATCACAATCTTCTTCCAAGAAAGTTGTTGAATCAGAAAGATAACCAGATTTACCAGCATAAACTTGAAGTTCCTGGCCACATCCATCAAATTTTATTCTACCGTTGCTATCAGTTGTACCCAAATCTATTATACCATCAACAAATCTTGGAGTATATTGCTCATATTTGTTATCCGTTAGTTGGGTGTTAGTAAGACTATTTTCAGAGTTAGGATAGTCTGCCGTTAGACTGTTTTCGGAATTTGGATATGCTGAGTCTGTTGGATTGTTTTCAGTGTTTAGATTGACGGAATTATCTATGATGTAATTCTCAGAATTCATATTTGGTGATGTGTCTGGTAGGTAACTTTCAGAGTTTGGATAATTAGTTGTAATATAATTCTCAGAATTTGGATATGCTGATGAGGCAGTAAGACTATTTTCAGAATTTAGATTTCCTGAATAGTAGGAGATATACGAGTAAGTGTTTGGATAGGTAGATACACTTGTCAAAACAACTCTAACCCCAGAAACTGGATCTCCACCACTTGTCACAGTGATAACATTTTCATCGCATGAACTAGTGACTTCGATAGACAATGAGGGTGTATCATAAGTCTTACCATTATCATCATCGGTAACATCAGCCTCAGCAGCTGCTTCAGCAAAATAGGAATATGTACTGTGCACACTAAGAAGTGAGAAATTAAAACTATCTGCACTTTCGTTCTGAGTTGCATTGTTCGTAAGATCAATCCAATCAGAGCCATTCCATTCATATGGTACAATAGATGCTTCTGTAAGGCCAGACGAATTGTAATACATTGTAAAGTTTATTGGAATTGTTGTGTTTTTTGTACCTGACGATGTTTGGTTAGATAGAACATCATAGAATGATATGTTTGCACTTTCACCAGTCCAACTCCCAGTTGGAGCAGTAGAAATCAAATTTTCTGCATCAAATATAAGATTATAATCATAGACAATGTTTGAAAGGTTGGCTGAGATTACGGTGCCATTAAGCGAAAGACGGTCCAGCATAACTCCAGATGTTGAATTCAAGAGTCTAAGATCATAATAGTGCTGACATTGTGGATAACTTATATTTTGCGATGGATTTGTATAGCTAGTTATGTTGGTTAATGTAATATTTGTAGAATCAGATATATAGATACTTTCATTTGCACCCGTTATCACAAGATTTGTAAAATTACTATCTAATACATAGTCAGTAAGATAAGCAATTGATATGCCTGTTACATTCGTATTCGTTATAGAAAATCGTGAAAGGTTATTAGATTGACCCGAAAGATAGAAACCATAAACATCAGTTGATCGGTATATGTATTCATCTTCCTTACAATCAAAGGTTGGAGAAGCGACTGAGACCGGAGTATAAAGATAACCAAGTGATGATGATGCAAAACGAATTTCAGTTGGTCTGTCATCCATTGTCGATGGAAGAGAACTGGCGGTTCCATCATAAGTAAGATTATTCATATCAAAAACAAAATCACTTGAATCATGAACCTGTACAGATCTACGAAAATTATTATAGAATGTATTGTTTCTTACTGTTGAACTTGAACCAAATGCACCTGTAATATACAAACCTTGGTAATTAGATTGAATTTTATTATTAGAGAGATTAAGAGTAACATTATCCCCTAACCCAGCAAGAAAGATACCAGCACCAGCATCAGAAGTATAGAGATAATTACCAATAACAGAATTTGTTATAGTGAATGCAGTTTGCGAAGGAGGATAAGAAAGGTAATTAGTGATATCGCTAGCTTCGCCGTCTATATAGGAAAGAACTTCTGCAGCTGAATTGTTGATGGTTACATTGTGGATTGTTACATTACCAGTTTGATTGAAAAAGAAGATTGGTAAGGATTCATATTCAAAAGACATATTAGCAATTGTTACATTCTTATTGCAGTTGAAAAGCCAAATTACCCCCACACCAGAAGTAAAGGACATGGTTGATTGACAATCGTCATCATAGTAAAGAGTTTCACCGTCAACTGTATTGGACGTGTCAATATCTAGATTATTATTCCTTACCCATAGGTCAGAACCAAGATGAGCATTTTGATAATTATTAGTTAGGTTAGTGAAGGTTAATGTTTGATTAACTCCATCTCTCAGATAAAGACCAATATGTGAATAGGTAGCTGTGTTTCTAGAAAAGTTAGTAAAATTACCATTTATACTGAAACCAACATCAGAATTGTTTACGGTGTTATTGAAGAAAGTAGTACCGTTTGTGTTTATATCATTTACAAAACCAGCATAAACTTGCTGTGCAGATGAATTTGTTATTTTATTTTGATTTGAGTAACCAGTGAGGAAATAACCGCCAGCACCCAGTGTAAATGTAAGATTTGTTGAATTTGTATTAGTCATGTTATTTCCATAAAAACCATATGAATTAGAATAATTGTAGTTGGTGAAAGATAAATTAGTGAATGCACAATTTGAGACATTATTTGCGTATACCCCATTTGTACTTGATGCAGTAAAATTTGTGAATGCTAAATTTGAAAGTGCGCAGGTAGCAGCAGGCGTAACATTGTTTAGATAAATGCCGTAAGAGTAGCTTTCGTTAAAATTAGTGAAAGAAATATTGTCAAGAGTGAGGGTGGATGCAGTATTGTTAACATAGACACCATAGCGACTGTTGTTTATATTACCATTAATAATAGTGTGACCAGCAGAAGAATTAACATATATTGCAATTGAGGTATCACTATTGTTGGCATTTGAAATTGTGAAACCTGCCATATTCAAGTACATCCCAGCGGACATATTGAAACATATCTCATAACCAGTTGCATCAATATCAGTAGTAAGACTATTTATACTCTCGGTGATAGTGCCGCACGTAGCAAAATATCCATCAGCATGCAAACTCGAAACAAATAACAGAATAGCCAGAAAAATGATATACCTGTTCATGTGTCAATAGAGCAATTTTAGGTTTATAAACATTGCTAAACCCAAACCGAACCCATTTTATAGTTTATAGTCAGTAATAACAAAAGAGAGGTGCTAGTATGGACCTAATTTCAATAAGAGACCTTGACAAAAAAGACATAGATAAGATTTTGGATGTTGCGGAAGAAGTTTTGAAAGGAAAAAAAATCGACTTAAAAGGCAAAATTTTAGCAAGTTTATTCTTTGAACCATCGACAAGAACAAAATTGTCATTCCAGTCCGCTGCACTACGAAATAATATGGGATATATCGACTTTATACCAGAGACAAGTTCATTGAAAAAAGGTGAAAGTTATATCGACACTATTAAGACAGTGTCAGGATATGCTGATGTGATGGCAATCAGGCATCCAAAAGAAGGATCAACAAGATTGGCAGCAGATTCGGTAGACAAACCAGTGATAAACGGAGGGGATGGAGCAAACCAGCACCCAACACAAACACTGATAGACCTCTTTTCAATAAGAAAAGAAAAAGGACGAATAGAGGGATTGAATGTCACACTACTCGGTGATTTGAAATATGCAAGAACAATGAGATCATTAGTATATGGGCTTGCAATGTTTGGTGCAAATATAACAATGGTTTCCCCGCCTGGACTGGAAATGGAACAAAGTTATATTGATGAAATGAAAAAAACATTCAAATTCAATGTTGAAGTGAAAAATGAACCTGAATACTCTGAAGCAGATGTTCTTTACGTCTGTAGAATACAGCAAGAAAGATTTGCAGATCCATATGAAGCAAAGCGAGTAACTGAAAAATTCACAATTAAAAAAGAAAATTTGAAAGGTGCAAAAGAAGACCTAATAATACTGCATCCTCTTCCAAAAATAAATGAAATAGAAGTGAGTATAGATCAGATGAAACAAGCAAAATATTTTGAGCAAGCACATTACGGAATACCGGTAAGGCAAGCAGTTTTGGAGTATGCTTTAAGGTGATATTATGCAGGTAGATCAAATAGAAATGGGAACTGTTGTTGATCATATAATGGCAGGAAAAGCAGGAAAAGTGATGAAACTCCTTGATATTGGTGAAAAATATCCACACAGAGTTGCTATTGTACTAAATGTTCCAAGTAAAAGGATGAAAACAAAAGATATAGTTAAGATAGAAGGGAAAATTGTCTCACAGGAAATGGCTAATTTGATTGCACTGGTTTCGCCAGGTGCCACAGTAAATATTGTGAAGGGCGGAAAAGTAGAGAAAAAATACAATGTAGTAATGCCAAAAGAAGTTAAGGATTATGGAAAATGCCCAAATCCAAATTGCATTACAGGTGAAAGTGGACAAAAATATTTCAAAATTGATAAAGATGGCTACCGCTGCCATTTTTGTGAAAGATTGTTTAAAGCAGAAGAACTCGTGTAAAAGGAACCAATGTTGTCCTTGAAAGCCTTGCTTTCAAGACAGTTTTGAACGGATCGCAGTTCAAAAACATCCTTTTGAACCTCCTTTTAATAGAGAATTAATATGTTCTACAAAAATACAGGAAAAGAAATACTTATACGGCTTGACGATGGCGAAGAGATAATCCAAACACTCAAAGGGATTTGTAAAAACGAAGGAGTTCAAAGTGCACTTATTACTGGCATTGGAGCTGCAAGAAAAGTTGAAATTGGACATTGGAACACAGAAACAAAAAAATATGATAATAAAAAATTTGAAGGCCTTTTGGAAATTGTTTCTCTGAATGGAAATGTAACAATTAATGAAGAACCGATGATCCACTTGCACATTTCTATTGGAATGGAAGATTTTTCAACAAAATCAGGCCATTTGATTAGTGCTGAAATTTATCCAACATGCGAAATTGTCTTGCTACCAATTAGTACAAAAATAACAAGAGAAAAAGATGAGAAAACAGGATTGAATTTACAACAATTCTAATGCTTAACCCTGTCAACTTCAGCCAAGATATTTCAAAACAATAAAAAGATGATCTTTGTCAAATGGTTCTAGTTTTATTTTTTCAACAACATCAAATTCTTTTTCCAATTTAGCTAAAACTTCCTCAAAAACAATTTTTGGTTCCTTAGTAACATCAATACTTTGACTCTTGATGCAGAGCATTGCAATCCCATCTTTTTTCAAAAACATGTTTGCATTTTTTATCAAAAGTTCCGCTTGATCGGGTTGTGCAACGTCTTGATAAAGAGAATCGACTTTTCCAACATCAGAATATTCCTGTGGTTGTCTTGCATCTCCTTGAATTGGAATTATATTATTCCTGCGTTCTGAGAGTGTGATTAAAGAACGAAGACATTGGGCAGAAATTTCAACTGAATAAATTTCACCTTGCGGTCCCATGATATCGGAAAGATGAGAAATAGTAGTGCCAGTTGAAGCACCTAAGTAAAGAAGTTTAGAACCTGCAGTAAAAGGAAAATTTTTTAGTCCATTTCGTATTGCAGCGCAAAGCTTGCTTCTGAATGGATCCCACACTCTGTATTCTTTATCATCTTCACGAACGAATTTCTCGTTGTAAACTCTTCTGCCTTTATCTGCATTGATAGTGAAAATTGTTCTGTTTGATTGAAAAATACCTGGAAAAATTTGATTCATAATAATAAAAAGAACCAAGGTTCTTTTTAAATCTCCCATAAGGCAACATTTTAGGAACTATTGAACTTTGTACAATTGGCCATTGTAAATAGATTAAAAATATAAAAAATAAAAAATTACTAGGTACACTGAGCAGTATAGGGATTGCATTGATATCCTGGACAGCATACTGCTCCTCCAGCCTGTTCTCCACATAATCCACCAATGCCAACACAACCTACTGGTGGTTCTGGTGGTGGTCGATTGATACAGGTAAGAGATGTGCCACAAGCAAGTGGTGAACAACAGGTATCTGCACTACAGG
>JBDRIM010000006.1:0-3787 GCA_043816005.1 Microcaldota archaeon
TTTGGACATGTTTTTGAAGAAAGTGCTAAGCATAAGGTAAACATGCGCACAGCAGCATTCAGTGTTGCATTGAGAAGAATTGCAGATGTTATGGAAGCAACAGGATTGTAATTTATAGCATAAATAAAAAACGCTCCTGCCGCGATTTGTTCGTACCGTTTTACACCACCTTTTTGGGTGTACCTTTTTAGTAAAAAGGTACATTGAACGCGGGTATTCAGAGTTCTCTCGCTTTTTGGAAAAAAGCGACCGAAAAACTTTTTTGCTAATTTTTGTGCTTCGCACAAAAATAGGTTTCCCCCGAACCCCGAAAGGGTTTCGCAACAATAAGTTTTGATCGCGTAATTGTTCGGCGAACCGAACAATTTGCGCCTTGAAAGAAACGTCTTTCAAGTGCGCGCTTTTTCCAAAAGCGCGGTGAGAGTCTGACATCCTTGACCGGGCTAGATTACAGGAGCAATGTCCCTAAAAATTCAAGTGGACAAACGAAAAGATTGTACTGAGGAGGATTTAAAATTTAGCGCCTTCTTGATTTTTTGGAAGTTTTTTGTTTTTTTCGAAGTTTTGTAGTTTTGTGCTGAGTTTTGCTAGATAATTTTGATTTTTTTGTTTGTTTGGTGTTTTTGACCTTCAATTTTACCGCAACTTTAGTAGTTTTGGGCCGAGTTTTTTTTGCTTTAAATCGCTTAACTACATGTCCGGTTTTAGCCTTAAATCTTGGAAGATCAGCACTATGGGATTTCATATGTTCAACAAGATTACGAATTAAAACTTCACCGTGAGATGCTTTTGAATCAAAAACCATTGAATGTGATTGAAGAGTAGGCATGTCAAATTTTTGTGGTCGTCCTTCAGTCATTTTCGGCCGGTTGAATGAAATTTGTGTTCTTTCTTTTAATAAAAAAATTGACTCGCGTGGATCATTAGTAAATTCTGAACGTAAAAGCGAACTTCCGGTTTTTGGATTTAAAGATAATGCCAATTCTGGTTTTGATGTTGTAACGGGCATAAGTGGTTTTGGACGAAGTGTGATTTCTGGCCGAAATTCTGATAAACCAGGATTGGGTCCTGCAAGTTCAATAAGTGCTTTTTGTTCATAAGGCGAAAATATATGGGAACGCATGAGTTCTGGCATTAAAACAGAAATTTCAGAACTGCCGCGATATGCATTGACAAATTCAATAACTGCACTTTTCATCGCCAGAGGCCCTTTATTCGACGCCCAGTTACTAAGTTCAGACCAAACCATTTTTGCTGGTTTGCCAGTTACCGTAATTTTTTGAGCTTGTCGCCTAAGATCAGAGAGATTTTCTTTATTCATAAAACCACATAGTTCTTATTCCATTAACCTTAATTTACCTATCTATTAACAACATATTACTTGTTTTGCTAATTAGAGGTGGCAATATGAATGTCGGAAAACCAAATTTCACAAAAATTTCAGATTACATATGGGAAATAGGAAAGGATTACAAACAAGGGATGAATGTCCCTGCAAGGATATATGCCAGCAAAAACATGCTGGATGCTATGGATATGCATGTTTATGATCAAGTAACAAATGTTGCTACTTTGCCAGGTATTGTAAAGTATGCATACTGTATGCCTGATGGTCACAGCGGATACGGATTTCCAATTGGCGGAGTGGCTGCCATGGACATAAATGATAATGGAGTTATTTCACCTGGTGGAATAGGATTTGACATAAATTGCGGAATGCGGTTAATTAGAACTGATTTGACTTACAAAGATGTTCAGCCGAAGATTAGAGAATTGCTCGATAAACTTTTCAAAAGTGTCCCGGCTGGAGTTGGAAGCAGAGGAATATTAAAACTTGATAGCACTGGGTTCAGAAAAGTAATCGAAGAAGGAGCAGAGTGGTGTGTTAATCAGGGATATGGGTGGAAAGATGATTTAGAAGTAACTGAACTTGGCGGTAGAGAGGAAAATGCAGATAATAAGACAGTTAGTGCCAAGGCAGTAGAACGTGGAAAAGAGCAGATAGGGACATTAGGAAGCGGAAATCATTATTTAGAGATACAACGGGTGTTAGAAGAGAATATTATCGACAAAGAATTGGCAAAAAAGTGGGGTATTTTCCCAGATCAGATAGTAGTTATGTTTCACTGTGGAAGCAGAGGATTTGGACACCAGGTTGCCACAGATTATTTGAATTTGTTCCTTGATGTTATGGAAAAAAAATACAGTATAAAAGTATTAGACAGAGAACTTGCGTGTGCTCCATTCAATTCACCAGAAGGACAAAACTATTTTTCTGCAATGAAATGCGCAATGAATATGAGTTTTGCAAATAGGCAGACAATTCTTCATAGAGTTAGAGAAGTTTTTGCTGATGTATTCAAAACTGATGCAGAAAAGCTTGGAATGCGACAAATATATGACGTTTCACATAACAGAGCATCAGTTGAGAAACATGATGTAAACGGACAGATGAAAGAATTGGTAGTACATAGAAAAGGAGCAACAGCAGCATTCGGACCAGGAAGATCCGAAGTAACTGAAAGATATAGAGCAGATGGTCAACCAGTAATAATTGGTGGAAGTATGGAAACTGGTTCTTACCTTCTTGCTGGTGCAAGTACTGGTGCTCAAACATGGTTTACAACTGCACATGGTTCAGGAAGAACAATGAGCAGAACAGAGGCAAAAAGAAGATACAGAGGAGACCAACTACAAAAAGACATGGAACAAAGAGGTATTTTGGTCAAAACAACATCACTTGCTGGACTTGCAGAAGAAGCAGGAGCTGCTTACAAGAATATCGATACAGTTATAGAAGCTGCGCATGCAGCAGGTATTTCAAGAAAAGTTGTGAAGCTAGTTCCGATTGCTAATGTTAAGGGCTAAATTTGAAAAAAATTACTTTTTAGTAGGTTTCTTAGCCATATGACCAAGAACAATGTAGGCAAATACACAAATTAATAAAAGCAACACTGGAATCCAGATAAAGTTAACCAAATCAGCCAGAACTTGCTTTCCTGGTTCACCACCTGGTGATTTTGATAAAGCAACAAGATTAGTTGTCTTTATCACTTGCCCATCTTTAAGCAAAGCTACTTGGTAGATACCTTCGTTAGTAAGGGGCACACCAAGTTTGCCGTCCTGATCTGTTTTACCAGTAGTTATTTTGCCAGTTGGATCAGTTAACTGATAATCACAAAAAGAACATGGGGTTTGATCTTGTGTGAAATCACAGTTCTTCTCTTCGCCTACTTTTCCTGAATCGCAAGTTACACCACCAACAAAACAAACGTGATTTATACAATCACCAATAGGACAAATTGGACATCCTTCTTCAAGACCGCAGTGGTATAGTGTAATTGTGTGATTTTTTATTTCACCACAACCAACAAGAGGTTTGCATGAGCCATCAACACAAATTGAATCATCAGCACAATCAGAGTCTACCGTACATTCTGGAATTGTTTCCTGTACACATGTATGTCCAGTACACACTTCGTTAGTACCACACATGCTATCAGAACAGCACTGGTATGAAACCCATGTATGATCTAAAGCATATCCACATGTTCCAGTTATTTGTTCACAAACATTATTTGAACAAAATTCATCTGTATTACATTCTGAGTTTGATGTGCATTCTAATGAAGGTTGAGAACACAATGAACATGAAGCTAAAGTTGCTGAGGTATAATCATATGTGTAACCGGATTTTGATACTGTAATGATAACTGTTTCACCACATCTAGTAAAAGTGAGTTTTCCATTGGAATCTGTTGTTCCTTCAACGTCTCCATCAACTTTT
>JBDRIM010000007.1:0-3863 GCA_043816005.1 Microcaldota archaeon
ATAAAGAACAAAAACGTGAAGAATTTACAGAACACATGAAATCATTCCTTTCTTTTGCAAAAAGTAGAGGCCAATCACATACACAAGAAGCAGTTACATTGGCTGCAAATGTTGAACAGTTTAAAGAAACACAAAAGCAACAATATAATCAACGCTCAGTTGCCGTAAGGCCGTTTATTGATGCTGCAAAAACAGCTGAATCTCATGCTTTGGAATTAAGAACAAAAGCCGGAGTTGCAACAGGTGTTATTGGAAAAGAGCAGTATCTTAAATTGGCTAATGGATATGATTTACTTGCACAGGAAAGAAGGAGAGTCGCCAGTTTAGCTCGTAATGGTAGAAAAACAGAATCTGAGAAAGTATTGAGAAGATCAAATCAGCTTCAGGATACTTTACAAAATGCCAGTCGCACTTATTCAATTGCAGAATATGCTGCTTCGCTTAAGTCCAATGCAAAAAAACAAGGGGGAACCCTGGGAGAATTACATCAAGCAGGATGGCAATCATTTGAATTTTACTCAAAGCAGCATGTAAAAGATGCCAGTGCGGATGTTGGTCATTATCTTGTTAGTTACAAATCTGATAAAATTGCTGATGTAAAAAAATATTCTCAAAAACTTGCTGATTATAAAGATGCAATTTCCAAACAATTCGATGATCATGCGCATGTGTTGGGTACTGTTACTCAATATACCCTTGATTCTTATAAATGGCAGGACTGGGCAGGAAAAATGGAAGCAAAAGGTTCAACAGGTTTTGCGACATCATTACTAAGTAATGCAAAAGCATTGAATGGTCTTGCATGGGCAGCATCTCAGGATCCAAGTGCTTTTTTAGCATCCTATCGTGGTCAAAAAGTCCATAGTGGTGCAGATGTTCACAATGCAAAGAATCGAGTAAGACGTGCATATGTGCTTGCATGGAAGAGTATCAACAATTCTACTGCTAGTTTGGGTATACCTAAAATGAATGAATTGTGGAGTAATTTTGCAAACGCAGATATTCGTGTTACTGAAGCATCTCTTTTAGGAAGGCAACAGAGACAATATGATGGTAAGGTTACATTCGTAACAACAATGGGTGGTAAACCCAGATCAATAACTCGTTCAGCTGCAGAACAAGCAAGATTAAATTCACAAGTAGTTTCTAAGCGCATGACTGCTTACAAGGAAGAAGCAGTTTCACTTGCTATTGAAGGTGGAATGACATCTTTTCTTGGTGGAAGTCAAGGAACTGCATTCACAAATTTGAATGATGCTGTTAATTCTTTAACCAACATGCAAGTTGCAACTGTACTTGGCAATTTCAGTGGAGCATCAAAACAATTTCAAAGAGCTCAAGTTGCATATTCTAAATTCAATAGTTTGCAAGTAAAAGCCAAAAACCAAGATAGTTTTGCGGCAGCAACTGGAAAGGTACTTCATACAGCTCTATTGATTGGATTTCCACCAGCTGCAATTGCCACAATGAGCACGGATCTTCTTGTTAATTATGAACATTATTCGGGTACTCAGGTTGCACTTAAAGTAGGATTATTGGCATTAAGTGCAGTGCCCGTAATTGGACAAGTTGGAAGATTGGGATCTGGTGCCATTAGTAGGACGGTTGGAAAAGCAGTTAATTTAACTTCAAGAGCAGGTAGGGCAAGTATGAAAGGTGCTAGGGTAATTCAAGGTGAAATGGCAACGGCAGCTCAGTTATCTAACTTTCAAAAACTAGAAACTATTACTGGTGCAGCATTAATTCCTGTTGCAACAGCTGATCTTGCACTAACATTACAAAAAAATAATTGGCATGTTGATGCTGAAATATTTGCAACAGCTATATTGCCTCAGCTTATTTTTGGTGCAATTGGTGCTAAAAGTTTAACTGCATTAAGAACCAGACCAACGGTTAGTGGTGGTCCAAAATCACAACGTTTATCCCCTGAATTAACGGCAATCCACAACGATCCAAGATATTCTACATCACGAACATTTTCTTCTGGTGGTGTAAAAAAAGCTGCAGTTTCGGGTGAAATTAATGTTCCTAAAGCAAGATCCGAACCAGCACAACCAACTGCAAAGGTTGAAGTCCAAAAACCATTATTGCGAGATCGTCTTAAGGCAAAAGCGCAAGCTGCAAAAGCACATGCAAGACAATTTGCAACTGATGCGAAAGATACTGCAAGTGGCATTAGACAACATGCACAACAGCATGGCAAACTCAGAACTACTGGAAAAGTATTATCTACTTTTGGAAAAGGGGCATTTGCAAAACTCGCTCCTAAACCAAAACCACGTCCAGATGGTTTGGTTTCCATGGGTGGAAGATCCTCACCAGAGGCTGTTGTGGCTGAATCACTTGTAAAGGCATTAAGAGGGGGTGCAACTAGATTAAGAGAAGCTTTTGCACCATTGAGTTCTAGATTAAGATCGCAAAATCCAGAAGTTGCTAGGGTCATTGATGAATCATTAGCCCAACATCGTGATCTTCAGGCCCTTGATCCAAGAATCCAACAAAATCTCAGTCAACATGGTGTACAATCTGAAGCAGCAAAAACAGCACTTAGCAGTCTTAAACCAACACAATCTGAACCCGCAGTTTGTTTTCCAGAGGGAGCAGTACCAAAAGGTATCGATATTCCTGCTGATGTTGTTAGATTTCGTATTAATGGGCAAGATTTTGTAGCATGGAAATCTAAAGATAATGTTGGTGGTGGCGCTGAGGTTGTTCCAATAAAAGGGAAACCCGGTGAATTCCAAGTCAAAAAATCTTATACTGATGAATATGTTGAACATGCAGGAAAAACAAAACTCTTCAAAGATATGCAACCAGAAGCACAGGCCAAACAATTGAATTCTAAAGATTTAGATTCTTTAGGTAATAGCCTTGCCGATGTTGTTGCAAAACAAAAAGCAGCACAACAAGCACAACAAGCACAAGATGCTGCAGCAGAAGTACGAGCAGCAGCACAAATAAAACCAACAACAGAAAAAATGCATAATCCTGCATTTGCCAAAAGAGGTATGGATGGTCAGGAAGTTGTTCTAGTTCCAAAAGATACTGCACCTGAATTATTGCCAGAATCAGTTCAGCAGGGTATTGCCTCAGGGCAAAGATATGTTAAGGTAACAGCTCATGATGGCAAAGAATATTATGCCGTGGAAGCCGGTGTATTTCCCAAAACACACGAATTTACTACCGGTAAAGTAAAAGGAGATTCTGTAAGGGGCGATTTTTCAAATATGAAACGTCCTGAAGTTACAAAAACTACTACTTCTACTTCCACAGCTGTAAGTGAATTTACTAGTCTTGAAGATCTTTGGGTTAGCCAGTCAAATGCCGGAGATCTTACTATTTTGCGTCAAACCAGAGCTAAATTAAAAGGTCAAGGTGCAGAAGAAGTACAAGGTGCTATTGATAATTTTATTGAAAGAAGAAGAGCATGGAATAGTGATAAATCAGAAGTAAATGAATCTGCAATGAAGGAATCTGGTCGCCAGCTTGCTCGTGGAATTAATGATAATCCAGAGGTAACTGGTTTGCCTTCAAATATTAAAGAGATAGCACAACAACTTGCTGCTAAGGCAGATGCTGCACAAGTAACGCTTCCAAAACCAGTTCCAAAACCAGTGCAAGAACAAGTTGCAAAACCAGCAGAACCTGTCCAAAAAGTGCAAGAACAAGTTGCAAAACCAGCAGAGACAAAACCTGTTGAACCAGTTGCAAAACAATCTATGATCCAAGAAGCTCAATCCAAAGTTGAAGCATATGAATCATCTGTTGATAATGCTTTACGTCTTGGTAAGAGATATCTATCTCTTGATTCTAACTTAATGACAGAATATAATGATCTTGTAATTAATTTAGCTTCTGCTAAA
>JBDRIM010000008.1:0-17500 GCA_043816005.1 Microcaldota archaeon
ATAAAGAAATGAAAAAAAGATTACTGAAACAGTATATAGACGACATCATCAATAAAGATATTGTAAATAGACACAATATACGTGATGCACGGCAAGTTCTCCTATTAGCAAAGTACTTAAATTCCAATGTCGGTCAGAAAATAAGTTTTAATAAGATAGCCAAAGCGTTTGGACTATCGGTTGAAACAGTAATTAGATATGTACAGTACATGATTGACTCGTACCTCATCTGTGAAGTGCCATTTCACTCTTATTCAGTCAAAGTTAAATATGACAAGACCAAACAACCAAAATATTATGTTGCTGATAACGGCCTGATAAACATAATGGATATCGAATTTTCCAGGAATTTAGATAAGAAATACGAAAATACGGTTTTCCTCAAGCTTAGTGAGAAATACAGCTTAACTTATTGGCAAGATGAAAAAGAGGTTGATTTTGTATTTGAAAGTACTGGAGTTAATGTGACCGCAACAGATAAAATTGCCGCTAGAGAATTGGAAGGCTTGAGAAAACTAAGGGAAGATGATAAAAATATAAAAAATCTGTTACTTGTTACTCCGAAGACTTCGAAATATGAAGAAGAGATAAATATCATTCCGTTATTGGATTTTTTAATGAGTAGATAGCGTGACAAAATACAAACTATTTTTTGTCATGTAATTAGATGATATGACAGGAAGAGCTGATCTGAGTTCCTCAGGGCATGCTATTGTCGCTTGCGACAATGGCAGTCAAGAACGTTGCGACGTTCTTGCCATGATTTGAGATCTAATCTGAGAACCTAAAAGGTTAGCATCCTCAGACCAGATCTAATTGCAGGGGAAGGGATTTTCGTATTTAACAACTTTTTGCCGAGCTTTTTGGTAAAAAGCGAGTTCGAACCCTCGAAGGCACTAAGCCACTGAACTTTTCATCGAGCTTTAACAAGCCCGTTTTTTGGTTCTTTTTTACTAAAAAAGAACAACCTGAATCCAGCACGTTTGACCGCTTCGCTACCCCTGCAAACTTTTTGAAAAAAAGTTTGACAAAAACTCTGGTTGTTAGATTATAAAAAACTAAGCTAACGCTTCTTCTGCCAACACACATGCTCTTTCAAAACGAGAAACACTAGTTCTTGTTCCTACTCGTACTGCTCTTGTTGCCCTTTCATGATCTAATTTATCTAATAGTTCGGATTTCTTTCCAAATAATTCATACAAAAATGTTGATCCTTCACCATGAGTTGCAGATCTGAAACCATTCGGACCTTCAATCATAAGTTTTCCAGTTGTTGGAAAAAATTTGCATTTTAAGGTTTCTCCACCATGGTCAATAGAACCAGTTACAACGGTGATTCTATTTCTTTTCATTATTACATGCATAAAAAAACCTTAAATTAAACTTTCAACCATTCCCACAATTCTTTCTAATCTATCAAGTCTTAATCTTACACTAGGGTAAGTAGTTGCATTTGCTCTTCCCTCTGCTATCCTTGCATCCGTAAGTGTATCATCAACTTTACCAACAAATGCTCGTTTTTCAACAACAGTTGCTTCCCTTGCTTGAGTATGTGGAGGTTCAACCATAAGCACCCCATCTCCACGAGAAAAACCAAACCTAAATGGAGGCAATGTTCTATCCATCTTTATAGTTGTTGAAACACCAATTATTCTTCTTCTAATAACTGTATCACAAATTCTCTTATCTTTAGTTAAAAAAGTTAATCCATTCCCTAGCTCATTACCCATTCTACCATTGATTCTAGTTCTGTTCATAATAATGGTAGTATATGAATACTCTTTTAAATATGCAATACCACTCTTAAAAATTAAGCATACTTTCCAACTGCTTTTCCTTCTAAAACCATTTTCTTATATTCTTCAGCTTTATCAGAATAAATTTTATCTATTCTTCTGAAACGATTTGAATATTTTCTGTATGCTTTCAAAGCTGCAGCATAAGCATCTCGAATATGGATATCCATCGCATCTTTTGCCATAAATCTTTTAGATTCCTGAGTAAGATTTTTACTTGGAGAAAAAACTTTTATATTGAATTTTGCTGCAACGGATTTTACAAAAGAAGGTGGTTTTGCAACATCACAAGCAACAAGAAGTGGAATTCCAATTTGAGAGATAAGTCCAACAACGTTATTTGCATTTTTTTGTTTTGTTACCCCAGCACCAACTAATTTTCCATTTAGATCAAGTGCAGCATAACCAACATTTATTCCTGGATCAATGCCAATGATTAGATACATAAAATCAGCAGGTGCAATAACCACTAGCACCATAGCCACAGTTCACACACTTGTAACTTGAACATTTTTTACAACCAGAACATTGAGAACTTGAGGTACATTGAACACTGATACATTTACCATTCAAACATCTTTTCTTATACCCGCATCCGGCATTTGTTGTACACTCACTACCAGATGAAGGAGTTGAAGATGTGGTGCATTTACCATCAGAACAGGTTACTGGGCATGTATAGAATTCAAAATCAGAAGTACCATCTGCTTTGCAATAGTATTCATAAAGTAGCTTTGTATTGCCACTAGAACAAAAATCTGAATCAACATTACTTCCAGAGGTAGTTGTTCCTTTAACTGCATAATTAATTCCGCCATCAGAGTCTGTGCAAGTGAGAGAAGTTGGATCAGATGCAGAATTGCATTTTCCATTAGAACAACCATATGTACAAGGCTGGGAGAGTTCATACATATCATTACCAGAACAGAAATACTCTAGAATACTACTCCCATTACAAGTATCTGCCATTATCAATGTTCCTTTTGCAGCTATTCCCTTAACGTTAAGATCTTGTCCACCATCAGAGTCAGTACAAGCAGATGGATCAGATCCAGAATTACATTTACCATCAGAACAGCCATAGTTGCAAGTCTGTAGGATTTCGTATATTGCACTACCTTGACAAACATACTCCACAACGCTACTTTCTTCACAGATATCAGTTAGAGTAAATGTTCCATTTGTAGCTGTTCCCTTAACATTGAAATTAGATCCTCCATCAGAGTCAGTACAAGTAGACGAAGGCTGGGAGGGTGGAGTGGAGGAAACACAGTGTCCGTCAGAACAGCCATACATACAATATTGTGAAAGTTTGTATATATCATTACCAACACAGGAATATTCTAGGACATCGTCCCCACTACATACATCAGTTTGAGTTAGTGTTCCGTTTGTGGCTGTTCCTTTGACATTGTAATTAATTCCACCGTCAGAATCTGAGCAAGTAATAACTTGTTGTGGAACAGGCGGGGGGTCAGGTTGTGGAGGTACTGGATTCACTACGTTTTGCCAATCAGGTACGATACACCCAAAAAATAGAAATGTTATGAGGAAAATTATTGCGAACTTCATCAATTTATCTCTGCAAAAATATTAATAAAGGTGCCTTCATTCTTTTTTCTCTTTGGTCACAATAGTTTCCTGCTTTACAAAAATATGATTATTTGAATCAAGATTTTCTTTTACAACAACACCAGAACCAATCCAGCAATTACTGCCAATTAATTTACCAGGCATAGTACAAGAAAGAATACCGAATTTAGTATTATCACCAACAAAAATACCTAACTTTTTCTTTCCGGAATTTGTCCATCCTCTTTCAGTTATAACGTTGATGTGACCACCGTCAAACCTATAATTTGCAATCTGAGTTCCAGAGCCAAAATTAACATTTTCGCCGATTACACTATCACCTATATATGCAAGGTGTTTCGCATTAACATTATCAAAAAGAATACTATTTTTTAGTGTGGTACCACCACCAATCGAACAGTTTTGACCGATTGAATTAAAACCACGAAGATATGCATTTGGACCGATAATTGTATTTGCACCAACATAGGCACATCCTTCGATGTAGCTATTGATTATCTTTGCACCTTCTTCCATAATTACTCGCCCATCAATTGTTGAATTTTCAATATGGCCTGTTTTTACTTCCATTTTCGAGAGTAAAAATTCATTTGCATCCAAAAGATCCCATGGGAATGCAATGTCTTGCCAATAACCGTCAACAACAACTCCACGTGCACCAATAAACAAACTTACAAGTTCGTATTCACCACGTTCGGATTTAGCTACGGATTTTAACTCGCTAAAAATAGTTGGTTCCATACAATAAACAGAAATGTTTGCTAAATTGCTTTTGGGGTGTTTTGGCTTTTCTTCAAAAAGACTTATTTTGTCTCCGGAAAGTTCTACAACCCCATACAAATGAGAATTTGAAACTTTCTTGAGACCAACTGTTATTCCGCCTTTGTGTGCATCTATTACTTTTTTTATTACTGATGCTTCAGTTACAATATCACCTGCCAAAACAACAAAAGTATCACCTATTTCTTTTTGGACAGTGAGTAATGCTGCACCAGTACCCTTTTCTGGTCCCTGTTCAATAAATTTGATTTTCATTCCAAAATCAGTTTTAGATAAATATTCGATTATCTTCTCTTTTTTATAACGAACAACTATCACGACTTCGTTAATTCCGGCTTTTTTGGCTTCAGTAAGAAGATGGTAAATAAGTGGTTTGCCTGCTACATAAAGCATTGGTTTTGGTCGTGTTTCAGTAAGTGGCCTAAGCCTTGTGCCTTCGCCTGCTGCTAAGATAACTCCTTTCATCGATAAAACCCACTAATATGTCACTCGGATGGTTTTAAACACCTATTTATTGATAAACACAATAGTTTATAAACTGTAACAACCACATTAATATCATGAATTATATGCTAAAATTGGCATTTGGGCTCGGTAAACCCATGAGAATAAGAAAATTATTTTTCAATATTTATCACTAGTTTTATTAAATTTTATAATTTAGGTGGGTGCATAAGGTTTTTAAGAAGTTTATCTTCAATCACAATATGCTCGATAAGAAAAAAGTAGATGAAATAGTATCTGATTATAAAAATTTCAAAATTGCCACTATCTGTTCTCATTCGTCGCTCCAGATTTTCAAAGGTGCACGAGAGGAAGGAATAAAGACAATAGGAATCGTTCAAAAAGACAAGAGAAAACTCTATGAATCATTCCCGCTTGGCAGACCAGATGAATTTGTGGAAATTGACAATTACGAAGACATACCAGTTGACTATCTTGTTGATGAACATGCAATAATAATTCCACATGGTTCTTTTGTTGAATATGTTGGTAAAAAATTCGATGACTTGAGAATTCCAATTTATGGGAATAGAACAAGCATAATATGGGAACGGAATAGAGATAAGATGTATAGTTGGTTGGCAAAAGCAGGTATAAAAACACCAAAAATATACAAACCAGACGAGATAGATGGTCCTGCAATGGTAAAATTTCCGGGTGCAAAGGGTGGCCGGGGCTATATGATAGTTGGATCTGAAGCAGAATTTAAGAAAAAAATTGGAAACAAAGAATGTATCATACAGGAATTCATTGTTGGTGTAAGAGCATACCCACACTACTTTTTCAGTCCATTTAGCAAATTTGGATATCCAACAAAACAGGGAAGATTAGAGTTGCTTGGAGTTGACAGACGAGTTGAAAGCAGTGCTGATGAAATTGCACGCGCAGTTTCGCTTGGGATGAATATAGATTTGGCGTTTACAGTTGTTGGGAATGAACCCATGGTACTTAGAGAATCTCTTCTTTCAGAGTATATGGAAATTGGAAGAAAAATAAGTGAAACTTCATTTGATCTTTTTGATGGGCTTTGGGGGCCATATTGTGTCGAAACAATAATAACAGAAGATCTGCAAATTTATGCATTTGAGATTAGTGCAAGAATAGTTGCCGGTACTAATGTTTTCCCTGAAGGATCGCCATATTCCGTTTATTATTATAAAGAACCCATGAGTGCTGGTCGTAGGATTGCACGTGAGTTAAAGATAGCAGCAAAGAATAAGAAGTTGAAACAGATTTTGTACTAGGTGATTTGAGCGATGTCGGATTCCATTGTGCCAACTCATATAGCCATTATACCTGATGGAAATCGCAGGTGGAGTATTAAACATGGCTTAAGCAAACATGAAGGTTACGCCAAGGGAATACAAAAAATAGGTGATGTACTCAAATGGTGTAGAGAGTTCAATGTAACTATGCTTACCATGTGGGGATTTTCAACAGATAATTTTAAGCGCGATAAAAACGAGGTAAATGATCTTTTTGGTTTGTTCAAAAAAAATCTAAAAGATGCTATAGAAAGCGATGATAGAAACAAAGAAGAATTAAGAGTACGTTTTTTTGGAAGAATCAACTTGTTTCCTCGGGAAATCCAATATATGATAAAGAAAGCTGAAGAGATAACAACCGGAGAAAAAAGGAAGTACCAGCTTAATCTGCTTTTATCATATGGTGGAAGAGAAGAGATGGTTGATGCAGTAAATGAGATTTTAGCCAGTGGAATAAAAAAAATTGATGAACAAGTAATTAATGACCATGTGTATACTCATGGATTACCTGACCCGGATCTTGTTATAAGAACGTCAGGAGAACAACGGCTTTCTGGTCTTATGCCATGGCAAACGTGTTATAGTGAATTTTATTTCTGTAAAAAATTATGGCCGGATTTTTCGAAGAAAGATTTCAAAACAGCAATAGATGAGTATACAAGAAGAAAAAGACGGTTTGGAAAATAACTATTCGTTTTCAGGTTGCGGAACAGAATCAATCCTTTTTCTATATCGCCACATCATACCCTCAACTTCGTTGGCTTGATCGATAGTGTGTAGTATTTTGGCTGCCATAAAACTTATGACAATAGGTAAAAGTAGAAGGGCACGAGCATTAACATCATCAGAGACAACCATCAGCCCGACAAATAGGAACATACCTAGGCCGACTATGAAATGTAATTTCGAGATTGCCCTAAAAATCATGGTGGTACTCCTACCAACCCCCTTAATGCTTTCTGACTATTCGGAAATTTTTGTGGTAAATTACCTCAATAACAGCCGAGCTGCTAAAAACTTATCGAGGTACGTAAGATTTCGCAAACCTATCAACAGCTAAACGAAATCTTTTTTGCGTGGTTATTACGTAAAGATATGGTAAACAACATTTAAAATAGCCATCCTCCATAAAACATCTTACGATTCGCCGCAGTAGCTCAGCTGGGAGAGCATTCGAATTTCTCTGAATGAAAATTCATAGAGATGATGAAGCTGAAGTGTTTTGGAAACCAATTACCACTGAGTTTTGGTCAAACTTTTTTCCAAAGAGTTTGAAACCGAAGGGTCGCTTGTTCAAATCAGGCCTGCGGCATTTCTTTTTTGCTAAAAATTTCGCTGGAGCGAAGTTTGTGAAATATCTCACGAATTTGGTATTGTAGTTAATATTGACCGAAGCTTCGGTCAATTATAAAAATTTCCAGAAGAAATTGGATGGTGAAATTTTTATGGTAAAATTTACAGGTAAAGAAATGGAAGCTCCTTTCAGTGGAAATATGTGTGTTTATTTTGAAATTGCTTTGTTCTATGAGGTTGGAACTAGTACTGGGCACCATCATTCACAAGAAAAATTTATTGCACAGATAGATGGTAAAACTGTAGAGATAGGTGTACCGCCAGCTAGATTGAGTTTGCAACCAATATTCGAAAAAGAATTTGAAACAAAAAAAGCGCCAGAAAAATTCACGGAAATTTTCAACAATGTTTTCGGAGAAGAAATGCCAGAAAAAGTTGTTGTAAAGGAATGGGTGTTGTTAGCTGATAACGATTATATTGTAAATGTCAAAAAAGAAAAATATTACTTGCCTCCTTTACCCGGTTCTGATGAACCAAACGAAGAAAATTATACAATGTACGAAATAATGGATAAAGAATATAATAAAGAGGAAAAAGAAAAATATAGAACTCCCGCAAGTTTTTGGACAGGTGGATAATCAAGTATTTCTCTTCCTGGTTTTGGAAGTGGGGGAATACCAGGATAGATAGAACCACCAGAATCTGGCAATGGGCACATATCCCAACTGGAGTATAAACTAGCTGCCTGGAAGGTGATTATATGTTAACAAGAATCTCTGAAAATTATTTGCGTGTGGCATACCAGATTATCAACAAAAAAGGATACGCCAGACCAAAGGATATTGCAACAACTATGTGCGTTTCATCTGCTAGTGTCACTGAGATGATGCAGAAATTAGCAAGAGAGAAACTAATCAATTACGAGAAACATGCAGCTGTAACGCTGACCCCCGAAGGCAATAAAAAAGCAGTTTCAATTATGATGCGCTACCAGGTTTTTCTAAAGCTTTTTGAGATGGCTGGTGTATCGCCACAAACTGCTTATACTGACGCGTGTAGTGTAGAACATCATCTAAGCGAAGAGACGGTTTCAAAATTAGTGAATTTTGTAGAAAAACTCGAAAAGAATAAATCACCATAAATAAAGACATAGTTTCGGATTTTAATACATATCCTAAATCTTTTTGGTCAGTGTATAAATAGACCTAAAGACCAGATCGGTAGAATGGCATTAGCTGAATTTACAGTTCTTTTTAGAGAGGTATTGGAATCCGCATTTGTAATAGGAATAATGTTGACATATTTAACTAAAACAAAAAATTCCAAATATAACAAATTTGTTTGGGGCGGAGCCCTGGTTGGAATATTTCTGAGTGTTTTAGTTGCATACACATTTCAATTTAGCATTGAATCATTTGAACAATATGAGGAGATCTTTGAAGGTACATTCATGATCGTAACTTCATTACTAGTAACAGGAATGATTTTGTGGATAATAAAGCAAAAACATATAGTTGAAAGCATTAAAGGCGATATAAAGATTAAATTAGACAACGGGCAACCAATAGGATTGTTTGTGTTAAGCGCGATTTCTGTACTGAGAGAGGGGGTTGAGGTTATATTATTCTTAGCAGGGATTTTTTTGACAACAGGAACACTGTCTTTGATAGGCGGTGTTTTAGGTGCGATAGCAGCATTGATCACATGCATACTGATTTTCAATTATGCAGTAAAGTTCAATATTGGTTTGTTTTTCAAGGCAACTGCAGCAGTTTTGGTGTTATTGGCAGCAGGTTTGTTCTCTCAGGGGTTACATGAATTACAAGAGGCAAAAATTTTGCCAGAATGGATAGAACATGTATATGACTTGAACTTACAGCAGAATGCTGACGGTACTTACCCGATATTCCACGAAAAGGGCATTTTTGGTGGAACGTTGAAAGGGCTTATTGGGTATGATACTAATCCAAGTGATCTGCAGGTAATCGGATATCTGGCATACTTGGGTTGTGCATACTGGGTTTATACAAGAAAATTAGATTAATTCTAATAATCTGCCATAATGTAAACTGTTAATATGACCGGCATTTTTTTCAATAATAAAATCAGCATCAAGAATTTTAGCAACACGTTCTCCTTCGCTTAATTCTATGAATGGATCATTATCTGAATTTATCACAATAAATTTGTCTGATTTTGTTTTGATTTTTTCAAAATCAAATTCCATATCGAAAAAATTCTTTAATTCTGGAATACCAAGATCTTTTGCAGAACCAGCAACAAGAATGACTTTCTTCACGTGTTCATCTTGATCAAATGATTCGAGCAAACTAAGGATAGTTGGACACCCAAGAGAATGACCGATAAGAACCCACTCATCTTTTTTATTGAATTTTTTGACATTGTTACGAACAGTTACTAACCATTTTTCTAATTTTGGGGTATTTGTATCTGGAAAATCAGGTGAGATAACTTCGATGCCGCGTTCCTTCAACCGATTACTAAGCCAAAAGGACCAACAACTTTTACCGTCTCCGCCCCAACAATGGAAAAGAAAAACTTTCATTTGTAAAACCTAAAATAATTAATGAACAGATCATTTAAATTAGTGATTTTAGAACGTATATGGATTAAGATGAAGTATTTGATCATGTTATTTGTTTTACTGCTGGTTTTTGGTTGTGTCAAAGATATTACTCAGACAAACAATTCTAATACGACAAATCCGACCCAAAATTTAACTGATCTAAATCAGATATGGATTCCTGAAAAAAATTCAACATTCCAATGGCAGTTAGATGGTGAGCTTGATACCACCATAAATGCAACTGTTTACGATATTGACCTTTTTGATAATAATGCAGATGATATAGAAAATTTACATAGTAAAGGAAAAAAAGTCATCTGCTACATAAGTGCAGGATCATGGGAAAATTGGAGAGACGATAAAGATGACTTCCCTTTGCAAATAATTGGTAAAAATTATGATGGATGGGATGGAGAAAAATGGCTAGATATTAGAAGAATAGATTTACTAGGACCAGTGATTACTAAACGCCTTGATCTAGCAAAGGAAAAAGGCTGTGATGGGATTGAACCGGACAACATTGATGGATACGAAACTGAAACAGGTTTTCCAATAACAGAATATGATCAATTAGAATACAACATTTGGCTAGCAAATGAAACACATAAAAGAGGAATGTCAATAGGGCTCAAGAATGATGCTATGCAGACTACGGAATTAGTCGGTTATTTTGATTGGGCCTTAACAGAAGACTGCTATGCAGAAAACTGGTGTGAGAAAGTAAAAATATTTTCAATGAATGGAAAGACGGTGTTTCAAGTGGAGTATACTGATCAAGGGACTGTATTAGGGGATTTCTGCCTTGAATCCAAAAAAAATGAATATGTTGGTATTTTGAAGAATAAAGAATTGGACGCATGGCGTGAGAGTTGTTCATAAAAGCTTTAATTTCCCAAAAACTTTATCCAATTCTTCTTCTTTCCATGGTCCTGCTGCAAAACAAGTAACAGTGCCGGGTTCTAATTGAGTGCGCCCGGCATCACAAACGATTTCACATGGGATTCCTGCATCCTTTCCTTTTTGGAAATATTCAAAAAGTTCTTTTTCACCATTCACCTTTAGTACAACTTTTGCCTGGCCTTCGGCTTCCCATTTTTTAACGAACTCTGGATTTGATTTCAGGGCTTTTTTATAAGATGAAAGCGAAGCATGGCAACATTGTGCTGCAAGCTTTCCTTTTCCCATCTTCAGATCAGCGCGAACAACAATTGTTTGTTTGAACATGATAGGATAAAGAGAGTAAGAAATTAAAATTAGGAAGGATTTTGGTTTAGTAGAGCTTTTGCCTTTGGAGAAAGTAGGCATTCTTTTTTGTTAAGAAATTTAAGAAGCATGATAAGATTTTTCTGGTGTAATAATTGAATAGAGAGAGCGAGATTACCTTTGAATGTAAATTTAACTGTACTCATAAACAAAAAATGGGTAACATCTACCAATTCAACTTCAGAATAACGCTTATTTCTTGGTCTGATGCCAATTGCACTTGGATTGAATTCACAATGATCTTGAAAGAAAACAATTTTCGGAGCAAATCCACTAACATCTTCTTGTGGAATAAAATCTGGAAAAATTTTTGCTCTTTCATGCATGCCAAGTACTGGAACATCAATTGGATATTTTGTAAAATCTATTTCTTTTGATAATCTTTGAGTGATGAACAGATAGAGAAGACAGAAAAATAAGAGGATATCAATGGTAAGAATGATAAGTGCCAAACCACGATCCAAAATATTAAAGGCTAAGGCGAACAGTAGAACAAATATAAATGCAAATAAGACATACAGAATAAAACTGGGCAAACGCATCATATGTACTTTTAAATAAAATTAATAAAATTATGTTCTCAGCGCAACACTACGATCTTCGAATGCCCCCTTTGGAATTATGATTGGTTGTTTGGTACCAACAGGAAATTGTACTACATTATCAGGTAATTCAACAGTATATTGTTCCAACATCTTTGTAAGACGAAGAAGATTTTCAGTGATAGATGCAACTGATGAAAATTCAGAAGTTGATTGATACCTACTTTCACTCAAAATATATACGTGCTCTTCTACTGGTTTAACATTATGACGAAGTACCAGATTGAATCCCATGCCTACAACCAGATTATGTAAATCTTCATCAAGTCGCAGATGGTCAGTAAGGAACTCAAGTCTAGCAGCTATTCTTATTGCACCTTGATAAACTTGAACTAGTTCGACAACACCGCCAAATTCCTGTAGTGCTTTTTTGGCTTTGTAGTATCTTGAAAGAATACCTTGTGGATTAAGATAGCTCATACGAAACATGATGCGAGATACTTCATTATCTTGAAGTACACGAATGCCCTCAGCAAGAACTGACGCGGGTCTGAATTTTGGCCTGAGAGTTGGGCTTGCACCTGCACATTGTATCTTTAACGGACTGGTCATATAATGAACCTTTGGTTCATGATAGTCAAGAACTTGGTTCTTGCCATGGTAAAGTGTGGTTCAATAAAAGCTTATAAAGCTCTGTCACAAATATCGAAGTATGGTTAATGAATTTGAAGTTATAATCAGACTTCTTGCTTCTGTTATTGTTGGTTTGCTCATAGGATTATCAAGAAGACGCAAATCAGCGGGAGTTCGGACTTTTGCATTAATTTCATTGGGTTCTGCAATATTTACAATAGTATCAATTGCAGATATGTTTTTACCATATAGTAACAGTTATGACCCAACAAGAGTAATTGCCCAGATAGTTGCTGGTGTTGGTTTTCTTGGACTCGCTGTAATTTGGAGACAAGGGACGACAAAACCCGCTGGAGTTACAACAGCTGCTGCAATTTGGGTTACTGCTTCGATAGGAGTTTTGGCAGGATTAGGAATGTGGCTGGAAACAATAGTTGGAACAGTATTAGTGCTTGCGTTATTGTATTCTAAAAAACCACTAATGCGTGCACATATTGAAGAGTAATTATAATTTCCAATATTTTTTATTCTTAATAAAATTTTTCTGTACCTCAATCAAATCCAGATAAAATGCTTCTTCTGATTTGTGTAATCTTCTTAGAACACGATCGGCTGTTTGTGGCCCAACTCCATAGGTGGAAAGTGCAATCAGTGCCTGCTTTCCATATGCTCTTATCAAACCAGCGGAAAATTCCTGATCTGATTTTGGCTCTCCATCTTTATTCATAAGTGCAAGTGATAGTTGATTGCATTTGTGACAGATGATTTTATCTGGAGCACCAGCCAAATGCATAAATCTTGTTGCATTGCAATTAAGGCAAGCTAAACGAAGTGTTTTGGAAAGTGCATTTTCTTTGAATGCAGAAACTATCCTTTCACGAGGTTCAAATGCACCAATTGATTCTGCACCTGATACGCGTTCAAGACCT
Source organism: Microcaldota archaeon (assembly GCA_043816005.1). GTDB lineage: Archaea > Micrarchaeota > Micrarchaeia > Anstonellales > Bilamarchaeaceae > Bilamarchaeum. The sequence continues at coordinate 13,186 of JBDRIM010000008.1, forward strand.
ATTTGTGCAAAATAACTTGGTTTTTTTCTGATGTCATAAACAATTTTTATATGACCATTACGAATTTTACGTAAAATTTCTTCTGTTTTATCAACATCAAAATATCTGAAAAAAATAGAGCGAACTGTTTCTTCGTAAACAACAGAATTACGCATCATCTGAATGTAGCGTGAATTTGGATTTGCATCAGGAGAAAGAAGACCAAACATCCTCCCAACATGAAGGAATTTGAATTTTAGTAAGGAAGAAAATTCAAGTGCATCTATAAGTTGATTTTTGATATTTCGAATACCTTCGAATGCGCGTTTGAGATACTCCTCTTTCATTGGAAATGGCAGTTTGATAAGAATACGATAGGGATCTGAAACTGCAATTACATTTTCACCAATTAAATTTGAAAGTTGCTTGGAAAAAACACGAGATAACGTATCGTTGACTCTTGTTCCAAAACACGCGTGGATAACAACAAGATCCTGAACCATCTCAATTACAACTGTTTTGTCATCAGGCAATGGAGAAACATCTTTTTTCAATTTTCTCATTCGACCAACATCCTGCGCAACTTCAAAAGAAACAGGTATGTCTTCTCCAGTCCATGAAGGGATCATAATGTCCAAACCAGATGTTGGTTCTGCAAGTACTTCTTTGTCAGTAATATCAACAACACGCCATGCCATTCCATGGGATAGGAAACTTGAACCAGATTCTAAGTTTACAACAAATTCCTCATCAAGGCTGGAGATAAATCGATTTGCAGAAATGTCACGCATTGCGAATTTTTTTGTTTTTGGTATTGTGCTCAGGAAATCGACATAATACATCCTTGCTCTTGGTTTTGTGTTTATAAAAATTTCTTTGGGATCTTCATCGTAATAGATTAATCCTTCGCCGTAAAGTTGAAGCGCTATCATTCTGAGCTTATTGAAATCTATTCCATAAGCATAGGATCTAGACAAAATAGAATGGACTTTTGAAAGTTCAATTCTTCCAAAATCAAGACAGATGCCAATGACTTGGTGGGCAATTACATCTAGAGCGCCACGTTCAGCTTTTTTGTCTTCCATCCAGCCATTTTTAGCAAGTACTGTTATCACTTCACTTTCCAACCGATCATCAAAATCTGAATTGAAAATTATCCCTCTCGGTGTTTTTGTAAGACTATGACCAGATCTACCAACTCTTTGAATGAGCCGAAAAACCTGGTGGGGTGAACCATATTGCATAACTAATGACACATCGCCAACATCAATCCCAAGTTCAAGTGACGACGTACATAAAATTGAATTAATCTTTCCACTTTTAAAATCATCTTCAGTTGTCAAACGAATGTCTTTTGCAAGCGAACCGTGGTGGACACCAATAGGTGCATTCATTTTTTTCAAAGAAGCGCCTATTTCTTCTGCCGTACTTCGCGTATTAACAAAAACTAATGAACGAAATTCCTCGGAAAGGTCTTTAATCTTTTCAAGACGTTTTTCATTTGAAAGTTCTTCTACCTTAATATCAAGCTCCCTATTCTTGCCACTTTCACATACTTGAAATTCTCTTTCACCAAACAAAAGTTTTGCAGCCTCTGATTCATTTGCAACAGTTGCACTAATCCCTAATCTTTGAAATGTTGCAATTTCATTAAGTCTTTCAAGGCCAAGAGAAAGCTGTGCTCCGCGTTTGTTGTCAAGAATATCATGAATCTCATCTACAATAACAAATTCTATAGTAGTAAGATGTTTACGCATTACCCTTCCAAGAAGAAGTGCTTGAAGAGATTCAACAGTTGTAAGAAGGACTTGGGGTGGTTTTGTTCTGTGTTTTGCTCTTTCAGATTGAGTGGTGTCCCCAGTTCTTATATCATGAGTTATTTCAAGACGATCACACCACCAATTAAATCTTTGTTTAAGATCGCGAGAAAGAGCACGTAATGGAGTTATGTAAAGTGCACGAATACCGATTGTTTGATTTTTTGTTCCTTGATTAGCACTTGTTTTTATTTTCTCTAAGATTGGAAGAAGAACACTTTCTGTTTTTCCAGAACCAGTTGGCGCTAGGATGAGAACATTTTTGCCAGCAAGAACATTAGGCATTGCGATTTTTTGAATTGGTGTGAGTTCGCCAAACCGTTCTCTGATTAATTCCGCTACACTTGGCATCATATCAACTATGTGAAGAAGGATTAATGAGGATAAGGATGATATAACCTAGTAAGAGAATATCAAATTTGTATTATTACAACACCACGCTCTTTTTTTGGCGATTCGTCTCTTGGTTGCCATCCAGGTGGTGGCTCATCATAAAGAGGTAATTCTAATCGCGGACGATCTTCTTTTTGTGGTTGTTGTTCACGCTTAAGTTTTTCAAGTGCACCGGGAGGTACCCAGCTTGGATCAAAATCGGGGATAGGTAATCGTGTGATACTTTTCATCATTGGAATTGATGGTTTCGCAACCCGTTCGATAGGTTTCTTCGGAGCATGTTGCCCAAAACGGAGTTCCATGCAACTAGCGCTCAATTTGTATATTTAAATGTTTGTATCAGTAATATTTTGTGGAATAGACAGGAAGAAATGTTTTTTAAATTGAAAACGACAAATAGAGGGTGATACTCATGTCTGATGACGAATTAGAGAAATTTAGAAAGGCAGGTAAAATTGCTGTCAAAATACGTGAAGAAAGCAAACGCCTTATCATGGTAGGAGAATCATTGCTTGATATAGCAGATATGGTTGAACAAAGTATACGGGATGAAGGTGCAAAACCAGCATTCCCAGTAAACATTTCAATAAATGATATAGCAGCCCATTACACACCTGAATATGATTCTACTGCTTTGATGGAAGATGATGCTCTAGTCAAAATAGATTTAGGTATAGAAATAGATGGTGCACTTTCAGACACTGCATATACTATTGATTTAAGCGACAAAAATGAAAATTTAGTAAGAGCATCAGAAGAGGCACTTGAAAATGCAATAAAAGCAATCAAACCAGGAATGATGGTTGGGGATATTGGGGGAATAATAGAGGAAACAATAAACAAATATGGATTCAAGCCAATTTCCAATCTTTCTGGGCATATGATAAAATCAAATGAACTTCATGCTGGAGTTGAGATACCAAATATAAAAACTCGTGATCCTTACAAGCTCAAAGAAGGAGATATATTTGCAGTTGAGCCTTTTGCAACAACAGGAACAGGGCATGTAGAAGACCTTGAACAAGTTGAAATTTTTTCGCTTTATTCACCATCTAATGTGAGGATGAGGCAATCGCGTAAAATCGTAGAATATGCAATAAAAAATTATGGGATGCTTCCGTTTGCAGAAAGATGGATAAGGAAGGAGTTTCCATCGAAATTGCTTGTTAGCGCTGCATTAAAAGAGCTTTTGCAGAACCGATTCATACGCGGCTACCCTATTTTAAGGGAAGCAAGCAGAGGGTTGGTTTCGCAGGCAGAGCATACCATTTTAGTAACTAAAGATGGTTGTGAAATTTTAACAGAATAACGGATCAGAGGGCTAAACTAGACTTGTATGAATCAACAGATATTAGATATGGACAAGTAATCCATAACTTTCTGTTTTTTATATTCTAACTGAATAAATGGGAATACAAATTCCATAAAATTAGTCATATTTTTTTTAGAAAGATAAAAACAATGTCGGTATCCAGTACTTTGTATCTTTCTGCCTTCGATTGTAGGTTCGCAACTAAATTTTTCAATTCTTGCAGAGCACTTCAAATGAAACGAAATTAGTTTGATTAGATTATCATCTGGTTTACCTACGGTTATTCTAATTTCACATTGGGGCCATTTCGGACGTTTTATTCTTATATCGCCATCTCCATCGATCAAACCAGCCAAGTAAGCACAAAATAAATGAGTATCAGAGCGAATGTGCTCGGGTATATTGCCTTTAATTATACCGAGCTCGTCAAGAACTACAAGCATCGAATTTACAGATGTGCCTATAGAATATATTCCAGTACCATATGAATTGATTTCATCCTTACAGATAGTCAAACTTCTATTAAATTCGAGCTCGAAAATTTTTTGTATAAAATTAAGCATTGGTAATGATTTTTCACCCACCTGAAAACGAATTCTATAAATTATCCGATTTCTTTTTTTATAAAAAAAGTTATAGAATGTACCGTCTGAATTTAATGCACCTAGAAAATAAGCAAGCCTGGCATTTAACCTCACTCATCCCACCGTAGGGTATTTATATTGAATTTCTTATTAAACTTTGTTACGGGCCCGTGGCCTAACCTGGACAGGGCGATTGGCTTCGAATGCCACCTCCAATGGCGGAGGACACC
>JBDRIM010000009.1:0-2660 GCA_043816005.1 Microcaldota archaeon
CACATAAGAGTAAATGATATGATGGTAGGATAAATGGAAGATCTTAACCCATTAGTATTTTTGGCAGGATGGATACTTGGAATTGTAAGCGGTATTTTTCCAGGATTGCATTCCAATACAATTATTTCTATTTTAGATTCCATGAATATTGAACCGCAACAACTCGCATTAATGATAATTGCATTATACCCGACACATCTAATAATCTCAATAATTCCATCAATATTTTTTGGAATTCCTGAAGAAGGAACTGTGTTGCTGGTATTGCCAGGACATAGAATGGTACTTCAGGGAAATGGAATCGGAGCACTGAAGATAGTACTTGCTTCATCCATAGTTGCAGCATTGATTGCAGTGTCCATATTTTTTATAAGTGGAGACATCTACAAACTAACATATGGAATACTAAAACAGTATTTTCCGCATATAGTTGCCCTGTTTTCAATAATTCTTATCCTTAAAAGCAAACGACCATATTTTGCATTACCAATATTTATCTGCGCTGGAATGTTGGGATATTCGGCACTAAGATCGGATATGCCTGATCCGTTTCTCCCGCTTTTTTCAGGAATGTTTGCAGCAGCAGCAATATTAACATATAGAAAATGCCCTGTACCGAAACAAACTGATAGTGAAATAAAACCAAATTTTTTGAAATACACTGCAATAGGTGTGGCTGCAGGAATGTTCGCAGATTTACTTCCTGGCATAAGTTCACCATCCCAGGTTGCTACATTCATGAGCATATTAGTACCACTAAATACGCTGGGATACATGGCAGCGGTTTCTGCAATAGGTATGAGCGAAGCTATCTTTTCGCTTTCAACTGCAGCATCAATAGGAAAGGCAAGGATAGGCGCAACAGTGTGGCTGTCAAAACTGGTTGATATCAATTCAGAAATAGTGCCATTGCTGATTTTGTTTTTAATAAGTATTAGCATGAGCGCTTCGCTTGTATTTTTATTGAGGAAAAAAATTGCAAAACTCGCAGAACTTGATTTTTCAAAAGCAAACATAATTCTTTTGGTTTATTTGGTTGTGATTAGTTTTTTGATTGATAGCTGGTTGGGATTAGCAGTGTTTTTGATTGGCGCAGGACTTGGATGGATTACCATAAAAATGGGCGTTGAACGAACGATGCTCATGGGTGCAGTGATTGTACCAGTGTTGTTGATTTATTTTAGGATGTAAAGCGACTTAGTTGATAGGAGATATTGAAATCCAGCAATCTAAACCCGTAACAAATCAACATATTCCTTGTATCGTTTTTCCACATCTTCGATTTTTGAAGTTGATAATGGAACTACAGAATAATCACTAACAACAATGGAACCCATGACATTTGCATATGCCATTGCCTGTTTCAAATTCTCCAAGGTTGGCTTTTTTGCATTTTGTTTGGCAAGAGAACCCATAAAACCACCTGCAAAAGAATCCCCGGCTCCGTTAGGATCAACCACGTTTTCCAATGGAAACGCAGGAAACGGAACCACGTGTTTTTCAAAAAACAAAATGCACCCATGCTCGCCTTTTTTTATGATAACGATTTTTGGACCCATTTTGGATATTTTTTTACCGCATTTTACTAGATTCGAATCTTCACCAAGCATTCTTGCTTCCGCATCATTAAGAACAACACAATCAACAAGTTTCATTGTTTCAAGAAGATCCTGATATTCTCCGCGTATATAAAATTCAATGGTATCCATCATGGAAAATTTGGAACCGGTATGCTGACGCAGAATTTCTCTTTGTTTGGCAGGTGGCATGGTGGCAAGATAGACAAATTCATTGTTTCTTGATTTTTCTGGAACCCATGGCTCGTAAACACCCAAAAGGTTTAGATCTGTCTTATTAGTAAAACGTTGATAGAGATCAAACGAATAACTACAATCATAATGAAAAGTTTTCCCTTTCTTTTTTTGCACACCTTCCAAATCGATTCCTTGGGTTTCTAAAAGATCCCAATATTCCTGTGGAAAATCATCACCAACAACGCTTGAAATGTGAACATCTGCAAAGAATCTTGCGGACAAAGAAAAATAGGATGCTGCACCACCAAGAACGTTTTCAACTGTCTTGAAAGGAGTCCTAGTAGTATCTAATGCTATCGAACCTGAACATGTAATGAAAGCCATGTAAAGAATGTATTAGGAAAGGGTTTAATTGGTTTGGTTAAACGAAATGAGATTACAACTAGTTTACCCATTCTTCAACAGTCCTGATTTCCAAATCACTTGTCTTTAGTTTATGCAATGCTTTTAGCAATTCGGAAGCAGTATTTATAGTCGTAATACAGGGAATACCTTTTTCTATTGCAGCCCTTCGTATCCTGAAACCATCAGTATGTGAATCCCCGCCTTTAGTAGGGGTATTGATAATTAAGCCAATCTTACCGGAACGGATTAATTGCAAAACATCCAGTTCATTAGACACCGCTTTATTTATTTTCGGAGTTTTGACGGCATTTGGAACGTGTGCTGCAGTACCAGAAGTTGCATAGACAACAAAACCCAGTTCATTCAACAATTTTGAAATCTCAGGAAGATATTTTTTATCAGAATTATTAACACTCAGTAATGCGGATTTTTCTTTACCAGTAAATGAAATTCCAGCTGCAAGAAGTGCCTTGTAGTATGCAAGCTCAAATGATTTACCAA
>JBDRIM010000010.1:0-13771 GCA_043816005.1 Microcaldota archaeon
AGATTGGCCGATTACTATTGGCCCTGAACCTATTACTAGTACTTTACCAATTTGTTGGCAAATCTTGTTATTTGACAAGGCTTTTTTTGGTTTAATTGTCATCAGATATACTACACCTTAATGTTTGCAATTTTCATCATGTTTATGTTCATGTTTGTGTTCGTGTTTATGCTCGCCTTCGTGAGTGTGTTTGTGCTCTCCTTCATCTGCTTTTTGGTCTCGGGACATTTTTTGCATAAAATCAAACATAAACCTTGATCCTTCAAAGAATGAGGTTTGGGCAAGTTCTTGCCGTGACATTTCTTTCAGTTTTTTCTTTTCGGCATTCCAGAGTTCCATAAATGCACGTGCTGTTACATCATTGATAAATTGCTGGAAACTTTCTGCTATTTTTTCAGGAGGTATGCAAACATGTGTTTTATCTTTTACATTTTCAGGCAAAACACCTTCATCCCCTGATAACATTCATAGCAAGTGTGCTCTTTATCAGTTCCTTTAGTTGGGTCTAATTGACATTGATCACAAAAAGTATCATTGCCACAAAAACTGCATTTTACGTTGTTTTCATTTTTTCCTTCTAGTTTTTCAGTCATAACATCACTTCAAATCAATTTTACAAATTCATCGAATATGAACCTTGTATCATGAGGGCCAGGACATGCTTCAGGATGGTATTGTATTGAAATTATATCTTTATCAGTACATGCCATACCCTCAACACTTTTATCATTCACATTTATTTGAGTAAGTTCAAAATTTTCAGGTATTTTGTTAACAGCAAATCCGTGATTCTGAGTTGTAATGTAAGTTCTTTTATTTTTAATATTCAGAACAGCATGATTTGAACCACGATGACCGAATTTTAATTTTGTTGTATTTCCACCAAACGCATGTGCAAGAAGTTGGTGACCGAGACAGATAGCTAGAATAGGACAAATTCCACCTAATTTTTTTATTACAGAATGTGCATTCGTCAGAATTGCAGGGTCTCCTGGACCATTCGATAACAAAATACCATCTGGTTCGATTTTCTTTATATCATCTACAGTACTCGAACACGGAAGACGATGGACCTCACAACCACGTTCAACAAGTTGGCGAATGATATTCATTTTCACACCATAGTCAATAAGTGCAATTTTCTTTTTGTTTCCCTTACCAAATATTTCACATGATTTTGTTGATACTTTTGAAACAAAATCAATTGCAGAATAATCAAATCCATGCATTTTTCCAATAAGTTTTTTTACATCAAGTTCTTCATCTGATGTTGCAAGGATTGCAGGCATTACACCTTTATCACGAATATGACGGACTAGGAAACGTGTATCTATACCATAAAGACCTGGTATTTTGTATTCTTTGAGAAACGAATCAATATTTTTTGTTGAGTCACGATGTTGATAATCATGACTCAGTTCACGAATTACAAAACCATTTGGTTGTATTCTATCACTTTCCTGATCGTTTTTGTTGATTCCATAATTGCCGATTAGTGGATATGTCATGAGGAGAATTTGACCACCATAACTAGGATCGGTTAACGACTCTTGATAACCCATCATAGACGTGTTAAAGACTAGTTCACCTAGCATTTCGGTTTTTGCACCAAAACCTGATCCGTGGATCACAGTGCCGTCTTTCAAAGCTAAAACTGCTTTCATTTCATTTTTCACCTAACAATTTTATCAGCAGAGCCATTTGTGCCCACATACGATTTTCTGCTTGATCAAATACTAATGATTTTGGACCTCTGAGACCATATTCGTCAATCTCATAGTCAATGTGGGCAGGCATATCATGCATAGAGTGTGCTTGCGATCCGGCAATATCAAGAGTTTTTTTATTTAGTTGATAAGGTAACAATGCTTTTTCTCGCCTCTCTTTTTCTTGAGCAAATTTCGGATCACTGAAAAATTCCATATTAACCCAAGTATCAGTGTAAAGAATATCTGCACCAGAAACTGCTTTTTCAAGATTTGATTCTTCGTGATAATTTGGCTGTGCGCATAGCCATTTTAATTGTTCTTCATCAAGACTATTTGGATCGCGTTCTGGTGTGCATAATGTAAAATTTGCACCGGTTCGTACTGCTGCTAGTGAAAGAGAATTACTCACATTATTTGCAATTCCAAGATAGGTGATTTTGATGTCTTTGGTTTTGTTGAATTTTTCTTTTACTGTCATCATATCAGCTAAAGCTTGGCAAGGATGATATTTCTCACAGAGCCCATTGATCACAGGAACTCTCGAGGTTTTGGTCATTTCCATTACCGTTGCATTTTTGAGTGGTCTGACCATTATTGCATCTACATAACGAGAGATAACTTTGGCCTCATCTTGGACTCCCCCCATGGCAAGAAGCTTTGCTTCTTGACTGTCGCGAACCTCAGTTCGCAACATAGCAAGTTGGGTGGTTCTCCAATCAACATAAATTGCATGACCACCTAATTTGGTCATTCCAGTTTCAAAAGACAACCTTGTACGTGTAGATGTTTTCTGAAAAATCATTGCAAGAGTTTTGTGACTAAGAGTGTTTTCAAATTTTGTCGGATTCTTCTTTATTTCTAATCCCAAATCGATTACTGATTCAATCCATTTCCCATCGTAATCTTTCAATGCTACAACATGCATACTCTCGCCTCTCTAAATTCTAAGAACTAGGAGATTTTATCTCAGTGCTAATTTATAAAGTTATTGAAATTTTTGGAACAGAAGTTAGGTGTATACGAATAAATTTTTAAGGAAAATAGTTGGTTCGTCAAAAGAATCATGTGGAAGAGACATAAGAACTTGTAATGGGTCGCGTCCGGTTTTTTCTTCTATTGCACGCATGAGAAGATATCCATTAACATAAATTGGACGTTTTTCTATAGTATCTAGAACATTCAGGTCTGGATACAATCTTTGAGCAACTTTCTCTCCGTAATAGGTTGCAAGACCCTCATAGATAGCAAGTCCGAATGATCCAGGAATTTGCTCTGCATCGTCAGTAAGTAAATGAGTTAATTCGTGTGCAAGAAAATAATCTAATTCTTTTGCTCTTGAAAGAACAGACGAACTGGAAATAAGGAGTATAACATTCTCACCAGTTACAGCATAACCCGCCATTGGTCTGAACTCAGAACTTAGTATACCAGCTAAACCTCTTGCTGCAAAAAGAAATGGTGCTGCAAATGGAGTCAATGCTCTTGACAAAACATCATCAGAAAATGAATCAGGCTTAGGGAAAAGTGCTTTTTTAGTTGGATACCATACGTTCGCAAGAAAACTTGATACAAATCTAGTATGTACGCGTATGGTGATGTCTCCATTTATACGTCTGCCTAGAGCTTCCTCACACAGTGGTTTAATTACTTTTAATCTTTCTGAAGCTAGTTTTCTTACTTCTGAGCGTCTTAATGTTCTCACAATATAATGTATGTGGCATTTAATTTATAAAATATGGTTTTTGATGTAAGTAAAAATTAATATTTAATTGGTCTTAGGATTTCTTGTGATCATCAATAATTTTTGTGGCTTCATCGTGTGCTTGTTGAAGTGGAATTTGACCGAACCTATGGCCTTCAAAATCAGCCCTAACTTGCTCTGCAAGTGGTCTGTGACTTAAAGCATATTGAAAATAACTTAACGTCTGACTTAATGGAACTAGGAGTACTTTAGCTGCATTTTCAACAGTTGCACTCATTGCTCTTGTTGCAAGTTCAACACCATTAACAGTTTCCCTTACGCCAAATAATGCGGCTTTCCTTGCTGAGACATAAAGTTGATCAAAACCTTCAAGTCGAAAATTGTTCATAAGTCCTACGACTAAGTCTAATGCCTGTTGTTTTTGCATTTCTCTAGAAACCCTCCTTATTGGATTTGATTCTATCTCAGCTGGGTCTGCTGGTCTAAAAGCCATATTTAGCATGTATGGGACACCGTCAGCAAAAGTACGGCCACCTACAACCCTACCTTCGTTTAAAGGTGGTTGCTTCCAAAATGGAATATGAGTTCCATCTGGCATGACACAAATTATACTTGATCCGCCACTTGCCTCGTGAATTCTAAGTCTTCGAGCAGTATATTCTAATTTTGATGGATCGCCTGATTCCACATATTCAGTTGATTGTCCTCTAAATTCTGCCTCAAAAACAGTACCTACTGCTTTGGCACCAAGATGTTCTTCCAAAACAGTGTGGCGTGCTGCGTACATAAGGCCACCAATCCCCATAGTTTGGAAATCTACAGGTGTACCAAAAGTCATTTGAGAATAAACTGCATCTGCAACAGCACCATACTGCCAATAAACCATTTTTGGTCTTGCTAGAACCGATCCCTGACTGTATGCTATAACACCCAATTCATCATGAATTATTGCAATTGCCATGAATGGATGATCTTCAAAAATCTCCCTCCTAGTATTCATATCTTCAAGTCTTTGTCTGATCAATGATGTTGGTTCTGCTTCGTTTGGATTGGGAAAGAAATGGGTGTATATACCTGGTTTAACTCCAGTTGGTTCTGATGCATCAAAACCAATACCATGAGCAGCAACTTCAGAACTAGGATCACGAATTTCTACTACTCTTAATACTTGATAAAGTGGTTTGTGAGTTATTGGATCTGGTGCTTGTAATTTTTCAGCTAATCGTCTACCAATGTAATGTTCACGAACTTGGATAGGTCTATTTTCTTGTTTAGTTATTGGTCCTGCTGCTATGTGATCACCAATTACTATTGCTCATAATAGGTATATAAACGTTATTATCCATTAATTGCCACTGAAAGTATTTATAAAAGAATGGCCAAACGTAGGACAATCGTCTGGTTTAAATACCTTTGTAAGGTAATATCTAATTCGCAACTTTTGCTTATTTAGAGGTATATTACATGACTAAAGTTAGAATAAAATTAAGTGGTGAGGACCCTGCTGCCCTCGATAATGTAGTTGAACAGATAAAGAATTTATCTTCAACATTAAGTATGAGATTTATTGGTCCTGTCAGGCTACCAAGAAGAAAAATGGAGATTGCCTGTAGAAGAACTCCTTGTGGAGATGGTACTGATACTTACGAACATTGGGAAAAAAGAGTTCACAAAAGACTTTGTGATGTCGAAGGCGATGAAAAATATATCAAACAAATTCTGAGAATTAAAGTTCCAACCAATGTTTTTGTTAAAATCTCACTTGGTTAGTTATTAATCAAGATGAGATAATATTCTTATAGCTGCATTAGAAACCTCACTGCTCAGATCTCCCCTCAATTGTATAATAGCCTGTTTGAGGGATGGGTGAACCCCAGTATTATCAACAACTACCCGACTCTCGATTTGATTAAGTGCAAGTCTTTTTTCATTTTCACCGCCGTTAAGTAGAAGTGCTTCCAGAAAACCATACCCAATAGTCTTTACATGATTATTATTTGAATAAAGTAAAGAACCAAAAATACCAATTATACCAAGACGTTCATAATCCGTGCCACGTAAAGCATAATATCGCAGATCAACAACCAAAGTATGGAGAAACGGATCATTATTTTCACGTTCAAATATGCCTGTGAAAAAATTTTTCAGACGAACTCTAAGATCATAATTAGAACTATTAAAGATTGCAATAAAATTCCTTAGAAGATCTGGTTGTTGTTTAAGTTTATCAAAAAGTGCTAAATCTTGATGAACGTTTAACGCAGATGCAATCTGGCGTTTCGCCCACCATGCAACTAATGGATTTTGATGTTTGAATCCTCGCTCTTGCTCATGTGCAACATGACCAAGTACTGCGTGTCTGATACTCACAGGATCCCCCCACCATAATATGGTGGATAGACGGGTTTTTGTGGATTGTGGTTTTGTGTAAAGACGAAAGATATTTAAGCCGAACTATGAAATAATCAATCCACGAATTATTACATTAGATGAATTTTTTTAAAATATGAGGTAATGTCATGGGTGCTAAACCAAGAAAATGGAAATCGATCCGAACAAGTTCGGTTCTTTCCATTTTCTCTGACGTTTTTAAGAGGTATGAATATGGGTGCTAAACCAAGAAAATGGAAAAAGAAAAACAGAATGCGCTGGAATTGGGTAACGAAAAAGCGCAAACGACTTAGAAAAAAAATTAAACGAAGAGTAGGTGAACTCTAGAACATTGATGCGGTCCTTCAACATGGTGCTCCGCAGGAGCACCTTCTCTAATTCTTTGAAATGTTGAAGCATCGTAAGTAGATACTGGAATATAAACCAAATAAACATAGCGAGTTGGATTAAAACTTGCTGTTCTTTCATCTCTTGTCGGTTCTTGACCATCAGTAACAAAAATTAGAGAACACTTTTTTTCTGTTTCAAGTTCTCTTACTCTGGATGATGCAACTCTAGGATTTATTGCAACTAAACGAGTTACAAAAATTCCAAGAGTTTCTTCTCTGTCGCCCAGAGTACACACTAAAAGATCTACAGGTTTACTAACTTTTCCATTTGATTTTGTGGCATGCACGATAGCATAATTACTGTGTTGAATTGTTCGAGGATTCATGTATCCACCATTTATCTGATATTACCATACATAAAAAATATAAACTGATGTTTCGTTTTTTTAATTTGTTAAACTGTATTAGACACAACTTTAAATATTGTTGGATAAAATAATATATTGTGTTGTCATGACTAATATGAGATTTCAAAGCTTAGCTAGATCCATCCCAACAAAAGCGCAGACTGCAGCACGAGCAGTACAAAGACTTGAGAATTGGGGAACTTATCTTATGGACTGTGTTGGCCTTGCAGGTTCAGATAGATTAGTATACACCTTAAGAGATGGAACTAAATTTGCAGTTAGAGCAGGAACTGTTGATAGGTATGTTCTCAACGAAGTTGTTTTTAGACGTGGATATTTCCCCGATGGTTTTTCCATAGAAAAAAATGATACCGTAGTTGAGATTGGAGGCCACATTGGAATATTTACTGTTTTAGCTGCAAGAATGGCACCACAGGGAAAAGTTTATACTTTTGAACCAAATCCAGATAACTTTCAGATGCTTGGTACAAATCTTGCCATGAACCGAGTTGGTAATGTAATTGCAAGGCAGGAAGCAGTATCCGATACCAGTGGTTCAGTATCTTTATACCTTGATCATAGAAACACTGGCGGGCATTCGATACACCAAAGTGATAACACTGGAACTGGAATAACTGTGAGAACTACTACTTTGGCTGACATAATTAGTCAGAATAGACTGGAAAAAATTGATTTCCTGAAAATGGATTGTGAAGGAGCAGAATACGAAATATTCAGAAGTGTGCCATTGGAAGTTTTAGCAATGGTAAGAAAAATAGCAATGGAATGTCATGATCAGGGTGAAGGAAGAAATAGTAGATTGATGGTAGGTTTACTCCGTAGACATGGATTTGATGTTGTTGTTAAAACCGAACGATTCGATGATAAATTATCGATGATTTATGCAACGCGGACCTATGATAACTAAAAAAGCACAGAGAATAGGTTTTTAAACTCGTCTCATAAAAGAATAGTTCTACCCGTAGTACCACTTCAAGTGGGAGGGATTTATTATGGATAAGAAAAAACTTATAGAAGCTATTAGTAAGATTCTCGAAGAAAAAGGAAAGAGAAAATTCAAACAGAGTGTTGAGATAATCATCAATATGAGAGGGATTGACTTCTCAAAAAGTGAAAACAGACTCAACATAGATATTGTTCTGCCAAAAGGTAAAGGCGGCAAGGAACTTAAATCAGCAGTTTTTGCCGAAGGTACCATGGCTGATGAAGCCAAAAAAGCAGGTGCAGACTTGGTAATAACACCAGATGCAATTCCAGCATATGCAGAATCATCAAAAGTAAGTGATCTTGCAGATAATTATTTCATGTTATCTCAACCCAACCTTATGGGTGCAGTTGCAAAATCACTTGGTCAATATTTAGGTAAACGAGGTAAACTTCCAAAACCAATAATAGGGAATATTTCTGATCTAATAAAAAGATCGAAAAACAGTGTCAGAATTGTTTCGAAAGGTAAACACCTTCCAGTTGCACAAGCACTTATAGGCACTGAGATAATGGATACTGATGACCTTGTTGACAATGCTGAAGCAGTATACGACGCATTAAAAGGCAAGGTAAATGAAGGCAACATCAAGTCAGTTTATGTTAAATTGACTATGAGTAAGCCAGTTAGAGTTGTTTAGGGTGGATTAAATGACATACAAAACTGACGTTAACAAAAAAGAGATAAAGAAAAAAGCAGAGCAAGTTCAAAAAGCTATTGCAGACATGAAAAAATATAAAACAGTTGCAATGCTTGATTTGAGAAAGCTACCTGATTCACTCTTCCAATCATTAAGAAAGAAGATTAGAGAAAACGGAGGCCTGGTTTTAGTTCTTAAAAAACCAGTCGTAAGTAGAGTGCTTGCAGCAAACAAAAAACTTGCTGAGAAAGTTGGCGAATGTAACAAACCAATTGCTCTTATTTACACAAACCAATCTGCTTATGAGTTAAATTCCTTCTTCAAACAAAACAAAAAGACGAGAGCAGCAAAGTCAGGTGATATTGCAGTTGTTGACATTATTGTTCCAGAAGGAGAAACTGATCTTCCAGCTGGTCCAGCTTTATCTGAACTTAAGGCAGCGGGTCTTAATGCACAGATAAGAGCAGGTAAAATTGCAATAGTAAAAGAGAGCACAGTTGCCAAGGCAGGGGAGAAAATAACAGATGCAAAGGTCAAAGCACTCCAAACACTTAGTGTTCGTCCATTTGAGGTCATGGCCAATTTAATTTTTGGATTCGATGGAGAGTACATTTACTCAAGACAACTTTTGGATATCGGAGATAGCATAAATGCAGATGTTGCAAATGGATTATCACAGGCATTGAATGTTTCATTGAATGTTAATTATCCAACCAAACAGAACATTAATTTACTGCTTGGAAGTGCCGTAAAGCAATCGATAAATTTTTCGCTAAATGGTAATTTATATTCATCAAACTCAATCGGGCAGCTTCTCTCCTCTGCAATAAGGCAGGGGATGGCTTGTGAGAGTTTGAATAAGAAATAAAAGGAGATTAAAAAAGAACCTTGGTTCTTTTTATGAGGTGTAAAAATGAAAGTAGATCCATATTTGCACGCTGTGCTTGTTTTGCATGGCGCTGGGAAAGAAGTTAGTAAGGAAAGCATTTTAGCTGTTGTAAAGGCAAGTGGTGCTGAAGTCGATGAGGCTCATGCAAAAGTACTTGCTGAAGCAGTTAAAGACGTAAACTTCGAAGACCTTCTAAAACAATCAGCAATGGTTGCAGCAGCTCCAGTTGCAGCAGCTCCAGCAGCTGAAGGAAAGAAAGAAGAAAAGAAGGAAGATGAAGGAAAGAAAGAAGAACAAGCAGCAGAAGGTTTGGCTAACTTGTTCGGGTAAGCGTAGCGAACCCGGACAATCTTGAACTTGTTCAAGGCTTGTTCGGTTAATTTTCTTTTTTAATTTTTTATTTTAATTGTTATAACTAGTTTTGAAAAAAATAAGATAAGAGTTATAAGGTACATAGAAGAATAATTCTTATGATAAAAAGGCCGAAAATCAGCAAAGAGGAACTGATAGCAGACCTGATATACATTTTAATCGGTGCAATTGTTGCATTCATTGCAATATTCATATTCGACATACACTGGAGTTTCTATCCTGGAGAAACAGTATTGCCACCAAGCAGACATGTTTTCCAAACTCATGATCCGTATTATTTTGGTATCCCAATTGGTGCAATTGTTGGCTTTTTCATATTGAAACTACTTTCATTTGCCTTTATGGAAGATGAAATAGCACATGAAAAGATGGTAAAAACCAAAAAATCAGTGAAAAAAAAGCAATGAAACCTATTTATTTCTAGCTTCTGTTAGTAAAGTATGCACAGGGATATAAAAAAAATTATAGGTGATATAAAATCCCTAAAGATACAAGGCGCAAGGAATGTTGCTAAAGCTGCCGTAAATGGGCTTGCTATAGCAGCAAAAAAATCAAAAACAAAAACAGCTCAAGCATTCAGTCATGAAATGCGTGATGTAGCTAATGCACTTGCCACTAGCAGACCAACAGAACCGATGATGAGAAATATGCTTGATGAGGGACTGTATTTCATAGAGCAAGCAATTAAATCAAAGAAAACCACCAAATCATCATTAGTAAAACTATTAGTAAATCACGAAAAACAAATGATCAACAAAATGGAATTGGATGCTAAGCGCTTGGCACAATATGGTGCAAAACTTATCCCTGACGATGCACTCGTATTAACTTATTGTCATTCTTCCACTACAACAAGAATTTTAATTGAAGCTAAAAGAATGCGTAAAAAATTTTCAGTGGTTGCATTTGAAACACGACCAAGATTTCAAGGGAGAATAACTGCAGCAGAACTTGCAAAGGCTGGTATAGATGTTACTCTTACAGTAGATGGTGCTATGTATCTATTTATGAAAAAAGCAGATATTGTTATCGTAGGAGCTGATTCAATAACATCACGAGGAGATTTGATAAATAAAATTGGCACTGCAACAATTGCGCATATAGCAAAAATGAATGACGTCTCGTTTTACAGTGCAGCTGAATTATCAAAATATAGTGCAATGACAATTTTTGGCACGCGTGAAAAAATAGAGGAGAGAAACTCAAAAGAAGTTTGGGAGAAACCACCAAAGGGAGTGACAATAAGAAATCCTGCATTCGAAGCAACCGCAGCAAAATACATAAATGGTTATATAACTGAGATAGGAGTAATACCACCACAATCATTCTTCACAATGGCAACTAATAAATTAGGTATAAAATTATATGAATAAATAGGTGAAAATATGGTAGACTACGTTGAATCTGAACAAAAAAAAGTAGATGTCTGGAAATTCAAAAAATATGCATGCAAAGTGAAACCAATAGATATTTTCACTGGTAAAAACATAATTGTCCTAAATAAAGAAGAAGCACAGGAGCATGATATTTATTCAGGATATAGGACTGAGTTGAAACATGATGGAACAAGTATTATTGCAATAGTAGATGTAAGTGATGAGATAGTTGAACGAGGCGAAGTTGGAATTTTCCGTGATTTAACAAGCTGGCATAAACTCAAGAAAGGGGAAATAGTAGAAATAGTTCATATGAACAGACCAGAATCTATAACATATATCAAAAAGAAATTAGATAAAGGTGTACTCAACACTAAAGAAATTAGAACGATAGTAAAGGAAATAATGCAGGATAGATTAAGCGAAATAGAAACATCTGCATGGATAGCAGCTGCATACATAAATGGATTCTCAGATGATGAAATTATATCGTTGGCAGAAGCAACTGTTGATTCTGGCGATCAGTTGGATCTGGGTAAGCATCCCGTTCTGGACAAACATTGTATAGGTGGCGTAGCAGGAAATAGAACGACTATGTTGGTAGTTCCCATAATTGCAGCTCTGGGTATGTACATGCCAAAAACATCATCACGATCAATAACCTCAGCTGCAGGAACAGCTGATACAATGGAAGTTTTGGCTGATGTTACGTTTAATATGGAAGAACTTCGTTCAATGGTATTGAAAGCAAAAGGTGCAATTGTTTGGGGTGGAGGAATGAAACTTGCCCCAGTCGATGACAAGCTCATAAGAGTCAGACATCCGTTAAGTCTTGATCCAGAAGGTATGCTTTTAGCAAGTATCCTTGGTAAGAAAAAAAGTGTTGGTGCAGAATACGCTGTAATTGATATTCCTGTTGGGCGTGGTGTTAAAGTACCTTACATGGAACGTGGAAACGAACTTGCAAAACATTTCATAAGTGTTGGAGATAAACTTGGAATAAAGATAGAAGCTTTGATAACAGATGGTGCAGAGCCGATTGGAAATGGGATTGGACCGGCACTTGAATGTATAGATGTGTTAGAAGTACTTGAGGGTAAAGGTCCAGATGATTTAAAGCATAAAAGCCTTTTACTAACAGGCAAATTGCTTGAGTTATGTGGGAAAGTGGATAAAGGCAAAGGATATGGAATTGCAGAGAATACACTTATGAATGGTAAAGCAATGGCTAAATTCAGAGAGATAATTGAATTGCAAGGTGGTGATCCAAAAATAAAATCATCTGATATTACACTTGGATCAGCTAGCCACACCGTAACTGCAGAAACATCCGGAAGTATCTTTCATATAGACAATAAAATAATGGCAAAAATAGCAAGAATTGCTGGTTCTCCGCGTGACAAGGGTGCTGGCGTATTCCTCCATAGGCTTCGGGGTGATAGAGTAGAAGTTGGAGACAAACTTTATACTATACATGCCGAAAGCGGAACAACATTGGATTTTGCCTTAAAAGCAATCAAAGACCTTGAACCAATAGAGATGAGGAAAATGTTGTTAGGAAGTCTGCAGTAATCGTGCATGCTCGATCATAATGCATTTATTCATCACAATGTTCAGCCCTGCTTTTCTTGCAAGTTCTGCTGCAGGTATTACACTTAACTGCATCCAGATTGTTTTTGCCTTAGCTTGAATAGCTTCTTCAACTATAGGCATAACATCTTTGCTTTTTCTAAAAATATCAACAATATCAATTTTTTCTTTAATTTTATTAAGAGAAGTATATGACTTTAGACCACACCATTCTTCTATATTCGGATTAACCGGAAAAATTTTGTAACCATGTTTCAAAAGATAGCTCGCAACACAAAAACTTGGACGATCTGGATTATCTGAAAGACCAACAATGGCAATTGTTTTTGATTCTTGTAGAATAAATTTCAGATTAACCATGGTAAAACCAAAACGCCTAAATTTATAAGAACTTCCCTGCACGTTTTCATTCTATCCCGTCGTAGCTCAAAGCCTTGAAAGGGTTCTTTCAAGATTTACCCGCCAAGGCGTGTAACGGTAGAGCGGTCGGCTGTAGTTTTGATTTACTCGATTTTGACGAGTTATATCTACGCCAGTAGATACCGACAGGTTGCTTGTTCAAATCAGGCCGACGGGACTTCCCTATTATAAACGATTAGACACTTCCAGCACCTCTTTGAACAACTTCGCTTAGTGCTGGATGAATGTGAATAGTATTGATTATGTCATTAACATGAGATTTCCCTGCTTTCATCGATACCAAAACTTCATGTATTAATGTTGATGCTTCTGGCCCAATTATATGGCAACCAAGAATTTTACCTTCATAATCAGTTATGAATTTGACAAAACCATCTTTTTCTGCCAATGCCTCCCCCATTCCAGTTTTACTATATTCGTATTTTCCAACTAGATAATCTATTTTCTTCTCCTTAAGCTCTTGCTCAGTTGCTCCAACACCTGCAATTTGTGGACTTGAAAAAACAGCATGTGGCATTGCCGTATAATCAACTGGTTTTTTGTGTTCTGGATTAAGAATGGCAATTGAGACGTATTCTGCTTCCAAATTTGCTGAATGTTTAAATAAAAATTTTCCTGCAATATCCCCTATTGCCCAGATTCCAGGAATGTTTGTTTCCATGTATTCGTTTGTTTCCACATAACCATCTTGGTTTGTTCTTACACCAGTTTTAGCAACATCAAGAATATCAGTATTTGGTACCCTGCCAGTTGCAATGAGTAAATCAGTCCCTTCAACAACAGTACCCTCCTTACTATAAACAAAAATTTTACTGCCTTTTTTCTCGACTTTTTGAACTGGGAATCTTAGTTTAACGGGATAATTTTTTGAAAAAAGTTCAGTGAATTTAAGTCCGATTTCTTCATCTTCATCAGGCAATAATCTGACATTGCGCATGAG
>JBDRIM010000011.1:0-22183 GCA_043816005.1 Microcaldota archaeon
ACAAATGTTTGATCATCAATAGATACCATTGCAATGCTGCCTTCTTTGATTTTAAGTTGTGCTACAGTATTGTCACCTTGCACTACTGAAAGCAAAGCATAAACACCATCTGCTTGATTTTGAAGATCATCCAAAAGGAAACTTACTGAACCAAGAGTTAATGATTCACCTTGATTTATTATGCCGGCAACTGCAACACCGGATGTTAAACATCCAGCAATCTCTGGACAATTAGCTTCGACTTTTAAAACTGCACCTGGAAGATTTCCATCTGGAGTGTAAGTACCGAGTAGAGTTATTCTAAGATTACCTAAAACAGATGCTAATTCTGTTGGTTGGTCACGATAAAGTCTTAATTCATTAGTTTCATCACAATTTGGATCCAACAGAGATAGAATAACAAACGGACCTCGTTGTCCATCGTCCCCAACATCTTTAACTACAAAATGGAGTTCACCAACATCAAGAGTTTGGCCTTTTCTCACATATTCTTGAATTGGAGCATCACCGCAAACTAAGCTTGGACCAGGTGCACAAACTCCAGCATCAGTTGTATCAGAAACGTCTGGACGATTTCCATAATAATGATTTGTAATTGTATCACCACAACCTGCAAGTGCACCAGTTGCAGCAACAATACCAGCTGCTTTGGCAAACGCTGTTCTGGCTGTAGTTGGTAATTGAGTATTTGGCCTAATAGATACATCTCGGCTAGTTAATCTTGTTCTTGTCATTTTTTCACTCTTATTGTTATAAGTAGTGATGTTATGTATGGTAATATTTAAAAGTGTTATTTTTTTGTTTTATGTGGTTTAGTAGACATCCTCTCAATAATTAGAAGTTCCTCGCTGCATGCCAGATGAGATGGTGATTTGCCAAACTGTTTGAAAAATTCCATTATTGCATTTTCTATTTTGATTATTTTACGGTTTACTTCTGCGTATATTTTTTTCTTTTTAACAATAAATTTTGCTTTTTTGTGATTTTTTTTGAATTTAACGATGTGTTCTTTCATATTCAATGGAGGGCCTTCCACCAACATTTTAGGTGGAAGTTTATCTTTACTAGCTATAATCGCTAAACGAATAAGATGCTTGTGATCATCTGCAATTATTGTTGTTTCAAATTCTTCAAGATGTGCTTTCAATTGTCCAGTCATCTTATAGACCTGGCCCCATAACACATCATCCACAACATCGGGTTTTGGTAATGAAACTAAAATTGCTTTTTTTCCTTTGGCAGCTTTCTTTATTTTTTCCTCAAATGTTGGCACATTCTTAAAGAAAAATAATTCAGATGGTTTTTTCAGAAATTGTATTGCGAGTTTTCTAAATGCCAAAAAATTTTCTTCGGAAACTGCAGCTGAAACATTTCTGTTCTTGTCTGTAGGATCAATAACTACAAAAAAACCAAATCGTTTTATAGCATCATTTATTTCAGATTTTTTATAATATTTTTTCACGTCGATAAAAATAGGTTTTTTCCATTTGGAAGCATGCTTAAGTAAATTTTGGAAACTGCCATAATGAATTACCAGGAGTTCGCATAGATAACCAGAAAATCCTTTGATTTTTATTTCTGCTCCATAAAGCGAATGCGCATGAAAGAATTTTTTCAAGAGAAGAACATCATCAATTTTTTCTTTGATAAGGGTTTTCTTTATGAATGAGGTATGTAGAACGGAACGATCAACAGCACTAAGGCGCTCTGCAGCAGAAGAAATTTTATATGCAGGTACCAAATCGATCCTTCTTCCTTCAAATTTGAATCTGGCATAGGGATGCTCTGCATAACTGAGTTGATAATGAATATTTGGAAAACACTCGCTTATAATTTTTTTAATAGTTGGTTCGAATTCGGTTTTTGGAACGGACCTATCAAAAAGTACGAAAATATCAATATCTTTTTTATCATGAAGAAATGTTTTTTTGGCCATGGAACCTGTAAGGACAACTTCGCAGCCAGGTGGGATATGTGGTCTGATCCTAAATAGTAAAATATCGCAAAAATTCAACTCACGTTTCAGTTCAGTTTTGGATGGTTTTATCACCCTCAAAACCTTGGAAACAACAGAATGCATACTATAAGCTAACCTCGCAAGGTTTTAAAAGAACAATATTGAATGTCACTCATGCGCAAGTTCATAGTACTGATACTCCTGTTTTTCATGGGTTTTGGATGTTTGGAAGAAAGTAATTTTCCAAGCAGTGGAGCCGAACACGTCAGTTCACTTGATGCCGTCGATCTGGATGGCGAAGGGACAACAGATTATTACATATATGATTTTACTCCATTTAATGCAAATGACATGGAAGTACAAAGGCAAATGACAGTTGTTGTTACTACAAATGCTGAATACACTTCATATAATTCTGCCTTAACAGATGCAAATTTATTACAAGCAGACCAAAGTCTTGAAGAATTTTCAAAGGCAAGGATACAGGCAGATTTGACTTGTAGCAATAGTTTAGGTGTGAGTAATGTTGTTTGTTCCAATACACAAACATGCAAGGAGCTTTGTTCTGCTGCATCCTTGAAATGCAAAAATATTGCTACTTACAATGAAGAAATTTTGACTGACTCGATGCTTTCATATATTAGTGATAATAATGAATTGCGCAGCCTTACATTAAACACGCGAAATGTTATCCTTAATCTTAGAACTGCAAGCGATGCAGAGAAAAAGGAATTTCTAAGTAATACACGAAAGATTGTTGCGCTTGTGGCAGACATAAATGCAAACCCAGTTTATGTTAACAAAAATCTAAAGCTTTGTACTAAATCAGATTTTGGAATACCATTTGTAATGGAAGCAGAAAAAAAGATAGGAGAGTATCAAATTGTTAAACGAGAATACACTTACAGAATCATAATATCCATAAAACCTACCAAAATTGTAACTGATGATTTTACTCTTGGTGGTGCCGGATTTGTAGATAGAATGCCAGCCAGTGTGATAACACAACCAGAAATTATAGCATCAAGACAAGGGATTAGTGCAACACAACAAGGAAATGATGTAGTTATTCGATGGGATTCAAGTAAGAATTCCAAAGAAGGATATATTGTCATGTATACTTTTACTTCAACTACACCACCAGAATCTGTTTTGTCTTCTTTACAAACACCAGATGTAAAAACAAGAAAAATGAATTTGATATTGCTTGCACCACTAAACATAATGCTTCTGAGTTTCAACGTTGTATTGGGAAATTATTACATTGCCTATGGATTGAGCCTGGGTATAATACTTGCATTATTATTTTTCGTATATACAATAATAGTACTGATATTCAGCATAATAGGTGAAAAAGCAGGCGGTGCAAGCTTCCTGACTGGTTTCAGAAAAGCATTTGGAAGAACAGATATAAGATGGAAAACAGATATTATTGTAGCAATAATGTTGCTTGTTGGCGGGTATTACATTGCCACTGTAATGACCGTCCTTCCATCGATAGCAATGAATATAGTTGAATCAATAGATTTCCTCCTAAAAAACGAGATGGGAATGATAAGCATCACACTTATTTTCATGGGTACTGTGATGGTTTATTTAGCAATTGAAAATTTCATAAAAATAATTGTTCTTGAGCGCGCATATGGAATGGTCATACGGCAGGAAAAAGATGTACTTCTTTCTAAGGCAAGTATGTTGAAAACCAAAATAAAAGAACTTGGGGATTTGATAGAACAATATAGCAAAGAAGATTTTGATATAAGCAAAGAATATGACATTTATACTTCATTTAAACTTGAACGTGTTGATGCGCTAGCAAAAGAAATGAGTCCAAGAAGTAAGGCACTTGTTGACGAACAGCTTAATCATGTTGAAGGTGCTGTAACTAGTTTACAAGAAAGAAAAAAACTTGCAGATACTAATTGGACAAAATGGAAGGAGAATATTGCAAAACTGCTTGATGAACAAGGTGAAGTTTATGCTGCTTCATTAATTACCGTACCGGCTTCATTACGTGCTTGGGCACTAAGTAAATACGTAAAAGAGACATCAATTGAAGGAGTTTATTTCGAACGTGATGCTGTCAAAAAAAGACGAGTTTCTCCAATTGCCCTTGTTCAAGAAATGATAGAAAAACGTTTGATAAAGGGAGCAGTGGTGCTAAAACAGGATAAAGTTATTGTTTCTGAGTTTGAAGAACATTATGGTACAGTAGAAACAGTACTGGCATTGAAACTAATAACGTACTTAAATTCGCTTGCAAAGAATCTTGGACAACATCCACCACAAAGCTTTGCAACGATTGGTGAGAAGAATGTCATTTTACTTCTGAAAGATCACAACATACAAACAGTATTATTCTTAAGTAAGGATAAGTTCAAAGAAGCTGTTGAACAGTGGAAAGCAAAGTCGAAAATATTCAGTAGTAGCTAATTTTTTCATGATCGCTTCGCGATGGGGATTCGAAGATTTTGGTTCGCGCACTCCGTGGGGGTTTGAGGGGGCTATCGCCCCCTACACAAACCAAAGCACCTTCAAACAAACCAAAAACACAGAGAAATGCTTTTAAACACTTGTTATCACCATATGATAAACAAACTAATTAGGTGATTACATATGGTTAGAGGCGGAAAAGGACATGCAGATCCTTTGGTAACTAAAAGCGGATTAACGACTGTTGAAATTGGTGGACAAAAATATTTATGTACTTTTACTGGAGCAAATGGAAGAGAACAATTATCTGTAGCAAAAGTTGTAAGTTTGATGGGGGACCAAAATGATGCTAATCTTATGGCAAGACGATTTTGTGATAAGGGCCGAAAGACATTTGTAGGAATTGACACTGAGAGAAATGTTTATGTAGCCGAAGAACTTCCACCTAAGGAAGTTGCAAGTATAAAAGAGCAAATTTTAGCTCAGAGACAACCAACAAGACGAACTGGCGAATTTGCAAGATTTCAACAAGCTGGCGGATCAGAACCAATAGTAGTGGATTATACACAGTGGGCCGAGGGAATTGCACTTCAATATGTAGATATGCCAGTTGATACAATGAGAATAAATGCTGTAAATCAATTGCCTGGGCTTAGTGGTACAGACCAAAAAAGAACTGCATTAATAACTGCACTCGGAACAGTTGCGGATATCTGTGACAATAATGGCCGTGCAACAGTAATTAGAAAAATTGCAGGAGAACTAGCTGCAGGAACTTTGGTTTTATAATTTTTTATCTTATTTTTACTAATAACGATAGTAGTGGTTTCTAACCCCCGAATCATCAAAAAATCCATCCCTTTTTAAAGCCTTTTTTACAATATTTAGTTACTGAAAAGTAGACTAAAAAACCATATTCTCTACGACGTGAATTTGAAAATAAGAATTAGTGGTAAAAATGAACGAAGAAACAAATTATACTGCAAAAGAAATTCAGGTGTTGGAAGGCTTAGAAGGAGTACGAAGAAGGCCTGGAATGTATATAGGAGATACTTACCAAAGAGGGCTCCACCACTTAGTATATGAAATAGTTGATAATGCCATAGATGAAGCACTTGCAGGGTATTGTAAAACCATAACTATCACGCTTAACAAAGACTCGAGCGCCACAATAAAAGATGATGGAAGAGGAATACCAGTAGATAAACACACCTCGGGTAAATCAGCTTTGGAAATAGTTTCAAGCTCTCTCCATGCAGGTGGAAAATTTGAGAAAAAAGCTTACAAAGTGTCTGGTGGCCTTCATGGAGTTGGTATGAGTGTTGTTACTGCACTTTCAGAATGGATGAGGATCGAGGTTCATAGAGATGGTAAAATCCATTCCATTGCTTATGCTAAGGGTAAACTGACAAGTCCAGTAAGTATTACGGGTGAAACAGACCATAGAGGAACAGTAGTTACATTTAAGGCAGACAGTACAATTTTCCAATCAATTGAATTTGAATATGATTATCTGAAAGACAGATTGATGGAACTGGCATTCCTAAACAAAGGACTGCAGATAACATTGATAGATGAACGCAGTGATAAAAAAGAGGAATATTGTTACCAGGGCGGAATTGTCGAATTTGTAACCTATTTGAACCAAGCAAGAAACAAACTCCATGATCCGGTTTATTTTACTAAAAGAGCAGACCATGTGGAGATAGATGTTGCACTTCAGTATACTGACAGCTATAATGAGATGATATATAGTTTTGTAAACGATATAAAAACAATAGAAGGCGGCACTCATGTTGTTGGTTTTAGAACTGCACTCACAAGGGCAGTTAATGATTTTGCAAGAAGTAATAAACTGATAAAAGATGATCGTAAACTTACTGGTGATGATGCAATAGAGGGCGTCACTGCCATACTGAGTCTAAAAATACCAGAACCTCAATTCGAAGGACAGACGAAAACCAAACTGGGAAATAGTGAAGTGCGAGGATATGTTGATAGTATAGTTTATGACGCACTGAAGACCTATTTCGAGGAACATCCTCAAGAAGCAAAACGCGTAATGAGCAAAGTAGTAAATGCAATGGAAGCAAGAGAAGCAGCCCAGAAGGCAAAGGAACTTATAAGAAGAAAAAATGTCTTCGAAAGCAGCATACTCCCAGGAAAACTTGCTGATTGTAGTGAAGAAGACCCTGCAAAATCAGAGATTTATTTTGTTGAGGGAGATTCAGCAGGTGGTTCATCAAAACAAGCACGAGACCGTCGCACGCAAGCAATTTTACCTCTTCGTGGCAAGATTTTGAATGTTGAAAAAGCACCCATGCATCGAGTTCTAGCAAGTGAAGAAATCAAGAATATTGTTGTGTCAATAGGTGCAGGATTCAAAGATGATTTTGACCTAAGTAAAGTGAGATACCATAAGATAGTAATCATGACTGATGCTGATGTTGACGGTTCCCATATTAGAACGCTCATATTAACCTTATTTTATAGATATTTCAAACCGATAGTTGAGAAAGGTTATCTTTACATCGCCCAACCACCATTATATCGTATCCAAAAAGGGAAAAGTAGTCAGTATGCTTACAACGATGCCCAGCTTGCTGAGATTCTAAAGCAAGTAGGCGATAATGCTGGAATACAAAGATACAAAGGTCTTGGTGAAATGAACCCATCGCAATTATGGGAAACAACCATGAATCCTGAAACAAGAACCTTAAAACAGGTAACTATAGCAGATACTATGCTGGCAGACGAATTATTCACAATTTTAATGGGAGATCAGGTTGAACCAAGGCGCCAATTCATCGAACAGCATGCTGCACTTGTGAAAAACTTAGATATCTAAATCGGGAAGATAAATATGACTGAAAAGATTGTTCCAAGGACCATCGAAGCTGACATGAAGGAAAGCTATCTGGATTATGCAATGTCAGTAATTATAGGCCGTGCCATTCCAGATGTAAGGGATGGTCTCAAACCAGTTCATAGAAGGATTTTGTTTGCAATGCATGAACTTGGTAATGTTTATGGAAAAGCATACAAGAAAAGTGCCCGTGTTGTTGGTGAAGTTTTAGGTAAATATCACCCCCACGGTGACACTGCAGTTTATGATTCTCTTGTAAGAATGGCACAAACTTTCTCGCTTAGATACACATTGGTTGATGGCCAGGGAAATTTTGGTTCTGTTGACGGGGATAATGCAGCTGCAATGAGATATACTGAAGTTCGCATGGCCAAGATAACGGCTGAACTTCTTTCTGATATTGAAAGAGAAACAGTTAATTTTGGGGATAATTTTGATGGTACGCTAAAGGAACCACTTGTTCTGCCAGCCAAAATACCAAATTTACTCATAAACGGTTCATCTGGTATTGCAGTAGGTATGGCAACCAATATGCCACCACATAATATTAGTGAAATTATAGATGCTACAGTTGCTTTTATCGATGGTGCACCAGAAGATGAAATAATAAGGACTGTTCAGGGACCTGATTTCCCAACTGGCGGAATTATTGTTGGTAGAGCAGGCATATTTGATGCATATAAAACCGGCAGAGGTATGCTAAGACTCAGAGCAAAGGTAGAGAAAAATCTGGAAAAACACACCCTAATTATTAGTGAAATACCATATCAACTTACTAAAACCGCGCTTATAGAATCAATTGTTGATGCGGTTAGAGAGAAAAAGATTGATGGAATTAGTGGGGTTCATGACAGGTCAGATAAGGATGGTATGGAGGTCATAATTGACCTTAAGAAAAGCTCGGATCCAGATATAGTGTTGAATCAGTTGTATGCTCACACACAAATGCAGACAAGTTTTGGAATAATAAATCTTGCAATTGTCAAAAATGAACCAAAAGTTATGAATCTACAAACAATGATCAATGAGTTTGTTGAATTCAGAAAAGAAGTTGTAAGAAAAAGAAGCGAATTTGAATTGAGAGAAGCACAGGCAAGAGCACATATATTGGAAGGACTTAGAATTGCATTGCAGAATATTGATCCAATTGTAAATTTCTTGAGAAAATCCAAGAATATGGAGGAAGCACGCAATGGATTAATGAAAAACTATTCACTTAGTGAGCTTCAGGCAAATGCAGTTTTAGATATGAAGATATCTCGTCTTATTGCCCTCGAACAAGAAAAGATAGAAACAGAGTATCAAGAGTTAATGAAAAAGATAATCTGGTTGAAGGAAATCCTTGCTGATATTACAAAAGTAATGGAGATCATCAAAAACGAACTCAAAGAGATAAGAGAAAAATACGGTGATGAAAGAAAGACTGAGATCATAGAAGGTGAAGATGACATTGATATTGAATCTCTTATTCCAAACGATGATGTTGTTGTTGTAATAAGCAACCGTGGATATATAAAACGCGTTGGACTTCAAGAATACCGAGCTCAGCACAGAGGAGGAAAAGGAGTTATTGGGTCTACAAAAGATGAAGATTTTGTTCAGGATGTTGTAATAACCAAAAATCATAATTACCTCTTGCTATTTACTGATAAGGGCAGGGCATTCTGGCTCAAAGTATATAGAGTACCAGAAGGAAGTAGGTATGCAATCGGTAAAACATTAGTAAGTATGCTTGATCTCAAGGATGAAAAGATTACTTCTTGGATAAGTGTTGGCAGTTTCGATAGTAAGGAATTTTTATCTATGATAACAAAGAATGGTATCATAAAAAGAACTGCACTTGAGAATTTCAGCAATGTAAGAAAAGTAGGTATAATTGCAATAACCCTAAAAGAAAATGATAGACTTGTTGAAGTTATAAAAACAGACGGTAAACAGGACATTATTATTGCAACTAAAAAGGGCCAGGCGATTAGATTCAAAGAAGAAGAGGCAAGAGAACTTGGTAGAACTGGACAGGGAGTAATTGGTATAAGAATGAAAGAAAAAGATGACGAAGTTGTTGGTATTGCCCCATGTAAAAGACCAACAGTACTTACAATTACAGAAAACGGATTTGGAAAGAGAACCCACATTGATGAGTATAGAGTGCAGGGTCGTGGTGGTTCTGGTGTCATCAACATAAAAACTGAAGGTAGAAATGGAGATGTTATAGGTATAAGAACAGTTGAGGATAACGATGAGATAATTGTTATGAGTTCTCAGGGCCAAACAATCAGGACTCCTGTTAGTGGAATTTCAACCATTGGAAGAAATACTCAGGGAGTTACCATAATCAGATTAAGAGAAAAGGAAAAAGTAGCAAGTTTTGCTGTTGTGAGGGTGAGTGATATCGCCCCCACCAATGAGCAACAAGAAACTAAACCTTCGACTGACGAGCAAACTTGATAATAAATTCCATCAAATCTTTTTTCGTTTTTTTGGTTTCTTTGAATGGGCTTTTTGTTGAATTAGGGGGTGTTACCCCCTCAAACCCCCGCGGAGCGCGTTGAACAAAAACCTTCGAAACCCCCGCGGAGCGCAACTGACCAAAATTCCATTTTTTTACTAATTTCTTATGTTTTTTTTATTGAAAATAGAACAGGAATAATAAGGATAGGGTGACTTCCTAAACAAAATGAGTATGTATTACGGCGAGTAAACATTTTCCCTATTGCCGATTTTAAGTACGATTATTTTTTCTTCGAGAATATCGACAATGACACGCAATTTTCCCACGCGTATTCTGTATAAATTCGAACCACTTAATCGTAATGCAAATGAATATGGCCTAACAATTACCCGTTCAAGAACAGAAATTACTCGGTTTTGACTCTCTTTGTTGAGTTGTAAGAACTCTTTTTTGGCCGATTCAACAAATTCAACTCGGTACATTCAAAAACCAGCTTGTTTCTTGAGTTGTTCTAGTGAGATAACTTTACCTTTTTCATATTCCTTTCTGCGGTTTTTTATTTCATTTATAAAATCTGGATTGAGTGAAAGTCTGTCTTCGATCATGTCTTCGATTATTTCGGCATATGTCTCGCTGTCTTGAAGTTTCATGTTGTCGAGTTTTTTCTTAAGTTCATCTGTGATTTTTATTGTAGTATACATAAGAATACTTTAGTATATAATGGTTTAAAAATGTTACTGTAATTGAATTTGTTTGACAGTTTCCATTAAAAATTCCATCAAATCTTTTTTCGTTTTTTTGGTTTCTTTGAATGGGCTTTTTGTTGAATTATGGGGTGTTACTCCCTCAAACCCCCGCGGAGCGCGTTGAACAAAAACCTTCTGACCCCCCGCTGAGCGCATCTGACCAAAATTCCATTTTTTTACCAATTTTTTATGTTCAGTTAATTCCATAACCAGTTGATTTTGTTTGATGTCTGGACCTTGGATTCTTGCTATCAATTGAGATAGGAAAGGACAGAATCTTGTGTTTAATTTACCGGAAATATCAAATGGGTATCTACGGCAGGAAAGTGGTGCCGATTGATGTATTTGGCATTTATTAGTGGCCAGATTTAGAAAAACACATGGATGAGATTTCAAACCAAGAAGATAATAACCATACCCATCCGTAGTATCAAAAACATTGTCTGGATCATAACTTAGAAGGCGTGGTTCGATTAACACAACAAAATTTTCTGACTTTAGTTTTGTAATTTTTAGAATTCTGGCCAAATCGGAAAGTGTAATTGTTATAGTATAAGTTCTACAACAATCTGATTTACATAGTGAACAAGGATTGACCATTAGATAATCAGTGAGAAGAACTGTTGATAAAGTTAAATGTAAGCCTTATCCTCATTTTTTTTGGGATGTTTTGGTGCTTTTTTTATTATTTCACTAACTTCGGCAGCATCAATCTGCAAACGATATTTTTGCATGATCTGCTTCATGTTAAAATTATTGTCCTCCACTAACTTTTGAAGAGTGGGGCCGGAGATTTTTTGCAATCTGAAAACTTTCAAAACAGCTTCGACACGTGCACCTTTTGCCATTCCTTTAAGAATATCAGGAATTGCAGCCTTGACGAAACTTCCTTTTTTATATTCGTTAAAAAGTTCAGTTAATGTTTTCTCAAGATCACTAAACTCAAACTCCTCCCTTCTAAGTGAAACAACTGTTTCTTCAAGAGTTGTAGCTAAAAGCATTGGATCAACACCGCTGGAAACAAATTTATCAAAAAGATGAAGATGTCTTGATTTTATTATCCTGCCGGCCATTTCTTTGTTTAAAAGTTTTTCTAAACGAGCTTTTCTTTCATCAAGTGATTCGTTTTTTTCTACTGAATTTAGTAGTTCATTAGTTATTGCAATAGGCGGAACGTCTGTTTCAGGATAGAGTCTTGCCCTTCCTGGTAGCGGTCGCATGTATGTTGAAGTACCATCTTGATTTGCTTTGCGAGTTTCTTCTGGAACAAAATTCATATTTGCACGGCTTAACGCATATTCGATTGCATATTCGGATTGTATTTTTGGTGCAACTACAAGAATAAATGAATCTTCTATCTCAATTTCAAGGAATTTTCTTAGTTGCATTTCTTCTTCGTGAGAAATATGATATTTTTCCATCTGCTCATCACTGTGAATTATGCCTTTTACGCCTGCTCTTTTTGCATAATCACTTAGTTCGGTTCCATACCTTCTTCCTTTTTGTATTTCCTGACCCAGAAGTCCTTTGTGACTGGGAAGTTTTTGAGCTAAAACAATACTGCCAGTTTTCATGCCATGAGAGATTACATTTGCTTTAGTATGTTGAAATATTTTTGTTACGTCTTTAGTATCTTTTTTCACAGGGAGTGCTTTTCTTTTGCGCAATTCGGCTAAAATTTTGATAAGTTCTGTTTGACGTTTTACTTCGTGGTCAACGTATACAGAAAGCATTTTGAGGTCCTGTGCGCCTTTGATTTCAACTCGTGCTCCCCCTTCTGTTGAGATATTAACATCCTGACGAATTGTACCAAGACCACGTGCAACCTTTGCAGTTGTACGAAGAATCATCCCTATTTTTTCTGCTACTTCTAGAAGATGTTCGCCATCTTTTATATCTGGAGTGGTGTTTATTTCTATAAGCGGTATACCAAGACGATCAAGGCGATAGATTGCTTTTGAATCAGAATTAGAAATAATACCTGCACTTTCTTCTTCTAATGCAATAAGCGGGAGACCAATAGTGCCTTTGGAAGTATCAAGATGGCCGTTCATAGCGATTATTGCAGTGCGCTGGAAACCAGATGTGTTACTTCCGTCTATGACCATTTTTCTCATTATGTGAACTTCGTTAACTATTGTGGCATGGAACTGGAATGCAAGTTGTATTGCCATTTGAAGGGCTTCGTGGTTTAGTGTATTTGGTGGTTCTTCATCAGTTTCTACAAGGCAGTTATTAGAATCAAAAACCTGATATTCAAATACACGATCTTTTGCAGATTCTGCCTGTGATGCTGCGTCCACTTCACCCAGTTCACTTAAAACTGGATGTAACCTACGTTGAATGGAAAATTTTGGAGTATCATCTTCAGAAATAGTTGATGGACAGTTGCAGAACAGTTTTTTTGTATCAAGCCTTTGATGGACCTCTATGCCGATTTTCATGAGTATACTCCCTCTGGATCAGACCTTTCACTTATTTCACCTACAAGATTGGTCATCATGAGTCTTTTCACTTCCTTCATATCCTTAGTCTGTCCTAGAACCCAACA
The DNA here is from genome assembly GCA_043816005.1 of Microcaldota archaeon. Lineage (GTDB taxonomy): Archaea > Micrarchaeota > Micrarchaeia > Anstonellales > Bilamarchaeaceae > Bilamarchaeum. The sequence continues at coordinate 13,006 of JBDRIM010000011.1, forward strand.
GAGTTTTGCATATGCTGTTTCAGGAGTCCAATCAGCCCCATCACCAATCACCCCAGCATCCATGAGAAGTCTACCTGTGGTATATACTCGCATACAGACCCTACCTGAGATACATTGTGGGCTCATGACAACTGGAATATCTGAATCAATAAGATCTTTTATGGGTTTAAGGACACTTTGAACGGATTTATCACTAAATGCATTTGCAGCCACATGACCTAACCCAGTTCCCATCAGTACTACACCATCATAGTCACTAAGTTTTCGGATAAATTCTGGTTTCATGTTTGGGTGTGAATATATAAGTGCAACATTCCCATTGAGTTTTTTATTTGCTACAAGACCTGTTTTGTTTCTAGTTAGGTGATCGGAAAGTTTCTCAAAACGCTTTGTTCTGTAATCAACTGCAAAAAGAGGCTTACCATTGATAGAATGAAATGCATCACGTGATGATGTATGCATTTTTCTTACTTTACTTCCGCGATGAAGATGGCAGAAATCATCATTCGTTGATGCATGCATGCATACAAGTACTTCACCAACGTCTTGTGTTGCTGCAAAAACAGAATTAAGCATATTCATCTCATTCTCACTTGATGGACGATCTGCGCTTCTCTGTGAACCAACAAAAATAATGGGAACTGGAAGTTTTTGAAGCATGAAGCTTAATGCTGCTGATGTGTAGGTCATGGTGTCAGTACCGTGCATAACAATCACACCATTACTCCCATCGTTTATCTCAGATTCCACATGATCTGCAAGAAGCTTCCAGTGGTGAGTATTCATATCTTCTGAGAGCAATGAAAAGATTTGTTTTGTATGTATCTGCTGTTTTTTTAATGATGGAAAAATCATTCGCAAATCTCTTGCTGTGATTGAAGGAAAAACAGCTCCGGTTTTGTATTCGATTTTTGAGGCAATGGTACCGCCGCACCCTAAAATGGCAATTCCGCCTTTAGGTTCTTCAATTTCTTCATCAACTTTTACCAATTGTGATTTTGAAATTAATTCAAATGAATCTGCTTTTATCCCAGTATTATAACCACTGTTTAGTTTCAGAACAATAAGATTAGAATCGCCAGATGATGGTCTTGGCATAAGAAGTCCGTCAAACTCATTGCCATTTGAATATACTTTGATACGGTCTCCAATCTCAATTTTTTTTACTTTGAGTTCTTTTTCTATTTTTGATGAATACATATTATGACCCAGTTATTTTGAAGATTTTTACTGCTCCGTCTGGTGAGGTGTATGCATGAGTAAATCCAGGTATTTCACTAAGGAAGATAGCACGATAGAGATTGGAATCGTAAAACTTGCCTTTTCTATCTTCATAACCTGACTTTACAACCCCATTGTCAAGCCATACTACATCATTAGTATAGAAAAGAGTAACTTGAGTTACCGGACCCATATGGATGGTTGAATCAAATGTACCAGGTAATGCTATTTGTGCTTTGTTCAGTCTTAGATCACCATTTGGATAGGTTTCATTGATATAGTATGTTGCAGGGACTGTTTCACCTGTGATGAGATTTGTTTCGCCAACACAATAAGTTGGAACTGCTTGGTAAACAGCCATACATTGGTCAGCTACTGCTTGGTTTGGTGGTTGTAAACAGTTTCCAGGATAGAATGGGATAAACATACCAGCAACAGACATTTTGTAAGCAGTTAATCCAGTTTTACCAGTAAGTGGGGAAATAGTACAGGGTGTCTTTGACACAAAAATTGTTTCCCAAAGATGATCTGTTTCACATACTGATTCACCAGGTGCTTTTGACGTGGATGTACTATTATCTCTGGCACATGAAAGATAATTAAGTGCACCATATTTACCTCCAAGTGAATTGCCACCAGCGACAAGTTCCATATCAAATAAAGCATATTTACTGTCATGTTCAAGCATCCATTGCTTTAGTTCTTCTGGCGTTGCATCAAGATAACCATGTGCAACATCACCAATCATTTTATGAGATGCGTGTTCATTTCTGACTACTGCATTTCTTTCACCAAAGAAATTTATCCAATGACCATAATCCCACCATGAAGTAATACGAGAACCTTGTTCAGTATTAAACTTTATCCACTCCATTGAATCCACCCAATATGTTGCGAGTCTGGTACAGCGTAGATATGCTGCTTGGGGTTCCCATGATGGTGCAGCACTAGGATTTTGCAAGTAGGTAGGATTTGAGAAAACCGAAAGTAAACATAATTTTTGATTATATTGGAAATTTGTCCCCCTACTAGCATACCCCATTGGATCAGCCGCTGCAGCACAAACATCAGCATCATTTGTTGCTGCACATATTTGTGTAAACTTAGGTACAAGAGCAGACGGGTCATTTTGATAAAGAACCTGAAATGATCCCCAAAGAAGAGAGGGTGCAAGACCCATGTGAACAAATTGAAGTAGAATAACTACTGCACCAAGTGCAAATAGCAATGGAACTACATTGTACTCTTTAACTAATTTATGATCTTTATAATCCTCAATAAATCTGGCAGCTTGAGCAAATGTAAAACCAATTGCAATTGCAAACAAAACACCCGCATAAATTGTATATTTTGCCTTTAACAATCCGACTACAAATGGAGGTAATATTATTGCAAGAAATAGTAAAAATAATCCATCGTCTTTCTTTTGTGCGAACCGCCACGCCGAGTATATTACAGATGCTAAAAATGCAAAGAACCAAAATAATAGAAAACTCACATCTTTGTTATTATAAGGAATCGCAGTTGACAGAACAAGATTGACAAAAGAAACGAATAATGATAATATGAGATTAGATAGTAGTGAAAATGGAAGTAATATGATGAATAAAATAGCACTAAAGAATGAGGAAATTGAATCGATCTTCTGTGGGAATTGATAATCCTGTGCAATAAAACCCATCTGACCTGAAAATACTGTTGATGCACCACCCTGTTCTGCAATTGTTCTGTCAAGTGGAGAATTGTATTGCGCTATTTCGAATGTACTTCTACCAACATTTTTTATGTGTTCACCAAAAGGAGATACATAAACAACAAGACCAATGATGAGTATTACTCCTAATGTAATAATTTGCTGTTCTTTTGTGATTTTTTGTTTTATTAAGAAAAGAACCGCAGAAAAGGCAATTGGAATGAGAAATGTGATTGTACTACCAAGATAAATACTTCCTGTTTCAAAAATTGATTTTAGAATCGCAGAACCAAAGACAACACCAATAACAAAAATTATGCCATTTACTATAAGCAAATGTTTTAGTTCTTCAGTATCTTCATCTCTTAAGAAAAGTATTATTGATTGGCCTATAGTGAAAAGTAATACTCCAATCAACGCAACTACTTGTGAGCTGCTACCAAGTCCAAGTGCCATCCATGCTAAACCGGCTATTATTGGGAATCTGAAATCCTTGAATTTTAATGAAAGAACATAGAATGCATAGAAAAAGAATAGTGCAAAAAAAGCATACGGCTGCGTTTCTTGCTCACCAGCTGATAATTTGTAAATAAACATTGGAACAAAAGTTGCTAGTGCTGCAGCAATCACCCCCCACTCTCTTTTGCTGATAGTAGAAATAATTAGATAAATAAAGAAAATAGCTAAAACAGCAGCTAGTGGTGGATACATTGAAGCGATAATGGCTAGAAGCAGGTTATTGTATTCGCCCTCACCACCAGTGTAAAGAGAATACCAAATTGATTCAAAATATGCTATTCCTGGAAGTCCTCTGTGACTGACTTGCACTTCAGGATACCACGCCGTTGTATCGTTCAGTGGGTTTTCTCCAAGTGTAATCAATTGTGTTGCTGCATAGGTATAGTAATATGGATCAAGTTCCATGAAAATTGGACTGTAAGAGCCTATTCTTATCAAATAAGTAACAGCAAGAACCAAAAGAAGACAAAGAGATAGAATGTGTCCTGATTGAAATTTTAATAAATTTCCTTTTTCAGGTTTTAGAATTGACATGTCTGGAATTTTCAGATTCTCATATATTTTGTTCTTAACAAAGAATGTAATGGCAATAGCATAGACAATAGCGATAGATAATAGTGCAATTGAGTATGTGTATTTTATCCCGAGGAAAAGATAGAGGAGAAATGGAATTAATGGGAGTAAGACAAAACATATGGCAAAGCCTATGAACAATTTTTCTATGAAATTAAAGTCAGATTTGTGAAAAATTGAAAAGGACAAAATCGCTCCAGGTAAAAATGTGGAGATAAATAACCATGCCAAAAATACCAGTAGATCAAATGATACAAACACAAAGTTCACCAATTTTATAAGTATTCGAAATCATCACTGCCCCTTACAATTCCAGATTCTTCGGGGTGTGCCTTACCAAGAATATATGGTGATTTAACACCAGTTATTATTGCAGTTACACTAAGTGAATCTTTCATAGTCGGACTTACCCTTGCACCCATCTTTATATTAGAACTCTCATCAAAGCTCTGGGTAAGGAGTTCTCCTGTTTTAATTGCATCTCCTAATGTGAGGTCAGGACCTCCTTCTAGATGTAATAGACAACCTTTTGCACCTTCGTAATTAACATCAAGTAACGGATGTTCAAGAGTATCTTTTACAACATCTTCTATTTTATTATGCCCGATTCCATGCCCTAATGAAATCATAGAAAGTCCACCATCTTGCATGACTGTTTTTACATCGGCATAATCAACATTCAAAAGACTTGGAAACATAATTGTGTCAGAAATACCAGTAACTGCTCTTGTCGTTATCGAATCAGCTAATTCAAATGCCTTGTTCACTGGGAGATTTGGAGCATATGCTGCTAGTCTATTGTTATCAATAACAACAACAGTATCACATACTTTTACAAGATCCCTTAGGGATTGTTGAGCCTTTTTTATCCTTACTCTCTCAAGAGCAAATGGATAGGTAACCATGGCAATTACAATTGCTCCTTGTTCTTTTGCAATTTGTGCAATAATTGGAGCTGCACCACCACCAGTACCACCACCCATACCTGCACAAAGGAAAACAAGTTCATTTTCTCCAATCTCTTGCTTCAATAAATCTCGATCTGCATCGGCACATTTTTTAGCAATTTCAAGGTCACCGCCAGCACCAAGACCGCGAGTTATTGTTCTTCCCAGAAGAAGTTTTTTGTGTGCACCAACCATTTTCAGATGGTTACCGTCTGTATTGATTGCCATTGTTTTAGCACTTTTGATATCGCCAGTATATATTCTATTTACGCAGTTGCATCCTGCACCACCAACACCAATGACTGAGATACGAATGAGTGATTGCTCAATATCTGATGGGTTTGGAGTTCCTTCCTTTGCAGCTTTGATTATGTCATCGAACATTAGATCGACCACCGTTACAAATAGATCAAATAGAATTAGTAAGTAACTTTTATATACCTAAAGGACTGGGATATTTTTTTATTTTTCCATCATCCAAAACAAAATTTGCAAACTTTCGCGTTTCGTATTTGTTCGAGCTTGGTTCCAGAACGATGTTTTGCATTTTACGAGCGCTAGCGAGTAAAATTAGCAAAAAAGAAACGGGAAGCCACCGACCATAAGGAGGGATGGGTGGGTGGAAGATGGCCCCCGTATAAGCTTATGTTTGAAAATTTTGCATTAGATCATCCAAGGTGCAAATCGTTCCTGGAGTTGCAAATTTAGATGAATCGTATATCCATGGAACACATGATATTTTTGACGATGGAACTTGTGAATAGTCAGGGGCCGAATAACCAGACGTTGTTTCGCCGGTTGATTCTTGTTGGTCAATTGACAGCCAATCGCATCCAGGAAACAGAACACCCTCTGCACAACCAAGGTAATATGTACCTTGTTTGGATACACCCAACATTTTAGTACATGCTGGGCTTTCAGGAGTGTTGATTTCAGTTCGCATATCTTGACTGCCTTTCATATATACTTTCATAACGGTTGTTTGGCCTTCGTATGTTGATTCTATAGTACATTCCAAAGGAATTCCAAGTGTAACAAGTGCTGCGTAATCTTTTCCAACTAGATCATTTTGATCATCCGGAACTGATGGTGGTTGATCATCTGGAACGGACGGTGGTTGATCATCTTGTGGAGGAAGTGGGGGTGTATCATCTGGAACTGAAGGCGGAGTTTGGTTGTCTTGTGGTTGTGTTGGCGGTAAATTATTCGGTGTTGATGGAGTAGTTCCATTTTGTGGAGGAGCAACACAACCAACAATAAAAATAAAAACAATTGCGAAAATTAACAACGATTTTATGGAATTCATGGTATGGAAACATGTTTAATGTTTAAAAATGTGATGTGAACGCAAACAGTTGGTTTTTTATTTAAATCAAGACCTTAGTTATACATGTTAGAAACCACATTCTTTAATAAAAAAATCAAAACCCCGATTTTCCTTGCGTCGGGCATTCTAGGGATGACTAAAGGAAGTCTTGAAACAGCATGCGACAATGGTTGTGGTGGTGTAATAGCAAAATCACTAACATTAGAACCAAGAAAAGGACATGAAGGACCGAACATAGTTGAGGTTGAATGTGGATTGCTAAATGCAATGGGTTATCCAAATCCAGGTATTGATTATGGATTGAATGAATTTGGCAACTGGAATAGAGATGAGGCATTAGTTATTAGTATAGTTGGAAAGGATGTGAAAGAATTTGGATTGCTTGCAGAAAAAGTTGAAGCAGTTAAAAAAACTCTAGGTGCAAGTGCGGTTGAAGCAGTATTATCTTGCCCTCATACTCCAGGATATGGAAGCATGGCCGGCCAAGGAACTCCTGAATCAATTGCTGAAATTGTTGGTGCTGTAAAAGATAAATGCAGCCTACCACTTATAATAAAATTATCACCATCAATTCCAGGAGAGGGAACGGCTGCTGAAGCTGCCCAAAATGCAGGTGCGGATGCAATAAATATGGGAAATTCTCTCGGACCTGGAATGAAAATAGATATTAACAGAAAAAAACCTGTTCTTGGTTTTGGTGTTGGTGGATTAACAGGACCAGCCATAAAACCAATAATTTTGAGATGTGTATATGACATTTATAAGACAGTAAAAATTCCAATTATTGCAACGGGGGGCATATCAACTGGTGAAGATGCAATTGAAATGATAATGGCCGGTGCAACATGGGTGAGTGTTGGTAGTGTTGTTTATTATAGGGGGCCACGCGCATTTACAGATATAGCAAAGGAAATGAAAAATTGGCTTGTAGGAAATGATTACAACTTAGAAAAGATAAAAGGTGCTGCACATGAAAAAGTATGATATTAATAACAAAATTTACACAAACAAAGTGAAAAAAATTGTTGAGGAGAACTACAGAGTTAAATCAATTGAGATAGAACACGAGGCACCCAATGCATTGCCAGGTCAATTTTTGATGGTTTGGATCCCGGGAATTGGAGAACGACCTATGAGTATTGGGAATGGTACGCCATTAACTGTTTCGGTAGCAAATGTTGGAAAATTTTCTGCTGAAATGTGTAAACTTAATGTAGGAGATTTGATATCTTATCGCGGGCCTTTCGGAAGACCATTTTCCATTCCAGAAAAAGCAAAACAAATTTTGGTTGTTGGTGGTGGTTATGGAGTTGTTCCATTATATTATCTTTCAAAAGTGGCACGTGAAAGTAAGATAGATTCTGTTGCAGTAATTGGTAGCAGAACTGAGAAGGATATAATTTACCAAAAACATCTTTTTGCTGTTTGTAATGAGGTTTTTATTACAACAGATGATGGATCAAAAGGGAGAAAGGGTACGGTAATGATTGACGTAGATGAAATGCTGGTGAAGAAAAAATTTGATTGTGTTTACGCATGCGGTCCTGAAAAAATGATGTATGCAGTTGCACAGGCATGTAGACAACAAAGAGTACCCTGTCAAGTGAGTTTGGAAAGATATATGAAATGTGGAACTGGTGTTTGTGGATCTTGTGCGATAAATGGAAAATTTGTATGTGTTGATGGACCTGTTTTTACAGCAGATGAAGCATTTTCATTGTCTGATTTTGGAAAGAGACATAGGGATACAACAGGTCAGAATCTTGATTGGTGAGATTTATTTTTCCAAAAATAATAATAGAGGATAAAATTACAGAGATCGCAGGACGTGTTTGGTATCCAGTAGATGTGGCAAAAATCAACAATCAGATAGTTAGACTTGCTTTATTCAAAGGAGAATACCACTGGCACAAACATAATAATGAAGAACTTTTCCATGTTATTGAGAGAGATTACTGTGCAGATGACCCCCCTCAATCCGATATAAAACTTAAAAAGGGTGAAATGATGGTTGTTCCAAAAGGTGTAGAACATTGCACAAAAAGTTCTGTCGATAGTTATGTTTTGATGTTCGAACCTTTTTCTTTGGAAAGTAAAGGAGATTAAGTTTTGGCCATACTGAGGTAGTACCAAAAAATTGGTAGCTACTTATAAATAGGTAGAGTGAGATAGAAATATTAGATAATTATGGATTCTGTTGAAAACGCAGTAGCCGAGCTTAAGAAAGGCAATTTTATTCTTGTTTATGATGGAGATGACCGCGAGGGAGAAGCAGATCTTATTATTCCTGCTAAATTTGTCACTCCTAAAAAAGTTGAAACCATGCGAAAGGATGGTGGAGGATTGATTTGCGCAGCAATTAACCAGAATAGAGCTGATGAGATAGGTTTGCCATTTTTTACAGATCTTCTAGATAAAAACAAACTGAATAAAATGCGCTGTAAAAAAACTGCATACGGAGACAAACCAGCATTTTCTATTCCTATAAATTATTGTGGAGTTTACACTGGAATAACTGATAATGATCGCGCACTTACGCTCACAAAATTAGATGATACCATAACAAAAAACATTACAAAATTCAAAAAAGAATTTTATACCCCAGGACATATTTTTCTTCTGATCGGACGCGGTTTAGTAAATAGAAGAGGGCATACCGAACTCGCACTTGAACTTGGTAGACGGGCAAATTTTGAAGTAATGGTCTTATGTGAAGTGCTTGGAAAAGGAAATGCGCTTTCCAAAATTAAAGTGAAGAATTATGCTAAAAAAAATGGGTTGGAATTTATTGAAGGTAAGGATGTGAAATGAATGAAAATTGGAATTGTTGATACAACATTTGCTAGGGTGAATATGGGTGGAATTGCCATCGATGAATTGAAGAAAACACATCCCGAA
>JBDRIM010000012.1:0-20857 GCA_043816005.1 Microcaldota archaeon
TTATTTTTTATAAATTCCTGGATTTTATCAAGTAGTTTGGATATTAAATATAATACAACAACTTCGAAACAAACGATAATTGTTGCAACTGGCCAATCAAAATCCAATGGCAATGTTTTCTCACTATATCCTGCATAAAAAACAATCGGTATTCCTATCACTAAAAACATTAACACCCAATATCTTATTGGTTTTTTGCCAAGATACTCAAGAGGTTCAAATTTTATTTTTTTACAACATTCAAACAAAACAAGTGAAACCAAAACAGATAATGCCATGAATGAAGGACTTACTATGTTTTTGTATGGTTGAATGAAGAGAAGCAGAAGTAGTGAAATGATGACCACAGGAACTATTAGTTTTTTTGTCTCTTTGATATTTTTTCCTGTTATTACTCCCGCAAGCATAACTGGAAGATAAAAGATAACTGCCCCGTATCCCCCAAGGTAATCTTCATTGAAATAAGGTAGACTGTTCCAAGCACTAAGCACAAAATAAAGAATGAAAACTGACAAGGCAACAATCGCAATCTTTTTTTCTGAAAATTTTACTAATAAAAGCGAAGGTATCATTAGCAGTGCGATAACTAGTATTTCATCTACACCAAGAAATCTACCTGCTGAAAATGGTGATAAGAAAAACCAAATCAATACTAATTTACCAAATCTCTCAATAACATCCAAAATATACTGGTTTCTTTTCAATTTTTTCCTTTTTTGATCAAAGAAAACAAGTGACATACCACTGGCAAAAATAAACATGGGAAATACAAAATCGCCTGGGCGCAAAGTACCTGGAACATTATGAGTTAATGGCCATGGAAGGATATTACTCAGAACAAGAATGACTGTGAATACCACCATTAGCACTATACTTAACCCACGAAACATATCAATAGCCGCCACTCTCATATAACTTTTCTAATAGAGAAGTGTTTATAAATAATCGAACAAAAATTAGTTTATGGATATTCATAAAATTTCAAAAGCCCTTTTCAAAATGCCTAACGTGAAAGCTGCAATTTTATTTGGTTCGCAGGCAAAGGGAAGAGCAAGAAAAGATTCTGATATGGATATATGTGTTATTACCAAAAATGAAGACGATTCACCGCTACTTCTTTCATCTGAGAAAACTGATATTTCTTTATTCCATCGACTACCTAATCACATACGTTATCGTATTTTCAAAGATGGGAAACTGCTATTTTGCAAGGACGATCAACTACTAACAAATCTGAAATTCTGGACAATTAAGATATATCTTGATGAAAAACATTGGCGTGATATCTCAACTGCGCGGGTGTTAGCATGATTGACAGGGAACAAATCGCAATTATGGTGAAAGATGTTGAACGTTATCTATATGATCTATCTGAGATAAATATAAAAACTAAAGAGGCCCTGTCCAACAAAGAAAGTTATTATGCAGTTTCTATGCTTGTTTTTTCAATCATGAATAGGGTTTTGGATGTTGGTAATGAAATCATCTCTGGATCAGAAAATATTCCAATTCCAGGAAGTTACGGAGAGACATTCGAGTTATTATCTCAAAACAAGATTATTAATCCCAAATTATCTTCATCTCTTTCGGGTTTAACAAAGTACCGAAACATTATTGCACATGAATACTATCGGTTGACAAATACTGAACTCTTCAAATTAAAAAACGATATTTTCGTAGTTCAAGATTTTATCAAAGAAATCAAAAACGTTCTTAAGAAATGATTCTATGAAGATTTTTTGGAACAAAACTGTTCATGAAAATGCGGCCTACTACTACGAACTTGCCAAAGATACCAAATCAAAAATCTCTGGTTTGGAGAAAGCAATTGAAGAAACAAAAAAAGAAATAGAAAAAGCAAAAAAAGTAGAAAAAAAGAATGTAAAAGTCAAACGTGAAAAACAATGGTTTGAAAAATTTCATCATTCGCTTACTAGTGATGGAAAATTGATAATAGGGGGAAGAAGTGCACAACAAAACGATATGCTTTATGCAAAATACATCGAAGAAAACGATCTTTTTTTCCATGCAGATATTCAGGGTGGTTCTGCTGTCATCTTAAAAGACGGTATTAATGCAAGTGAGGATGAAATGAAGGAAGCAGCCCAGTTTGCAGCATGTTTCTCAAATGCATGGAAAAACGCCAATGCTGCTGTTGATGTTTATTGTGTTAGGAAAAATCAATTAGCTAAACATGCAACTGGTGGGTTTATTCCATCTGGTGCGTTTGCCATAACAGGCGAGAGAAAATGGTTCAAGGCAATGAAATTAAATCTGATCATAGGTATAGGTGAGAAGGGAATTGAAATAATCTCCATCTTCTCAAAAAGACATCTTACTAACATCCTTACACTCGTTCCATCTCTAGCGGGTAAGGATAAGGGAGCGCTATCAAAATCTCTTGCAAAACGGTTTAATGTCCATCCAGATGAATTTCTGGAACTGTTACCTAATGGTAAGAGTAAGACTGTGAGCCAGTAGCTATAAAATTCTTCATGTCGATAGCGTTAGTGTCTTATTTACCTATTCGGGTGAAATTATGGATCAACGCTTAGAAATTACAACAAAAAATCATCTGAAGGATGTCCAAGGTGAACATCTCAAGCTGCGTATCAAAAAATTATTGAATCTCTCGGTTGTTTGTCATTTTGTTGATGTTTATAATCTAGCTGATCAGCCGTCTCCAGATGAAATGCAAATTCTTGCATCTGAAGTTTTTACTGATAGCATCACACAGGACTATTCATATCAGGAACCTGTTTTCAAAGATTGCTGGCGCATTGAGATTGGTATGCTACCTGGTGTTACTGATAATATTGGGCATACTGCAACTGAAGCAATAAAAGATAGATTTGGAAAAGCAGTTGAGGTTTATTATTCTCGTATGTATGCCATCAGTGGCGAAATTGATGAATTTATATGCGAAAAAATCGCAGCTATGCTTCACAATCCATTAATGGAAAAATTCCAGCTCTACAAACCAGAAGATGAAACAAAACCCTATCTTCCAATAGTTAAAATACCTCACGAACCATCTGTGCAAAAATTCAGTCTTCATATGGGGGAAGAAAGATTCACTACACTAGCTAAAGATCGACTTCTTTCACTTTCCTACGAGGAATTTGATGCAATAAAACGTCATTTTAAGCTTGAGAAAGTTATCAATTCACGCAAAAAAGTCGGACTTGACAATAAAATTACTGATGTTGAACTTGAAGCTCTAGCACAGACGTGGAGTGAACATTGCAAACATAAGATTTTCAATGCAAAGATAAGTCACGAAGAGAACGGGGAAGTTCATGCAATAGATTCTCTATTCAAGACGTTTATTCGCGGTGCAACTGATCAAATCCAAAAACCATATGTTGTCAGTGTTTTCAAGGATAATGGTGGCATAATAAAGTTCAATCATGAATATGACGTTGCAATAAAAGTTGAGACGCACAATGCACCTTCGGCACTTGATCCATACGGTGGTGCTTTAACAGGAATTCTAGGGGTACAAAGAGATATCATGGGTACGGGTATGGGTGCAAATCCTATTGGTAACATCGACGTTCTATGTTTTGGTCCGCTTGATGCCCAAAAAGAAGATTTTCCAAAAACAGTTCTTCATCCATCTGTTATTGCAGAGGGAGTTGTAAAAGGAATTGAACATGGTGGAAACAAAATGGGCATTCCAACTATCAACGGATCAATCATATTTGACAAGGATTACACTTGCCGTCCTTTGGTCTATTGTGGAACTGTTGGTATAATGCCCACTGAAATACGCGGAAAAAGAACGTCAGAAAAAACAATCGAACCCGGTTCTCTTGCTGTCATGGTTGGAGGAAGAATAGGTAAAGATGGAATCCATGGTGCAACATTTTCATCAATGCAAATTGATGCCTCAACACCACAAAGTGTTGTACAAATAGGCGATCCAATAACCCAGAAAAAAATGCTTGATTTTATTATTGAAGCAAGAGATAAACTACTTTACGAAGCAATAACTGATAATGGCGCAGGCGGCCTATCTTCTAGCATAGGGGAACTTGCCCAAATTAGCAACGGCTGCGAAGTTTATCTTGAAAAGTGCCCACTTAAATATCCTGGGCTTGATCCCTGGGAAATTCTAGTTTCAGAATCACAAGAAAGGATGACCCTGGCAGTTCATCCCGATAAGGCAATAGAACTTGCTGCGGTGGCAAGAGTACACGATGTTGAAATAAATGTTGTCGGTAAATTTACTGATTCAAAAAAGTTCCATGTTTTCTATAAAAACGACACAGTAGCCTATCTTGATATGGACTTTTTACACAATGGCCTCCCACAATTAAAACTCACTGCAAGCTGGAAAAAACTAATCTATCCAGAACCAGATATCGGTCCATTTTATCCAATGGAGATTTTGAGGAAACTTCTATCTTCACCTAACATAACAACCAAGGAATCTGTCATTAGAAGATATGATCATGAAGTGAAAGGGCATAGTGTGATAAAGCCAATAATGGCCGGACCAACTGATGGGGCAGTTATCAAACCAGTATATACCTCTAATGAAGGAATTGTCTTAGCTCATGGCATATGTCCTAAATATGTCCAAGATGGGTATGCTATGGCAGCAATGGCATTTGACGAGGCAGTCCGAAATGCAATTGCAGTTGGTGCTAAGTTCGGTTATCTTGCCTGCCTCGACAACTTTTCATGGCCAGACCCAGTTAAATCAGCGAAAACACCTGATGGTGAACAAAAACTTGGTAGTTTGGTTCGCTCTTGTTTGGCTCTTTATGATTGTGCAACTGCATATGGGGTACCGATTATCTCAGGCAAGGACAGCATGAAGAATGATTATTATCATGCTGGAAAAAAATATTCCATACCACCAACATTACTTGTAACTGTCATCGGGAAAATAAACAACATCAAACGTGCTATGAGCTCAGAATTCAAAAATCCGGGAGATGTAATATATGTTCTTGGTACAACGCACAATGAAATGGGTGGAAGTGACTTTTATAGACTATTCAAAGGTATAGGTAATGATCCACCACAACTTTATCCAGATGAAAATATCCCCTTGTACAAAGCCATTTCTACTGCAATTGAAGATGGTATTGTTTCTTCAGTTCATGATGTTTCTGATGGTGGCCTGGCTGTTGCATTTGCTGAATCTGCAATTGGTTATGGAAATGTGGGTGCAGAACTTGACCTTTCTCAGATAAGTGCAACAACTGAGGATAACATCTCACTTTTATTTGCTGAAAGTGCAGGAAGATTTGTGGTAAGTGTTTCTCCTGAAAATGTTGAAAAATTCGAGAGTGCAATGCAAGGGACAACCTGTAGAAAAGCAGGCAGAGTCAGGGGAGATAAGAGATTCATAATAAAACGTGGTGAAGATGTTTTAATCAATGATTCTATTGAGGATGTAAAAGCGTCTTACCTAAAGGGTGTAAAAATCGAATGATTTTTACTTAATAAAAATGGGGCATTTTTATGAGGTGTGGAAATTGCTTAATGAATTAAAGGAAGAAATAGCTAACCTTACTAGTAAGGCTGCTGGAGTATCAACTAACGAAGCACTCCAATTAGTTGAATTGGGAAAAGTTGGTGACCTTTCAAGTAAAATTGCTTTTATGGTTTCCAAATCCACTAAACAAAATCCGGCAGTTATTGCATCTGAACTTGTAAAAAAAATCAAACCAACAAAGAATTTTGAAAAAATAGAAGCAACAGGTCCATACATTAATTTTTACTTGAGTAATCATGCATATTCTGAAATTCTCTCAGGAATACTCTCAAAAAAAGAAAATTTTGGGAAAGGGAAAAAGAAAAAAGAAAAAGTCATGATTGAATTCCCCTCTGTAAATCCAAATAAACCATGGCATATCGGCCATCTTAGAAATGCTCTTCTTGGTGATTCTGTCGCCAGAATTCTTGAATTTGATGGTCATGATGTTGAGCGAATAGATTACATTGATGATCTTGGTCTTCAGGTTGCACAAAGTCTTTGGGGGTTTTTGAATTTCGATTCCAATCCAAATGGTAAATTTGACAATTGGCTTGGTCATCAGTATGTTGGGATTGCAAAGAAATTTGAAGATGATAAAAATGTTATTGACGGTGTTCGTAACACACTCAAATCTATGGAAGAAGGCAACAATGAAATAGCATATGCAGGGCGAGAACTTGCAGAAAATTGTGTTCGTGCACAATACGAGACCGCATTCAATTTCGGAGTTTATCACGATGTTCTTATTTTCGAAAGTGATGTCATGCATACAATTTTCGAAAAAGGCATTGAATACATAAAGAAGAATGATGCTGTAACACTCGAAAAAGAAGGTAAAAACTCCGGATGCTGGGTAGTAAGATTGGGTGAGCAGTTTGAGAAAGAATTTGGAAAAATGGAAAATCCAGACAAAGTACTCATAAGAAGCGATGGTACTGCAGTCTACACTGGCAAGGATATTATTTTCCATTTATGGAAATTCGGAAAACTAACTAATTTTCTTTACGAACCTTTCATAAAACAACCAAATGGTAAAACTGCGTATAAAAGCTCTCCAACGGGACTTCAGCTTGAATTTGGGAATGCATCAACAGCAATAAATGTCATTGGTGTTGAGCAAAAATACCCTCAACGTGTAATAGTAGAAGTCCTTAGACGTCTAAAATTTACAAAGGAAGCAGAAAATCTTCACCATCTTTCTTACGAACATGTTGGTTTACCTGATGAAAAATTTTCTGGTAGAAAAGGAACTTGGGTTGGATTTACTGCTGATGAACTTTTGGCAGAGGCGCAGACACGTGTCATGGACAAAATAAAACTTAATACTGAAGAAAAAGAGAAAAAACAAATTGCAAAAATGGTTGGTGTTGCGGCAATAAAATTCTCTTTCTTAAGAACTGGTTCAGAAAAAAGAATAACATTCAAGTGGGAAGATGCGTTGAATATGGAAGGCGATTCTGGTCCATACCTCCAATATGCATATGTCCGGACAAATGGCATTCTCAACAAAACTGAAGAAAAACCAACTGTGGTTAGTCAACAACTTAATAAAGAAGAAAGACTTCTAATCAAAAAAATGGCACAACTCTCTGAAGTTGTTGCAAGAAGTTCTAAAGAACATGCCCCACATCATATAACGCAATATAGTCTGGAACTTGCTGCAGATTTCAGTTCTTTCTATACAACTTCTTCTGTTCTCAATGCTGAGGACAAAAAAATAATGAAAAACAGGCTTGCCATTGTTCTTGCGACAAGCACAGTTTTGAAAAGTGCTTTAGGATTACTCGGAATTGAATGTCCGGAAAGGATGTAGTTTGTTCACTGCACTCGGCTTCGCCTCGTGGTGAACGACCAAATAATAAAAAAATTAAAATGTCTTAGATACAAATCCTCCTAAGTTCCAGCCAAGTGTTCCGTCACTTGTTTTTGGAGAATTTCCAGTTTCTGTTAAATCAACTGCAGGTCCGAATCCCCAACCATCTATTAGAACTCCTAATCTTATTCGTTGTGTACTCCAGACATGTCCAGTTTTATCTAAGTCAGTTACATTCTCAACATGAGCCAACAATTTCAGAGTTTGGGAAAGTGCTGGACAATATTTCAATGCAGTTAGCAATTCCAAGTATGATTCACTATCCATGCCTAGTGTTGCCAAATTATAAGCACTAAAATCACCTGTTTTGATGAAATGCTGAACCCCTGCTCTTGGAACTACTTTTCCGCCAACAAACTGCACTTCACCAACCGCATCCAATCCATCTGTTAAATTTATTGTTAGATCAACTAAACCAAACGAACTTATGTTACCATCATAATCAACTGATGGTCTTGCTCTCATGAATACCCCGAGTTTTTTTGTAATTTCTGCTGATGCTTTCAAATCTATGGTAGTCTGATTATGTCCGGCCATTAATTCAATTGAATCAGCATGTGCTAATTTTGGGGCAAGCATCAATCCAGAAACAAGTACTGCTCCTGCAACTGCTTTGGCTAACTTTCTAACTATTTGTTTTGTCCTCTCCAATCTCCCAGTTTTCATTTCCATATTCCCACCTCACAAACCTTTTCTTTCACAAATTATAACTGATCATTTGGTATACTTATTATCTATTAACAAAATTTGCTAAAAAACCAAAAAATTTATAAACTATTTTAGGCTAATTAGCAAATTGTATGAATATGGTGAATGGAATAAAATTAGATAAAAAAGACAAACAACTACTTTCACTACTCTATAAAAATTCACGAATGAGTTTTGTTCAACTTGGCAAAAAGCTCAAGCTCAGTAGTAGTAGTGTTGAACGAAGGCTCAGACAGATTAAGGATGTAGGCATTATTTCTTTGCTATTTGCAGATGTCAATCTCCTAAAATTAGGTTTCAAATCCTATAGGATTTATCTCAAGTTTGATGCTATAACTGAAGTTACTGAAAAAGAGATTCTTGCTCTTTTTGAAAGCTATCCAAGAACAGTTTGGGGTGTCGTGTGCGAAGGTGCTTATGATGTGTTATGGAGGATAATTGCAAAAAATGAGGTAGAAGTCGAGAATGCAGTTCATTTTGTCATAGATAGATTTGGGGAACACATAACTGAAAAAACAGTGATCACTACAACTTACCAAACTTATCTCTCATGGAACCGTGCATTAGGAGGAGAAAGACATCCAGAATTACCTTTAGAAAGAATAACCCCTACTAAAGACGTTGATGAAAAAGATATGGCTATCTTAGTTGCATTATACAACGATGCACGAATCACCACTGTGGAACTTGCAAGAAGGGTTGATCTGACTCCGGACGCTGTAAGTTATCGAATAAAAAAACTCATTGAAAATGAATTCATTCTTGGTTATACTGCATGGTTTGATGCAAAAAAACTTGGTTTTGATTATTATAAACTTTTGATAAATTTTAGGAGTATAACTCGTGAAAAAGAAAAACAATTTTTGGATTTTTGTCTTGAACATGATAATGTTATATTCATAAACAAAACTATCGGGAGCTGGGATATAGAAGTTGACATCCTTGTTGAAAATGCAGTTGAGCTTCATAAATTTATTCAGAAAACAAAAACTAAATTTGGTCATATAATTGGTAATCATACCTATATATCAGCAATAGAAGAAAGAATGTTAAACCCAATAAGGGGAGAAGTTCGTTGACATAATTCATTTCACTAATAATTAGCTTTAAAAATACGTTCCCTAATAGTATATCTTTTACCACTTAGTATAAACATACATGAGGTTACGGACCAATGCAAAAATTCAGAGATGCAGCTAGAAAATCACTAGATTCAGATGCAAAGTGCAGAAATTGCAGTAGATTCCCAGTTTTGCTAGATCGATTGGTACAATCTAAACAACGACCTACTGATCGCGAAACTGCAATATCCCTAATACATGAGGTTGGCGATGATGTTTCTAATGGTATGGGTTGTAATGGACCCAGAGAATATCTAAATGATCGCGAACGTCAAAGGCTTTCAGATGCACTTCTTGATTATCATAGAAGATATCCACCTCAAAAACCTAACACTAAACATCGATCAGGAAGACCAGAACCATCGCGTGGTCATCTTTTTCTCATCGATCCAGCTACAAGATTATGTATATTTGCAGCAGATAAATATGTGCAAAGGATTCTTGAACTTCAAAGACTTCCAAGTTCTTTACTGCCTCTTTCAGCACATCAAATTATGCTGGATATGCGCGTTCTTGCAGTATTTGGTCTAAATCGATTTACTGATGCTATTAATGATGTGAGAGGCGATCCTCAAATATCATTAGATATATTACAAAGAGCCAAACTTGTACAAAATTTGACTTGTGCATTTGAACGTAGATCTATTACTGATTTAGGAAGAGATGTGCCTCTTCTTCATTCAGCGGGAGTAATTGGTGCTATTTCAGAATCACAATCAGCTCGGGTTGAAGCTGTTCAAAAATTAGCTGAAATTGCAATTGGTACGAAATGTACAAATGCTGTCTATAAAGACTGGACACAAGAAGTTGCAAGAAGATTCATGCCAGGTTTGGATGCTGTAGCTTTGTCTGTTGGCGAACAATTTATGCACGAACTGTTTCAAAGATGGGCAGCTCCCTATCGTTTCTAATTTATGATCTGATTCATTTTTCCCTAACTAAGTATTGGAACAGGTTTCAATTCAATTTGGCTGAAAGATCCTTTCAATAATATCTCTTCAAGCTTGAATAATGTTTTGACCTTTTCATTTTGTTCGTTTATTTTGTATAAACTTATCCTGCCAAGTTTTCTTTCAAGTTTGACTGTATTATTTTTGATTAGCCTCGGCAATATCTTATACACTGTTGGTCTTGATATCCCGCAACCATTTGCTATATCTGTTTTACTGTAGCTTATGCCTCTTCCTTCAAGAAGAAAATCCAATATGCGATTTTCTATTGTATCACCAAGAATTTCAAGAAGCATGGATTTTTCGTATTTCATATCAATTCCCCACCATCATACTTAAGATAAGTAATTATTTAAATCTTTACATTGATGTAAAATTATGGATAATTCCATCAAAGCCCGTCTATTATATGCACTAGCCAGAAAGCGAAAATGGGGCGAGAGTCACACTGATTATGAAAATCTTTTTCGACAATTCAAATCCTCTGTACTAAGTAAAGATATCCTGAAATCAGTTCGAGAAACTGCGGAAGAACTCATTCGCAATGGTTATATAATAAAAAAACCAACTGGCTATGGTCTACAGGTTTCGCTTAATCCTAAATTTTCGATCCAGATAAAAAAATTAATCAAAGAAAATCTTGGTTACGATCTATGATCTAATCCATTTCATTGTTTTTTCAAATTCTTTTTTCATCCCGAATTTTGAGAAATATTTCAGAATATTAGTAACATCTCGTTCCAAAAATTGTTCTGCATTTGGATGTCTAATAATCACGCCCTGCCCAAAATCAATGAAAAATGGTTGCGGACCAACCATAATATTGTATTCACTCAGATCAGCATGGACCAATCCAGCTTTATACATTTTTTTAATATCACCTAAAACAGAATCCAAATCAGCTTTGCCATGTATTGGTCCAACCACATTCATAGTGGGATATGGTAGATCCCCCTCACCGAGGAATGTCATGACTAGCACACGGTTTAGCACATATAACGGTTTCGGTGCACGAATACCTGCAGTTTCACATAGTTCTAAGTTTTTGTATTCCTTTCGTGCAAATGCTTTAACAATATTCATATCACCTGATTTAATCCGTGAAAATCTTGGATCTGCTTCAAGATACGCATCCTTTCTAAAAAATGGTGATGTTTCTGTCTTGTAAATTTTTATTGCAACATAAGCGCCATCTGGTGTAGATGCACGAAAAACATTGGCTTCTTTGCCTGTAGAAATCGGATAATCAACTGTTTTGATAATTCCTTTTTTGATTAATTTGTATAGGTCAAGCAAGGTATTCTTATCAAAAACCTCACTCTCAATTTTGAAGCGTTCTTTAAGTTGGTAATCTTCTTTTAGAGGTTTTTTCCGTTTAGAAACCTTGCGTGCCATGTTTTAGATATGTCCCTCTTCTTTGAGTATTCTTGCTTGGAGTGGGAAATATCTCCATACTATATCTCCTTTAATATCCCCTTGAATTTCAAATGGTTTTACTATGACTACGTCCCCTTCTTTTACCCAAATTTTGTTTTTGAGTTTCCCAGGAATCCTACACATTCTTTCTTTGCCATCTTTACAGACCACTTTCATACGTGATCCGCCCATAAGGCCGAGTACAACGCCAAGAACTTCACCGTCTTTTGGAAATTTTAGCCTTCTTCGTTCCTCTTCTTTATTGAATGGTTGTTTACTGCCGCCAGTTCCAGTACCTCTACCTCTATTATACAATATATCACCTTGTAAAAATTTCCTAATTTTGTTGTGAAGTAAAACTTCACAACTGTAGTGAAATTTCATTTCACTCCATTACTAAGACAAAATTGATTCAATTTTGTCACCTTATAAAAATGAAATTTTTATAAAAACAAAATGTTTGCACATTTTGTTACCTTATTGCCTTTCGGGCACCACATGCTTCACACACTATATTTCTTACTCTATGACCAAGATCTTCAATGTGAGTATCTGGGCGATTACATTCCTTACACATTACGAATTTTGTAACAAATTCCTCTAATTTCTTATTGACTATGTCACCAGTAAGTTTTCTTTGGAGGATCAATCTCTCTCCTTGGATTTCAACAGGAACTGCAAGTTCCTTGGATAGGTGTTTTGAGAGGAATGCTGGATCCCTTCGAATTTTATCTACTACTGCTTTGTAATTTTTTACAATGGTTTTATTACCCTCAGTGAAGTATTCAAATTTTGGCATTTCAAAACGTTCGCCACTGACTGTATTCTTCGGCAGTTTTGCATACAAACTATCTAGTAACTCTTCATAATTATATTCAGAACTCATGGGATAATAACAAAGGCATGGTTTATTAATTCTAGCTAGTGTACCGTCGCAGACTCTATTTTAGTGTTATGTTCCTTCTTGCCAGCTTGCAAGATATTTTTTCTGTTCCTCTGTAAGTACGTCTATTTCTACTCCCATTGATTCTAATTGAAGTCTTGCAATCTCCTCGTCAACTTCTTCTGGCAAAGTTATGACGGATGGTTTTAAGTTTCCTTTATTCTTCACCAAAAATTCACAAGCCAATGCCTGACCGCAGAATGAAGTTGACATAACTTCAGAAGGATGACCTTCTGCCGCACCTAAATTAACTAACCTGCCTTCAGCACATAAGTAAATGCTTTTGTTTTCAACAGTATACTCCTCAAGCGAAGGTCGCATTCTTCTTTTTTTATAAGTTTTATTTAGCGCAGTAACATCTATTTCATTATCAAAATGGCCTGAATTGGCAAGCACTGCACCGTCTTTCATGTGCTTTACATGATCCACAGTTATAACATCTCTATCGCCAGTGACGGTAATAAAAACATCTCCAAATTTAGCAGCATCATTCATTTGCATAACTCTAAACCCATCTAAAATTGCCTGCAATGCCCTAAATGGTTTTACTTCAGTGACTATGACATTTGCACCCATTCCCTTTGCTCTCATGGAAACTCCTTTTCCACAATCTCCGTAGCCTGCAACAACTACAGTTTTACCTGCAAAAAGAATATTGGTGGCACGGAAAATACCGTCTAATGTTGATTGTCCAGTTCCATAATAATTATCCAAAAGGTGTTTTGTATTATTATCATTAACTGCTATCACAGGATATCTCAATGCGTTATCTTTGACCATTGCATGCAATCGAATAATTCCTGTTGTTGTTTCTTCACAACCACCAATCAATTTTGGTAACAGTTCTGTGTGCTTTGTGTGAATCAAAGATATCAAATCACACCCATCATCTATTGTGAGGTCTGGTTTGTGGGATAAAACCAATTCCAAAAATTTATAGTAATCTTCTTTACTTTCTCCTTTATGAGCATAAACATTTACTCCTTCTTTTGCAAGTGCTGCTGCAACATCATCCTGCGTTGAAAGTGGATTACAACCAGAAATTGCGACTTTTGCCCCACCTGCAATAAGCGTTCGAACTAAAACCGCAGTTTCTTTGGTTACATGCAATGCCATGCCTATTGTAAGCCCCGTGAATGGTTGAGTTTTTCTGAATTTTTCTCTAATTGAAAGTAATGCGGGCATTCTTTTCTCTGCCAATTCAATGTTAAGCATTCCCTGTTCTGCCAATTTTATATCTTTTACAGAATAATCAGTCATAATTATCACAACTTAACTATAATGAGACTAATTAAAAAGATTTTGAACGCTTTTTTTCTCCAATCTAACATATCTATTTAAATATATGTCTAGATTTAGATATATCGATTATTATGATTATGCCAAGCGAAGAAAAAATGCACAAGCAGATGCTCAAGCACATGCTTTTATCTTTTTTGCTTTGGCTCATTTCCAAAAAACCTATTCATGGATACGAACTAATAAAAAAAATTGAAGATGACGGTGGATTCCGTATCGTTACTGCAAGTAAACTATATCCTATATTAAAATTACTTACGAATCAAGGTTTTATAGCTCAAAAAAAGGAATCACAAGGTCAACGAGTGCGAAAAGTTTATCATATAACCACTAAAGGTTCCGATATTCTAAAACACATGAAAAATTGCATCTGTAAAAGCAAGCTCAAAAGAGCGTTCCTTAAGGAGATGACTCGTTAGATGAAAAATCCAGGAAAATTTTCAGAATTGGAACCAAGTTCCAATAAGATGAAAAAGAAAGAAGTTCTACGGCTGAACAATCTTAGTAAAATCTACAAAATGGGTCCAAACACGGTTCGTGCTTTAGATAATGCAGATTTAGTAATTAATGATGGCGAGATGCTTTGTATCGTGGGTCCGTCAGGATCTGGAAAAAGTACTCTTCTTCACATCATGGGGCTTCTTGATACTCCAACAT
This sequence comes from Microcaldota archaeon, assembly GCA_043816005.1. Taxonomy (GTDB): domain Archaea; phylum Micrarchaeota; class Micrarchaeia; order Anstonellales; family Bilamarchaeaceae; genus Bilamarchaeum. Next base: position 14,462 of record JBDRIM010000012.1, read on the forward strand.
CCGGAGAACGATATATCGATGGTATAAACACTACCAAAATAAATGAAAAAGAACAAGCGCGTATTAGAGGGGAAAAAATCGGTTTTGTTTTTCAAAAATTTAATCTAATCCCAAGTCTCACTGCATTGGAAAATGTTGAATTACCATTGGTACTTTGTGCTAACTGCAAAGATCGCAAGAAAAAAGCACGTGAGGTGCTTGAAAAACTTGATATGGGAAATAGGACTGACCACTACCCATCTCAACTTTCAGGTGGACAAGTGCAAAGAGTAGCAATAGCAAGAGCACTGGTGAATGACCCAGAAATTATCCTTGCAGATGAGCCAACCGGGAATCTTGATTCCAAAACTGGGAAAGAGGTACTTGCAATTTTATCTCAATTGAACAAACAAGGAAAAACAATTATTATAATTACACACGACGAATCAATAACTAAAGTTGTTGAGCGCGTAGTTCGTATTCGTGATGGGAAAATAATAGAATCATAATGTAAGAGGTATATCTATGAAAAAATTAGCAGTGTTTTTTATGTTGTTGGTTGCGTTAACATTTGCCGGTATATCAATATCGAATTATACAGTTTCCAAGTCTTCATTCCAACCGAATGAGCAAGGAGTGCTTACTGCAACGGTAGTAAATCCAACTGGAGATGCTCGTGTGACTGCATTAACCATGTCAGTTACCAATCCATATGAAATTATAGTTACAGGAACATCAAAACTTTCTGATATTAGTGCCGGTGGTACTAGTATAGTTACTATCCCAATAAAAGTCAGACCCGGTACTAGTGCTGGAGTTTATCTAGTTACGCTTGTTTTTACAGGGGTTTCAAGTGAAGATGGAACAAATGCAAATACTATTACAAATAGTGTTTCAATTCCAGTTACTGTTCTAAATTCACCACTCTTATCATTTGCAACCAGTACAACTACGCTAAGTGGTGTAGATACTATTAATTTACAATTAATCAATAACGGGGGCACTGCAAAAAATGTTCGTATAAGTGCGTCTGGTTCAATTGCACTTTACGGTACAAATGAACTATTTGTCGGCAATCTCAATGGTTCAAAAAATGTCATGCTACCTCTAGATTCTAGGAACGCATCGAATGGTCCAGAAGATCTAACTTTAGTTGTAGACTACGAAGACGAACTTGGTACAGCACATTCAAATGAGTATATACTTAGAATGACTGTGAAAAAAGAAAACGTAGATATTGTATTTTTGCAAAATTCTGATCTGATTACCAGAAAAGAGGGCCCAGTCAGACTAGCGATAAAGAATAATGGCAATGTTACATTGAAAGACGTTCGGTTATCGTTTTCCAATTCATCGATAAAATTCAAGGCTCAAAACGAGCTTCTTTTCGGTGATATTCCGCCAGGCGCAACAGTCGAACTCAATCCAATTTTATTCGTTGATCTCTCACCAGGGCTCAATATTATCAGTGGTACTCTATCTTGGGTTGACCAAGATTTTACCACAGACGAGTCAATAGAATTTCCGCTAACTGTTTCTTCAGATACTGATGTTGGCGTATATCTTGAAGCAAAGCCATCCCCACTCATGGCAGGTCAAGATCATACACTTTCCGTTCTTGTATCAAATCTTGGTTCGTTTCCAATTGATAATGTGGATGTGATGTTTTCTTCAGATACACTAAAGTCCCTTGATATATCAAATACACAATATATTGGAAATCTAAATAATGATGATTTCAGTACAGTTCAGTTCAAGATTCATGTAAATGATGTTCCTGAAGGTTCCTATCCGATCAATATAGATATAAATTATAGAGATAGATCTGGAGAATGGAAACAAAAAACCATCACACAAAATGTCAATATCCATCCTGCACCATCAAAAAATGGGGGTGAAATATTCCTGTTTGGTGGGTTGGGGATAGTTGTTATTGCCGTCTGGTTTTTTTTCATAAGAAAAAGGTGAACAATTGCACCTTATAGATATTATTTTTTATTCTTTTAATTCTCTACGTCAGAGGAAAATTCGTTCTTGGCTTACAGTATTTGGAATTGTTGTTGGAATAACTGCGATTGTAGTTCTTATAGGCCTTGTACAAGGTCTTAAGGATAATTTTAATGCACAATTATCAACTTTTGGTTCAAGGTCAATAGTTGTTCTTCCAGTTAATCTAGAAAGCAGTGCCAATCCTGCTGCAGCATCATGGTTGCCTAGTAATGGAAAGTTATTCATGAAAGATTATGAACGCCTTAAACGTATTCCTGATCTTGAATCATTAACTCCAGTTATAAATGGGCGCACAACATTACAATTCAAGGATATAGAAATCACATCCTCAGTACTTGGTATAGACCCTGGGCCATATATGCAATCAATAGGTACACTTGAAATTGAAAAAGGCAGGTTTCTCCAATCAAATGATAAAAAATCTATAGTTATTGGTTCCTCAGTTGCTAATGATACTTTTGGCGAGACGGTACAACTTGGTTCAACTATACTCATATCAGGATTACCATACAGGGTCGTAGGCATCCTAAACAAATCAGGAAGTTCTTTTTCTAATGTTGACAGTGTCACATTGATGCAAATTGATGAAGCTCGAGAGATTTTTGATAATCTTCTTGCTGATAAGGAAATACACATGATCAGAATGGTTGCAAAAGATGGTGCGAACCTATCTGAAGTTAGCGACAGGATCCAAGATGAAATGCTTGCAGCTCATCGCGTTACTGAAGATAATAAAGATTTCAGTGTAATCACCTCAGATTTCATAAACAGTCAACTCGACAGTGTAACTGGTATCCTTGCAATTTTCCTTGGAGGTGTGGCAAGTATTTCTTTGTTAGTTGGTGGTGTTGGAATTGCCAACACTATGTTCATGAGCGTTACTGAACGCAAAAGGGAAATCGGAATATTGAAATCAATAGGAGGCAGAGAAGAAGAAATTTGGCATCTTTTCTTAGTTGAAAGTAGTATGATAGGACTAGCTGGAGGATTTTTTGGTCTTGCTTTAGCATATGGTTTATCCTACCTAATCACCATCATTTCAGGTGTTCGGGTTTCAATCGAACCATTTGTTGTTTTTGGTGCAATACTATTTTCTGCAGGAGTTGGTGTTGTTTCTGGTGTTTTTCCTGCAAGACAGGCAGCAAAGTTAGATCCTGTGGAGGCGTTAAGCGGATGAACCTCGAGGACACAATATTATATTCATTGCGAAATCTGAAGAACACCAGTCTTCGTTCTTATCTTACCATAATTGGTATTGTTATTGGCGTCATAGCAGTAGTAGTAATAATCTCTATTAGTGAGGGTGTCCAGCGAGATATTAATGATCAGCTTGCTGCATTTGGAACTGATAAAATGTTCATCACACCAAGTATGGCTGGAGGGCGTAGTTTTTCAAGTTCAAGTCCAGTTCAGGGATCAACAATGGGTAAGCTTTACCAGCGTGATGTTGATTCGATAGATTCAGTTACTGGTGTCAAATCAGTTTCAAAATCAATCTATGGGCGTGCAAGCCTTGAATTCAGAGGAAAAGAAATAACTGGAGTCATCTACGGTATGGATGCTTTATTCTTTGATCAATGGGAGAACTATGTAACTATTGAATCCGGCCGTTTTTACAATGATAATGAGCGCCGTGTTGTTGTTTTAGGTTATACTGCTGCCAAGGAAACATTTGGCAAGGATGAACTCAGTGTTGGCAATGTTCTCAAGATCAATGGGAAAGATTATCGTGTAATAGGAGTATTGAAAAAAATCGGTACTTCTCTTTCTGCAGCTGATGATAGTTCTATTTATATACCATTTGAAGATGGCAAGGACGAATTCGCCAGCCAGTTATCTAAAAACGAAGTGCAATTTATTTCAATTCAGCTAGCCGATGGTTATACCTCTTATGATGTTGAGAGCAGTATAGAACAAAAAATTGCATCAAACCATAAACTTAGGGTTGAAGATAAGGATTTTACAATAATTTCATCTGATTACATAAACAGAACAATAGGCGAACTTATAGGTACTCTTAGTGCATTTCTTTTATTTATAACCTTGATTGCAACTTTTGTTGGCGGTATAGGGATAATGAATACTATGTTCATGGGGGTACTTGAGCGTGTACGTGAAATTGGAATATTGAAGGCAGTTGGCGCAACCGAATTCAATATTCTCTCCATTTTTGTTGTTGAATCTGGTATTCTTGGTTTTATAGGAGGTGCTATTGGTTTGGCAATAGGTTTGGCAATTCTTTTTGTCATAAGTCAATTCGATGTCCCAATATGGGTGCGCTTGCGTATTTTTGCATTTGCATTTTTCTTTTCCACGTTTGTTGGAGTTTTAGCTGGACTCATACCAGCAAGGCAGGCAGCAAAGATGGATCCAGTCGACGCTTTAAGGTATGAATGATTTTTGTTGATGACTCACTTCGTTCGTGGGAGGTCTAAAGGGCCATCCACCTTAATCAACCAAAACTCGCGAAGCAGACTGGGTTTTCTAACAATATAATACTGACTTATTTGTAAATTCTAAAATTCCTATCCTCGATCGCCTCGTTATAAAAATTTCCTACAAAAAAATCCATCACCTATTTATATTTTGCGATTTTAACTCATCAAACTATGGAACTAATAGTTGCAGAAAAACCAAAGGTAGCTGAAAAAATTGCAATGGCTATCGGAGACAAAATCGAGAAAAAAGCACTTCATGGAGTATCTTATTACGAAGGTGTTTCACATGCCGGTCATAAAATAGTAGTAGCACCTGCTGTTGGTCATGTATATACTTTAACCGAGACAGAAAAATCTCGATCCTATCCTGTTTTTGATATTGAATGGGTGCCATCATACACAGTTTCCAAATCAGCAGCGTATACTAAAGGTTATGTTGATCTTATCCAAAAACTTGCAAAAAAAGCAGATACTTTTGTCTCTGCTTGCGACTATGATATTGAAGGAAGTACTATTGCATATAATATTTTTCGTTTTGCAACGACGATAAGAACTGGAAAAAGAATGAAGTTCTCTGCACTTACCTCTGAGGATCTTTCAAGTGCATATGAAGAACGTGGCGAATTTGATTATAATAATGCATATGCAGGTGAAACAAGACATATCCTAGATTGGTTCTATGGTATTAATCTTAGCCGAGCTCTTATGAGTGCAATACAGAAAGCTCACGGCTATCGTATCCTTTCTATAGGGAGAGTCCAGGGCCCAGCACTTCACTTTATGGCAAGTTTGGAAAAACAAATCCGTGCATTCGTACCAACCCCATACTGGGAGCTTGATGTAACAATCAAGGAAACTGAATTCACACATAAAAAAGGAAGATTTTTGGTCGAATCAGAAGCAGACAATTCACTTGACAAAACAAAAAGCAAAGGTTCTGTAAAAGAAATCGATCAGAAAGAGCAAAGTGTTAGTCCACACCCGTGTTTTGACCTTACCAGTTTGCAGGTGGAAGCATACCGACTCTTCAGCTACCCTCCATCAAGAACACTTGAACTTGCACAGACACTTTACGAAGCATCACTCATCACATATCCTAGAACATCATCACAACAAATACCTGATTCAATTAAACTTCAACCAATTCTTACTGCCCTTGCTTCTAATAAAGATTATTCAGAACTTGTAAAAAAGATACAAAGTAAGAAATGGTTTAAACCCATTCAGGGTAAGAAATCTGATCCAGCTCACCCTGCAATACATCCAACTGGTCAAAAAAACAAACTTGAAGGCCCAGAGAAAAATCTTTATGACCTTATAGTCCGAAGATTCCTTGCTGCATTTGCACCACCTGCAAAACGAGAAAGAAATCGTATAGATGTTGAATCTGGTGGCGAATTTTATAGTGTCTCCGGCAGCAGACTTGTTGAACCAGGATGGACTGAATTCTATGGTAAATATTATACTCCCGAAGATGTAATGCTACCTGCATTCAAGGTCGGTGAAAAAGTAGAGGTAAATTCAAAGAAAAAAACCAAGAAAGAAACAAAACCACCAAAACGTTACACACAAGCATCACTGGTTTCAGAGCTTGAAAAACAACATCTTGGCACCAAAGCAACAAGATCTACTATAATAGACACACTATTCAAACGAGGTTATGCAAGTGGTGTCAAATCCATAGAGGTTTCTGATTATGGTATAAAAGTTCTGGAGATTCTTGAAAAATATGCACCTGAGATACTTGATGAGAATTTGACAAGAAAAATAGAAGATGAGATGGAAGCCATACAAGATGGAAAACTAGAAAAAGAAAAAGTTATTGCAGAAGGAAAAGAAATTTTAGTTCAAATACTTGATAAATGGAAAAAGAACGAAACAAAAATCGGTACCGAATTAGCCGAAGCACTCAAACTTACACAAAACCAGGCCAACATATTAGGTCCATGTGATAAATGTGATAACCAAT
>JBDRIM010000013.1:0-8435 GCA_043816005.1 Microcaldota archaeon
AGATATGCTCCTCTTAACCGCAGGTATTTGTAGTTAAGAAGTTTGAATTTCCGGAGCTTTTCAATTAACAGCCAGTTTTTGCCGAGCTTTTTACTAAAAAGCTCGCTCAGATAACAAGCACCCCAAGCTTGCAGGATACCAGGTTACCTCACGGCCCCCATGTAGAATGTGATTTGATATGTAAGGTTTAAAAAGAACCATGGCAAGACCGACTGTCGCGAACAACAACCAGTTCGCTTCAAGGTTTTTGAATCTCCTTTTAATATCTGCCAATTTTCAAAATACTAACCTATATAAATGTTAAAATCCATAAAACAAATCACTAAAATTGTGTTTAACCACAAAAAATTAATATTTTAACTGGCTATTTTGTTATTATATAACAATATTGGTGATTACATGAAAAATAAAATAGACACTATCGATCTCCTGATTTTAAGAGAATTAAGGGATGACTGCAAACGTCCAATGCGAGAACTGTCACAAAAACTTCGTATGCATCCAAACACACTTTTACAAAGAATAAAAAGGCTTGAAAAATCAAAAATTATTCGTAAATATCATGCTGACATTGATTACAAGTCACTTGGTTTTGATATGCATGCAGTTGTAATGATAAAAATAAGGAAAAGTGGTCTTGAGGATCAAAAACTCTTATCTGATGTAGCTAATCTTCCAGAAGTTTTGTCTCTTTATGCTGTTTCTGGTGCTGCTGATTGTATTGCAGTAATCAAGGCAAAAAATCGTGATGATCTTGTTCGTATACTCAGAATTGTACAAACTCAAGATGCAGTTCTTAGAACAACTAGCTATCTAGTTCTTGTTACATATAAAGAAAGTTTTCAATTCAATCCACTAACTGGTATAATGCCTAACAAACGCTAGCTTAATTTCCTATATACCCATGCATATTCTGCATCTGTAAAACCCGATCTGCCGTTTGCTAATGTTGGTAATACTGGTATTCTAATTGCTCCTTCAAATAGTAACCTATCTTCGTATGGACCTATCAGTGTATTCCTTATATCTCTCTTACTCACCGGGTAGGGACTTTTTGCTGGTGGTTTCCATAGATCCATGACTATCATTGCACCACCAATACCAAGGTTTCTCACTGCATTACTAAAAAGTACTTGTCTCTCTGCATCGCTCATTTGGTGTAACACATCTGCCATTAAGACAACATCAAATTCACTTGGCATCTGTGTTCCGTTTCTGATATCAAATATGCGCTCAGGAGGACAATCAGCAATTCGTCTAACATTATCCCATATCTTCCTTTCTCCATTAACAGGTCGATATCTTTCTACAAAAACCCTATCCAGGTTTTGGATCATTTCAAACATTTTTTGTGATGCTTCAATCCTTGCTCTTCTTACAACTGTGAGTGGTACTTCATATTTTGAAGCGTGTTTTTTAATTGATGGTAAGCGTATTCCTCTTGGTGCATGTAATTTTAATGGATCTTTTTGGTATAAGAACAAAGTCATTGAGTGCTCAAGGTCAATTCTTATCTTTAATTCAGTAACAAATCTTGCTCCAGGAACATTTGCTAGTATCCTATCTCTGAAATCTGCTTTACTATTTATTGGTCTAAAATTTTCTTCAAATGCTGCTTCGATATCTGGTCTAAGTGTGCTTCTATTTCGTGAAAGTTTTGCTGGCCATTCATCTACAAGAATAAAAAATCCGCCATCTCCAAGTTGATCAAATATTTTTTTTATAATGTCTGTTTTAGCTTGACGATGATCTGTGACTGCCGCATCACCTACTCGTTCCCTTTCTAATAATTCAGGATCTACTAATAAGTGTAGTGTTTGAGAGAGGATAGCAACATCTATCTTTGTTCCTACACTTAGTTCTCTAAGGTCTTGTTGTGTATATGTAACTCGTGCGTCTGCCAATTTTTCTTTAGCTTGGTCTTGCATTCCAGAAGAAAGATCATTTGCAATAAAATTTATTCCTTGCAATCCCTCTGGATCAACATCTTGCATAATATCTATTATACTTCTTATCACAGATCCAGTACCACAACTTCCTTCAAGAACAGTTCCCTTGAAAATACGTTCTTGTCCTTGCTCTACTCTAGTTCTATGGATAGCAGCAATTGCGAGTCTGAAAAGTTCTCTTACTGCAAGGTCATGTTCTTTCATATGCCCATCATAACCGTTTGCTGCCCATTTATCAAACAAATCTTGCATTCCAACTACTGCTCTTCTTTGTCTAACTGCATCTACTCCATATACGTGTGCCAATTTACTAAGTTCTGTTTCATGCTGTGCAGTAAGCGTTCTCAAAGCTTCATCTAATGGTCTAGTCATGATCGGACTCATTACTGGAGGGGTATCTGTTCTACCGCCACCCAAAACCTTTTTTCTAGTCATTGGGGTCACCAGTTCTGGTATAAGTGCTAATGCTCCATCTTGTCTTACCATCTTTTTCACTATCTATGAGTTGTTGCAAATTATTTACCCACCATATATCCTAATTCTATTATATACCTTATGGGCGGATATCATTTTAAAGGTATTGTTTTAGTTTATGGTTAATTGACGTAAACTATTTTAATGAATAAAATAAAAATTAAACACGTGGATAACGAAGAACATTTTGTACAATATCTACATGCGCCATAAACATACGCCTGCAACAATATCTGTCCACGCCTAATTCATTCATTATAACTTCTGGTTTTTTGTCATTTAAAGACGATTTATATTGTTCATATAAATGTCCTATGACAGCACCACAAGTAAAACATCTAACTGGAAATTCCATTTTTTTCACCTGTATGATTTCTGGAACCTGGCTCTTGCCTTAGGCCCACGGAACTTCTTTGTTTCAACACGTCTCGTGTCATCAATTATAAGTGAACGATCAATCGAAATGAATTTTTCTTTGAGATTCATTCCGTCAAAATATGCAACAAGTGCATTTGCTATTGCAGTTCTTGCAGCTTGTGCTTGACCCATAACACCGCCACCATTTACATTCACTGCAATGTCTATGTTATTTGCTTCAGGTCCAACATATCTCATTGGTTCTCTAATTATTTCTTTTATGTAATGATTGTTAATTGAGTCTATGTTTTGGCTATTTATTCTAATTACTCCCTTACCTTCACTAATTGTCGCTCTTGCTACACTTTCTTTTCTTTTTCCTCGTGTAACAAATACTTTTCTTTGAGGTTTCTTTGGTGGTTTTTTCTTTTTTGACTTAGTTACTTTTTTTGTTTCAGGTACTTTTTCGTGATGAACCTCTTTAGGTTCATGTTTTTCATGATGTGCTTCTTTATGCTCGTGTTTCACTTCGTGAGGGGGTTCCTTATGTTCATGCTTTTCATGATGTGCTTCTTTATGCTCAGTTGCTTTCTTTACCTTCTTGGTTCTTGGTTTTGCAGTCTTTTTTTCTTCTTTAACCATGATATCAACCCGAATAACCTATACTTTTACAGATCTCGTAGACCGTAACATGTTTGGACATGCCATCAAATGTTGCATTTTCTAATTGAGTATTCTTTTCAAGCTTTTTTGGATTTCCATTATACACTCTTAATCTTCCCAAGGCAACTTTGCCACGTGAACTTTTCATTGGAAGCATTCCTCTTACCATTCTTTTCACAAGAAGATGTGGAATTTTTGGCCATACTGGTGATCTTTCAGGAGTACCCTTATGTTTGAGTCCTCTTTTTGTTAAATATCTTTGTGTTATTTCTTTAGGATTGCCAATTATAATCAATTTTTCTGCATTTATCAAGTGTACTTCTTCTCCTCTGATAAGTTTTTTGGCAATTTGACTTGCAAGCCTTCCGAATATCATATTTTCTCCGTCAACTACATTCATGAATATCAACTCACTTTAGGATTGTGACACCTTTCCCTTCGGGATTGGTTTTTCTGAGGCTATCTATTGTCATTGCCTTTCCGCCAGCCACACTGATAAGTTGCTTCGCACTTTCACTAAAAGCAAATGCTGCAACTGTAACTTTTTTAGAAACATTACCAGAACCAAGTACTTTTCCAGGCACCAGAAGAGTTACAGTATCATTTGCATATGCATCTATTTTGCTTAGGTTAACTTCCACTCTTTGTCGTCTTGGTTTTGACAGCTCATAAGCTACCTTTTTCCAAAACGGTTTGTCAGTCTTCATCAAGTCTCCTATTAATAATCTAAGGACTTGATTGTCTTTTTCTTTTTTCATATACGCCACCTATGGCTCGCCTCTGCACAGCAGAGACTCTAAACCAAATAAGCGTTATTATAACAATAGCTAAGATTTAAAACTCTATATCTCTGTCCGTAGGATAAAAAATAAAGAAAAAATTAACCTGGTTTGCTTAGGTTGTAGATTTGTTTTAATGCCACTACAAATGCAGCTGGTGCCACAAAGACCATCAACGCATTAAGGAAGTTGGCTATGAAAACCCCAACAGGTCCAACCATTCCGCCAGTTACTGCGTTCATATTGTCAACTACAGTGTTAATAGAATTCATTACTAACAGGAGGGCGATGGTCGCAACGAGGAAGTGGGTTATCTCTTTGTCGTTGATATTCATAAGGCCTACAATAATACCTAACAAACCTAACACAGCAAGAGCCAATGGTAATGCAGTGTCAAGCATGCCTGAGGCAAAGCCAATCAATACAGCAATAACAAATCCACCAAGGAATGCATATTGCCCGTAATTTACTTTACTTTCTTTTGCCATTTTACTATCACCTCGATTTATGCAGTAAACTACGATTAGCCTTTAAAATCCTCCGATTGGCATACGTCGATCGTACGTGTTTTTAGAGTATGGAAGCCAAAAATAGACCAAACATTCCCAGTAAAAACGACAATAAGCTCATATCTCTTGCAAATTTTTGATTGCTTTTTGCATTGTAACAAATAACCAAAATTAGAATGTCTGCAATGCCAATCAAGATACCAGAAATAATATTGAATTTCAAACCAAGATAGAATGGTGCTATGCTCAAAGGTATGAATGCTATGTATAGTATTCTTGCAATCAACAATGCAGGTGCCTTTCCAATCACAATTGGCAATGTTTTGGATCCTCTTGTTTTTTTATCTCCTTTCATATCTTGTATTGATTTGATTATCTCTCTTGCTAATCCTGCTACAAAACCTAAAGTTGCTATGATTATTATGACATTCGACAAAGAATTTGAAAAAACAAAATTACCGAAGATAAATGGCACTGCCATGGTTAATGCAATGTAAGCATTTCCAACTAGTGGCAGGTCTTTCAATTTCCAATTATATAAGATGGCCGCCAAATTGAAAACAACAACCAATAGGAAAACAAATTCATTTATGAAATATGCAAAAATTGTTGATGCAAGTAATGAAATTATTGAGAAGTATAATGCAAATTCTGGTGATATCTTTCCACTGACTAATGGTCTATTTTTCTTATTCGCTCTATCTGTTTCAATATCAAAATAATCATTCAGAGCAAAAGAACCCATCTCACTGAAAACCGGTACAAGTAGCGAGAGCAATAAAATCATAGTAAAATTTGGAATTGAACCTAGGACAATTGTTTCTGCAATAAAAACAGCAAAAGCAAGCATTATTGCATGTTCAAATCGCGTGAGTTTTATGAATTCCTTCAGGAACATAAATTAGAATCTCGTTCTTGCTTTAAATCATTTCCCTAAATCTTTTCCGATCTTTTTTTATCTGGTTTCGGTTTACTGCTCGTTCCTTCGGAGCTCATGGTAAATCTCCAATTGTCCAATCCACTGCTTATACAACCAAATCTGGATTTGGGTATGCCTGTTTCTACTAGGTTAGAGAATCTTTAACCTAGCTAAAACAAGATCGACTGTAATCTTTATTTACTGCACTCGCCTCTGGCTCGTGGTAACCACACACATTTCCAAATTCAATACTGTGCATTCACACATAATTTTATATTATTTCATGTGACTATACATTAGGGGGATTCTATGATTGATGAACTTGATAGAACTATTTTGTCTAATTTAATTGATAACTCTAAAATTCAGTTGAAAAAATTATCAAGAAATCTTAAAATTCATCCAAACACTCTTTTACAGAGGTTGAAAAAGTTGGAAAAAGAAAAAATTTTGTTAAAGTATACTGCAGTTGTTGATTTTGCTAAAGTGGATAGAAGAATGCAAACTTTGATGTTTTTGGATGTTAATATGGAAAAAGGTTGGGAGGATGCTTTGCGTCCATTAGCAAAACTCCCAGAGGTTGTTTCATTTTTACTTATTAGTGGAGAGCATGACGTTTTGGTAATTGCAAGAGTGAAGGACGAATTGCATCTTGCTGATTTAATGAGAAGATTTCAGGCAACTAAGGTTGTGAAAAAAACAACTACGCATTTGATTGTTGATTCTTTTAGGCAACCTTTCGAGTATAATCCGATGAAGGCTGATTTGCGGATATAAAATTGTGAGGTAGCTTGATGTTCGCATACATATATATCGATGAAAGCGGCGATCTCGGAGGTAGAGGTTCTAAACATCTTATTCTGGCTGCGATTGTCGTAGAAGATTACAAAGCGTTAGACAGGATAATCAAGAACATGCGTAGGAACAAATTCAAAAAAGAATTGAAAGGCGCACATGAGATAAAAGCAAACAATTCTTCAGATTCGGTAATAAAACATATACTGGAAAAAATAAACGAATTGAAAAATGCAAGAGTCTTTTACATGGTTCTTGAGAAGAAAAAACTTTTCAGCGTTTATCTCAGGGAAGATAAAAACAAACTGTATAATTTCATAGCAGGAAAGCTTGCCAAGAACCTGCCTATGGATAAAGGCAGTATATCAATAAGAATAGATAAATCAAAAGGAAGGCAGATGCTACGTGAAGATTTCAACTCATATTTTATGAAAAATTTAAAAAGAACTGATTCGAGGATAACAATAGAACACAGCTATTCACATGCCTGGGCAGGGTTACAATTTGCAGACATTCTGGCGTGGAGCTGCTTCCAGAAGTTTGAACACAGTAATTCAAGTTATATAGACATTATAAGAATAGAACAAGAGTTTATCATGTGTGGTGAGATACAGAACCCAAACACACTCAAATCGTGCACCTCAAGGTACACTGGTGTTTGGGATTTTACCTGTAACTATATTATGAACACGAGTATTTTAAAGTTTGACGATAGGGGAAACCACACTACTAACGGTTGATTCTTTTAGGCAACCTTTTGAGTATAATCCGATGAAGGCAGATTTGAGAATTTAGAGTTTGGAAAAACAAATTTTGGTTCTTTGAGGGGTTTTGGGTTACTGAAATGGCTACGCGCTCTTTAACCCGCGGAACGCCCCTTCGAAACCCCTATTGTCTTTGGAAAAGATGCAGTCTCATGGAATGTTCGGAATCAATTGGTGAAACTGCCCGGTTTTCTAATTTGGCAAAACCATTCGCTATAAACGCACCGACCAAATCACCATGATGTTTTAGTGGTTCGGCTATCGCACCAATAAATAATCGTATTGCGTCTGGTAATAAAGGAGTAATCATAAACCTATCCTCTTCCATCACAACAGCAATTCCACCAGGACTTAACGAATTAAAAACACCCCTAACCAACCTTGGTTTATCTTCATCTTTTATTAAATGGAAAGTTTGTGAAACCAAAACAGTATTGCCTCTACCATAATGCCCTGGGAAATCGTATGCACTTTCATTAATGTACCTTGCATCTCCACCCAACTTCTCTTTTGCTTTTGCAAGCATCTTTAATGAAATCTCATTGGCAATCAAAACTCTTCTCTCTGAAGGTGGAGATACCAATCTTGTTTCTATCCCAGCCTTCCTCATCCTATCGCTTCTTTTCATTATTTCCAAAGCATATCTCAACGGCTCTCCAGTACCTGCTGTCAAATCAATAATTGGCGGTCGTAGAAAAGGAGCAGCAAAGTCCATCACATCTCTTATTGCCTGATAATGCCTTGTTTCAACTCCCATATGCCTATCATAATTTTCTGAAAATTGGTCATACAACATTGCAAAGAAAGAAACTCGTTGTGCTGGACTAAAATTATCATAAACTTCTTTTATTGCGCTTTGCATTCTTACAAGAACTTCATCTTGTTTTCTTTTTACTTGGACAAAAGAATTTACTGCTTTAAACAAAAACTCAACAGAAATTTTTGTAGGTTCAGTTTGTAAAAGTTCGCCGATAGCTTCTAATCGTCGTACTGCAGCACCTGCTTCATCCACCCGTCTCCTTCTCATCAGTTTATATGTTGTTAAGGAAGGTTTAAAATGGATGTATACTGCACAACCAAGCAAATAATCTAAAAATCTTATCAACTAGTTCTCTGATATGGCATATAACGTTCAAATAATTTCCAAAGAAAAAAAAGACAAGCTCATGGAAAAGTTAGTTTCAAAAAATCTTTATGAAAGAAAGGCAGTAATTCATGGTACCTGT
>JBDRIM010000014.1:0-25754 GCA_043816005.1 Microcaldota archaeon
GGCGTAGCTCGTATGTCTGATCCTCTTATGATAAAAGAAATCCAAGCTGCGGTTACAATTCCAGTTATGGCAAAATGCAGAATTGGTCATTTTGTTGAAGCACAAATTCTTCAGGCGCTTGAAATAGATTACATTGATGAAAGTGAAGTGCTTACTCCTGCAGATGAGCAATTTCATGTTGACAAATCAAAATTTACAACCCCATTTGTTTGCGGTGCAAGAAATCTTGGTGAAGCCTTACGTAGAATAAATGAAGGAGCAGCCATGATGAGAACTAAAGGTGAAGCAGGCACTGGAAATATAGTCGAAGCAGTAAGGCATATTCGCAGCATAAATTCAGAAATGGATGCATTAAAAAAACTGGATATAACTACCAAAAAAAACAAATCACTCGAATACCGCGTCCCATTAGTATTGGTTGAAGAAGTTGCAAAACTAGGTCGCTTACCAGTTGTAAACTTTGCAGCAGGTGGCATTGCTACGCCAGCAGATGCAGCATTATGTATGCAACTTGGTGTAGATGGTGTCTTTGTTGGTTCTGGAATCTTCAAAAGTTCAGATCCTGCAAAAAGAGCAAAGGCAATTGTTGATGCAACTGCACATTTCAATGATGCTAATAAAGTAGCAGAAGCAAGCAAAGGTCTTGGGGATGCAATGGCTGGACTTGAAACATCAAAATTAGAAACAAAAATGGCTGAACGTGGAATCTAAATTAATTGCGCATAACTATAATCCATAACATTTATATGCATCCATACCCTTTCTTGTTGGTGGGAAATGATCAAATGAAATATTTTTGGTTTGTATTTTTTGCAGCATTACTCGTAATCGGATGTATTTCTCCTGGTGTTGTTCCAGAACAACCAGAACCAAACCCGCCATTAATAGAACCAAATCAACCAATTCCAGAACCAAACCCACCAGAACCAACCTCGATTATCTCGGCACAGATAGTTGGTGACCCTGTCTTTTTGCAAAAATTTGGTGACTCTTGGTTCAGTACATGGGCAGATGATGACAAACTTTATATATCCTGGGGTGATGGAACTGGTCGTGGTGATTGCTATCCTGAAGCATATAATAATCTTAAGAGTCCTTTTTGTGATTCTTCTTGCGGAACTCCAGAATCATTTCTTTTTTGCGATATTTTTTGCTCTACCTTCGCTTGCAATACCTGCTATGCACCATGTACATTAACTGATGCCGGGCTTGTTAGCTTGGAAGGTTCTGCCCCATATTTTATTGACTGTCAAGATGAATGTATTATGAGTCTTCATATTCCGACCGGAACTCCATTATTTGATAAAGACATAGATCCAGGCACATTAAGAAATGACAAACCATCTAGTCTTCTTTTTTACAATGGCATTCTTTATTGGGCTGGACATAGTCCAGCCGGTCATCCTGATTTTGGGTATCTTGCATATTCAAATGATTATGGGCATACTTGGACTGAAGTTGAAAATTCTCCTTGGACAACTGACAGTGTATTTAGAGTGCTTATGTTTATCAACATGGGACGGAATTACGAACTTAATCAAGATGGGTACGTTTATGCATTTGGTATAGGTAGTGAAGAGGCATGGACAAAAGACATCAATCTCCATGGTCGCGAAGAAAATGAAGAAAAAACGGTTTATTTAACACGTGTTCCAAAAGATTCCATCCTGGATTATGGCAGGTACGAGTATTATGTTACTATTGATGAAAATGGAAATCCAATCTGGTCTGGTAATGAAGCTGACGCCACACCTTTAGAAGGACTTGAAACTATTCAAACAGCATCAGCAATGTATCATGAAGGGACAGGGAGATATCTCTTCTTGACTGCTTCACCTGGTGCATTGTTTGAAGCACCTCAACCATGGGGGCCTTGGAGAAAAGTGGCACCACTTTTTAATGAAGGAGACAACCCAGCATGGAAGTTAGGTGGTTATGTTCCTGGTATTATCAGTAAGGACGCCGGGCCAAACTATTTTTATTTCACACTTGCCGGAGGGCCTAGTCGTTATCAGCTTCATATTGGAAAAATTGAAATGGAACTAAATAACTAAACTTTAGTGTGTCAAACAGCTTAAGGTGTATGATGAAAGTAGGAATTCTTGCCCTCCAGGGCGATGTAATAGAACATATTCGTGCGACTAACGAGGCAGCCAAATCACTTAACTTCTCATGCGAAATAGTTGAAGTGCGAACCAAATTTGATTTTTCCAATTTAAACGGACTAATCATACCAGGTGGTGAAAGCACTGTTCTTCATAAATTATGCGAGAGAGAAAAAATATTCGAAGAAATAAAGAAAATACCAGTTATATTTGGTACTTGTGCAGGTGCAATTTTTCTAGTTAAAAAATTAAACAACAAAGAATCTGAACAAAAAACTCTAGAATTGATGGATGTTGAAATCGATCGAAATGGCTATGGGAGACAGAACGAATCATTTGAACACGATATTGAAACCGAGTTAGGGCAAATACACGCAATTTTCATTCGCGCTCCGAGAATAAAATCAATTGGCAGTGAAGTAAAAGTATTGGCAAAATTAAATGATGAAATAGTTGCCTGTGAGCAACGCACAATTAACAACACTTACCTCTTAACTTGCTTCCATCCTGAACTATCAACAACCAAATTTCATGAGTATTTTCTGAAGAATTTACGAAGCACAGCCACACCCATTGATTTAAAATCCTAACGAACCAACAATTTAGAGCTATAATTCTTCTTAGATCTAACTTAAGATGAAACAGAAGGTGAACTTATGGGAATCAGACCCGGAAGGGCAATTAGAGATGCAGATAAAGTTGCATGGACAAGATATTCACGAAGCAAACCAAGAAAATCATTCATAAAAGCAATGCCTCATGCAGATCTTCATCAATACAGGATGGGTGCATTGAAGGACGACTTTGATCTTGAAATGAGTTTGGTTAGTGAGACTGCAATTATTATACGGGATAATGCAATAGAAAGCGCAAGACAGAGTTCAAACAAACATTTGGAAAAAATGATTGCAGGTAACTATTATTTCATAGTAAGAGTTTATCCCCATCATGTTGTGAGAGAAAACAAAATGATTTCAGGTGCAGGTGCAGATCGTCTTCAGAAGGGAATGAGACAATCATTTGGCAGACCAACTGACAGAGCTGCAAGATTGAAAGCTGGTACGGCTATTTTCACAGTGTATTCTCAAAAAGCAAATGAAGCACATTTGAAGAAAGCCCTAATCAAAGCAAAGTTGAAACTCTCAGGCAAATTCAGGGTTCGTGTAAAATAATTTATCACGGTTTTTTTCCTGATTTCCACAATAAATTAAAGTAATGAACATAACTCTCTGCTACTTCTTTATTTTTTATTAAAACCGAAAATTTTTGCTGTTCTGTAACTGCCATTATGGCTATATGGTCCATGAAAATATGCACAAAAGCAGGTGTTTTCATTCCTTTTGGTAAATATCGTTGCTCTGCATGCGGCCTAAGTTCTCTTGTCTTCACAAACCAAGTATCGTAATCATAAAGTATTTTTGCTTTCACTCCTTTTTTTGCGATCCTGATATGAAATGATTTGAAATAAGCATTCAGAAGTTCGCTTGCAAGTACTGGATAACCAATTGTATACATTGTTTCTCCTTTTCTTGCCATTTCAAGCGAAAAATCATAAACTGTTTTTATTCCTCTAAGTCCTTCTAGAAGTTCAACTTTATAATCTGCTTTTTCTGCTGAAAAAAGTTTTTCCATATATGGTAAACTACTTTCAACCTCGCCCTTCAAATCTTCTATCTCTTTCTCTTTAAGATCAAGAAGGTGACGGAGTGCAATCGGGCGATTTGGCCTGAATAATTTAACTCCGCCATGCATCAAATATCCAACCAATCCCTTTTCTATCAGGCTATTCAAGGTGGTATATATCTTAGAAGATGGTATCTCTGTTTTTTTAACTAGTGGTCCAGTTGTAGTCTCTCCGATTTCAAGAAGGGCAAGATATGTCTTTATCTCGTTTTTATCTAGTCCCAGCATACATAATGTATCATAAGGTGTTTTCATACTACTACCTTTTAGTAGTAGTAAATTAATATATCCTATCTATGTGCATCTATTTCCATGAGCTTTCATCATTTCATTGGTTCCGGACTAAACCGCTCGGAAAAAATACAGGCGTTAGTAGTTGAATTGTTACTATCTAGCAAACTACCCCAATCAAAGCGCGAGAGTTCTGTACTATGGGAACTAAAACATAGTTCAGGTGTTGTTCAGCTTGCCAGATTGCTTGCACAAAAAAGAAATGTGAATGAAGAACTGGCAATTGTTGCAGCTGCATTACACGACGTATATGTAATATTAGAAGGAGGATATACTGATCATGCAAAGAATGGTGAAAAAATCGCAAGAAACATTCTAATAGAAAAAGGCGACTTCACAGAAAACGAAATCGATCAAATTTGCAATGCAATTGCAAATCACAGCGATAAACACATTTATGGCGATGACAAGCTTGTTGAACTGATAAAAGATGCCGACTGTGTCGATTGTTTTTTCTATGGTGATACTGTTTATGATGATAAGCCACCAGAAAAACTCAGGCATTATTATAAGAGAATTATAAATGTCAGGCAGGAACTTGGTCTGCCGCCAAAAAATCATTTTAAAGGAGATACAAAAACGGAGGAAAAAATATGAAAAAACACTACTGGTTTCAATGGGAACGGCAGGCAACTGTACACCCAATTTTGATGTGTATGGAAGCATGGATGGAACCCATGCAAAAAGCATATGGTAAGTCGTGGCCATCAACAGTGATTATCTACAATAAAGATCTTGTGGGATGGTACACTCCGTGGAATGAACTTTTAGAATATGGTCAATATTGCATCGACCTATTCATCAAACCAAACAATCAGCAAAAATTCGAAACAGATGTAAAAAACCAAGCCAAAGAACTGGAATTATTGTTCGTGCGCCTTGATTCAACTAATATCAAAGATATAAGCAATGGTGAATTACAGTTAATCTATGATGAAATCCGCATGCGTTGGACAAAATGGTTTGTGCCAGGCGGTCTAGTAGAGCCAATCGGTCACCAAGGCGAAAAACTTCTTCATAAGTATTTAGAAGGAAATCCTAATGCATCAAAGATTTTCTCTTTGATAACAACTACTACTAGAGATTCTTTCAGCAAAAGAGAACTTCAGGATTTACTAAAAATAGCAATTGCAAAAAAAGATGATACCGACATCAGTAAAATGCTTGCGCAACATGCAAAAAAATATTATTGGGTACATAACGGTTACTATTCAACAGAAGTTCTTGGTGTGGGATTTTTTGAGAAAGAAATTAGCAATGCAATGTCAAAATATCCAGATATCGCTGGACAGCTCAAAACCCTCATCGAAGAACCAACAAAAATACGTACTGAAAAATTTTCAGTTATTCAACAACTCAATCTTAATGAATATGAACGCAATTTGGTTGAACTCCTAGATCTTTTTGCATGGTATCAAGACTATCGTAAAGAATACACTATGCGTATGCTGCATTATCTAAACGTAATCTTGTGCGAAATCAGCAGAAGAACCGGGTTCAGCGAAAGAGAAATCTGGTATACACTCCCATCTGAAATCCAGCAAATTTTATCTGGAAAACTTGAAAATAACATAGCCTGCGAACGTATGCAACACTGTCTATTCCATTGGGATACTAAGGTGCTTGAACATGGTGTTGGTGATTTTGCATCTACTAAAGAAAAAGAAATCTTTCATTCAATTAGCCACAAAGATGACATTATAGAAGTTACTGGAATGGTAGCAAGCAAAGGTTCGGTACGTGGAAAGGCACGAGTTACTATGAGTGCAAAAGAAGCACATCTAGTACAACCAGGCGAAATACTTGTTACTTCAATGACTACACCTGATTTTGTGACAGCAGTAAAAAAGGCGTCTGCAATCGTAACTAACGAAGGTGGAGTTCTTTGTCATGCAGCTGTTGTTTCACGAGAATTTGGTATTCCTTGTATTGTGGGAACTCGTATAGCAACAAAAATCTTCAAAACTGGGGATATGCTTGAAGTCGATGGTGAACTGGGCGTAGTAAGAAAAGTTTAATAAAAAAAGAAAAAAAATTACTTAAAATTGTAGCTATTGAGGTTCATTTCAGCCCTTTCAACAGCATCAGAGTATTTACTTCCTAACACTCTTATCAAACCAACAACATCTCGTTTTGCTGCCATTTTGTCAATTGCACTATCTCTGCTTTTTTTATTTGGCGAAGCTATGGCGATTTGTTGTATTTTTGTTCCGGATTGGTTTTGGTATGTCATATTCCAGCCCCGTTTCCAGGCTGTTCATAATTAACATACCTCCATATAGTCATGCGTGAAACTTTCATCATGACTGCCAATTCCCTGACAGAAAAATCTCCGGTTCGATAAAGCTGACGTATAGATCTTCTGTTTTCGGCATCAAAAACTGGTTTCCTTCCTACTTTTCTAATTGGTTTCAAAACACCCGTTCATAGTTTTACCTCCTAAATCATATTTTCATAATTCGTTTTTGCTTGTTTATAAATACTTGTCACAATTTAGTCCAATCTGTCCCTTTTTGTTTAATTTACATATTGGTGGTTTGTGTTAGCTTGTGGTCATAGCTTTATAAATCTAATTATTCATAATATATCTGGGAGGGTGAATACCTTGACTCATGAAAAAATTACAGTAGACGAACCACTCATCAGTACTGATGTGGACAGTTTAATCCGTACTCTTTCTGATAAGAAAAGGATTTCTCTTAATGATTTAAGGCAAATTTCCAAAATCGATAGAAAAACCATGGAAAAATGGCTTGCGGTTTTGGAAGACGAAGGTTACATTCATGTTGAATACGGTATCCGAGGTACTTTTGTCAATTGGATCGGCCTTGGAATAAATGGTGATAATGGTGATTATTCTATAGCTGAACCAACTCAGTTTACTAAACAAGTGTCAGAACCACCACCTCAAAAAGTTGAACAAGTTCAGCCACTTCCGATAATGGATGCTCCAGTACAAGAAGAAGTTTCAGAACCAGAGGAAGTTCCACAGGAAATTAACTCTACTAGCGATGAAATAGTAAATGATGTTTATGAAGAACAAATCGATGAACCAGAACCAGAAGAAATGCTGAGCGAATACCTCGCAAGGAAAAAAGAAAAAGGTTCAATTGACGTTGGTAATTTAAGAGCAACAATACTCACTAAACTTGACAAATCTGATGAGCCAATTAAAGAAGAAGAACCACGTGTGGAAGTAGTGGAAGAAATTGAACAGTCAGACGAAGATGACGAACAACCTGAAGGAGAAGTAATTCATCCAGTATCTCGTTTTGTTAGAGATCAAACTGGTGTTCGTGAACTTATGAATGCTTATGTCAGTGAGATAAATAAAGAAAAGGTAGAAATCGAAGCACTGAAGAAAGAAAAAGAAGATTTATACCGTGACAAATTTACAGTAATCGAGGGTAAGATGCATGCTGATATTGCTGTTCTTAGTGAAAAAGTTATTGAAAAACAAAGCAGAATAGCAGAACTTAAAGAACGCGTTTTAGAATTACCAGATAAAGTTGATGATTTAAACAGACTCCAAGGGGAGATGGATAAACTCAAGAGAGAAGGAAGATCAGCACTTGAACGAACAAGAAAAAAGGCAGATGAATTTGTTGCAAATATGAATGATTCCAAATCCTCACTTGAAGAAAAAATAAAGGAAGTTGATACTACCGTTCTTCATCAGTCAGACAAGGTTACAGAATTCGAAAATATTGTTGGTTCACTTGATTCAAGAGCAGAAAAAATAAGAAGCGTACTGGAAAATGCAAGGATCCAGATTGATTCTCTTTCAAATACTATGAATTCCTTGACAACCGACCTCCAACAAGTTGAACAGATGAAAGGTGAAGTTGGTACTATAGCTGAGGTTATCAAGGCAAATGTTGCTGATCGTGGAGATGAACTTAAAGCTCTTGAAGCTGAACTTGAAGGGATTTCTCGTATGGAACATTGGGTTCAGGAATACATTCGTGATTATGAACACAAAGTAGATGAAATCGAAGATTATGTTTCAAAAAGCGAAGATGAATTAGCAGAGCTTAAAAGTGCTGCAGATTCAGTCTACATGAGGGAATATCTGAGTCAGTTGGAAGTAATGACTGAAGACTATCAAACCTCATTATATAATGCAGTATCAAGGGAACAGGACCTTGATAATAAAATTGCTGATTCAAAAGCAAGAATAACTGATTTAGTGAAAGAGAGCCAAGAAATGATAAAGAAACTAAAGAGCGAAGCACCAAGCGCCAATGAATTCAATCGTATTCTTGCACGTGTTAAAGAAAGATCAAGCCAAGTTAAACGTGTAGTCACAGAAAAACAAAGTGAGCGCAACAATCTAAGTGAAGAATCTAGAACTACGAGAAAAACCCCATCAAAAATGACTCCAAAAACTTCAAAAGCTGCGAAGAAAAAAAAGAAATGATCATAATTTAGTCTGGTCTTTTTTTTCTACTTTACTTCTTGCATCATCAACAAGTGCAAGCCATGAATCTCCTATTTTCATAAAATAGTTTCCAAATGTCTTACTTAAAGAAATACGCATTGGTCTAAACTTTCTTTTGCTTTCTATGGCAACAATGGTATCCCTCTCAACTTTGACCATACCGACGCGTTTAAGGCGTGGCAAAACTCTATTGTAAAATGTAGCTTTTGATATTCCATTCTTCTTTACAAACTCTGCTGTCTCCTCACCTGTCATCTGGGTTTTTTTACAAAGCACATCCAAAAATCCTACTGCTACTTCATAGTATTTTGGCTGATATTGTTTTGAAAAAATAAAATTAGCAAGTTCTTCTGCATTCCATGCATTTCTTGTCATATTCTCATTTTTGTCTTGGAACGAACGAAGTTCATGGCTATCATGTCTAGGAAGATAAATTGATTCGGAAGATGGTACTCCACGTGATGTTATTTGTTTTTTTTGTTCAATTCCGTCGTTAGGGGTAAGTTCCCCATTAGTTTCTATCTCTTCCATAATTCGAATTATCAGGGAAAAAATATAAGGTTTACTGTAACGATGATGGAAGAACTAGAATGGAAGAAACAGCGTTAACTTCTCTATCTGAAAATTCACCAACTCCACGGTAGCAAGAACAATATACGTCCTCATGAAAACTCACAATCCGTTTCCTTGGACTAGGATGGTATTCACCATATCTCTGCCCCCATTCACCAGTATAATAAAATGGAAACATTTCATGATTAGAAGATAAAGGAAATCCAAAAGAAGGTAATTCAACAAGCATTATACGATCAGCAGAAGTTTGTAACATTCCCAAGTGATCTCTAATCTCTTTTATTGCCTCTTTCAAATCAAAACCAAGTAATCTTTCGAGTTTCTTTGCAAAAGGCGTAGACAATAAAAAAACTGCAGCTTCTGATAAGAAGTCATTTGAATCATTAAGACAAGTCAAAACCAAATTAGGTACAACTAATATACCTGTTTGGTTTATGCGTTGATATTTGACAGGATCAAATGAAATACTATCGTACCGTCCCAATTTTTGGTAAGAATGTAATTCTACCATAAGAGTTCCTTCTGCAACCGAAGTTCGTAACACTCTTAATCTATTAAGCATATCGCGTAAAGAAAGAACCAAACCAACAGTTTGATTAGGACCCTCCATAGTATCTGGAATTTCATCACCAAATAGTTTTCTAATTTTCCATCCGGTCTCCATTATATCTCCGGTAACTATATGTTCGGTTTCGATACCTTCTGATTGTAATCTTCTTCCCAATTTATCTCGAAATGGTAATACTGCTGGCTGTTCGTTGGTATGTGGGACAATTAAGGCTACTTTTGCTGGTTTTCGACCATTTTTTGCTTCAAATATTGGTACATCAGCAAAAGTTGTTCTTCTAAAAAGCATGATTAATTATTGTTTAAAATCTATTAAAAACCTTTACTTTCCATTTTTAGTAACAAAATAGCCAACTTTCAATCATTATCAAATAAAGGAAGGTTCTAAAGGAAACATAGTTTGTCCTTGAGCACAGGAGTGTTCAAGACAGTCATGAACGGTGCGCCGTTCATGCCATCCTTTAACCGAATAGACTTCCAAAACCAGACTCTGCTTCTTCCTCTTCTTTATGTACCTTCCCAATAACTCGTTTTTCAACTTCTACTGGTGCTGGTTTGGCAATATCTTTGAGTTTTTCGTCTGCTTTTTTTATGAACTCATCAGAAGCAGACATATATACATAAAATTTGGTCTTATCTTCTTCAAGAACAGCTCCATCTTTGATTTTATATCCATTTCTTGCAAAGCTGTCTTCGGCATATGGTTCTGCTTCCAATATTTTAGTTACATCTGCTTTCTTTGCTGAATCACATTCGTATACTCTGTACATTAGTATTCTTCCTCCTCTTCTTCAATTTTTCTTTTTTTCTTTGATCTGCTAGGTTGTTTACCTGTATTCTCCATCATCACTATAAGAGCAGTATACAGGACAGGATATAAGAAGAATATTGTTACAAGTTGAACAAATGGTATGAAATTTAGTATCCAAACAATTGCAAATAAGAAATACAATCCAATGAACATAATGTGCCTTCTTCTAAGTGTATTAAACCCAAGCCTAAGTGAATTGAAAAGGCTTACTTCAAGTGCGCCTGCTGATAGAAGTGCGGGGGTGAACATCATATGTATCACGAATGTTATTGTTACAATTACCAATCCAACAATTGCATCCATGTAAGGAACGGTTTCTAGAAAATATATGTATATTGCAATTATTGGACCTGCAAGCATAAGCCAAATAAAGTCGCGAATGAGCAAGATGGCATAGTTTTGTGGTGCTTTCTCAAGTGCATATGTATAGAATGCCGTGATAGAAGTATTATTCTTCCAAAATGCCGAACGGTAGGCCTTAGCCAAACTTGCATTCAGTCCACTTGAAAAGAATAAGAATGCTAAGCCAATCACTGCAAGAAATCCAAGTGTTGGTATTGATTGCAGATCAAATTCCTGGCCTATTATGGATAGGAACATAAAATATGCTAACAGGAGGCCCAAGGCTGCAAAAAGGAAAACTAGCACCATAAAAACATACATCATCGAACCCCATACGAAAAGAAATGGTTTTTTGGTATATGTGTTAAAAGATCGTTTCAAACTGTCAATCAAAGTATTCACCTTTCGATAACTCTAACAAAGCAAATTATTTAAATGACGCGCTCGTTCTTCTATTAGGTCTTATCATGAGAAATATACCACGTTGTATGAGTACTCAACATCCTGACAGTGTCACCACGCCGTTCTTTTCCGATTCTGACATTCTTGCAGGCGAAGCAGAGGTTCGGGAAGCATTTTTCGTTTTTTCTCAACTTGGTTGTCAGGAACAAATGTGGGACAGTGAAGGTAAGGAAGCAGATAATCAAGTCGTTGAAAAGCTTCTTTCAAAACATCTTGATTTCTTTACAAAGAAAAAACTTGGCAAGGATTTTTTCCTTACGTACAGAGTTCCAAATCCTTCTGTTGAGAAAAGCCAAGGGAAAATTTTACTTGAAACTTTACATAGCATACCTCGTGCATTTGATGTTGCAAAGGCAGCTGGGCTTGACATAGCACCAATATTCGAAGTCATTCTTCCTATGACTACTTCTCATCTTGAACTGGAAAGAGTCAGGAATTATTATGAACATATAATCATTGGTCAAAAAGAAACCAAACTTGGTTCAGAAAAAATTTCTGTAAAAGATTGGGTTGGTGATTTCCAACCCGAATCAATAAATGTTATTCCTTTAGTAGAAGACTTTGATTCTGTTCTAAGTTGCGATTCAATTATCTCGAAATACTTACAAGGAAAAGATTTAGAATATCAAAGAGTTTTCCTTGCAAGAAGTGATCCTGCACTTAATTATGGTTCAGCTGTTGCTGTTCTTCTTTCAAAAATAGCACTTCAAAGGATGCAAAAAGTAGAGAATGATACTGGAACAGCAATAATGCCAATTATTGGTGTTGGTGGTGCACCTTTCAGGGGTAATTTCACTCCAAATAATGTCAATAATTGTGGTGATGAATATCCAAGCGTCCAAACTTTCTCTGCTCAATCTTCGTTCAAATATGATCATCCATTTAGGGATGTTGTAAATGCAATTGATATGCTTAATCACACTCACAAACGTCCTCCACTTTATGTTGAAGAAAAACCAGCCATCGAACTTATGAAAAAAATGATCAAAACATATCAATCACAACTTAAGGATATGGCTGATCTTATAAATGGTCTTTCTGTTTTTGTTCCAGGAAGAAGAGCAAGAAAACTCCATGTTGGTCTTTTCGGATATTCACGATCTTTAAAAGGAATAAAATTACCTCGTGCAATAAAATTCTGTGCATCATTCTATTCAATTGGAATTCCGCCAGAACTTCTTGGTCTTTCTGCTCTCAATGAGAAAGAATTTGATAGACTTCATGAACATTATACAAAAATTGATGAAGATCTTAAGGATGGTGTAAAATATCTTAATCCAGCTAATTTGAACAAAATGCCAGAATCAGTAAAAAAAGGCGTTTCAAAAGTTCTTGAGTGGATAGATTACGAACCTGATGAAGATTATTGTGCAATAAGCAGCAGGGTTCTTGCAAATTTCAGAGCAGGAAAACATACTCACATTGCAGAAGATATCAAAGCACTTGCATGGAAAAGGAGCTTTTTGGGATAATCAAGTGTTTGAATTTGTTAAGTAGATGTATCTACTATACATCCTCCATCACTACATACAAATCCTTCCCCACAATCTAGTTCTTTAATCTTATAATTAGCTCCATCACAGGTATAAATAAGTCTTCTATTCATTGAGACACAGCTATTGTAATATGTTGATCCATCCCTAAGCATAACTCCATTATACATTAGGGTACATGGTGGAGTACTTGGTATGCATCTTCCTCCATTACAAGAATATCCGGAAAGGCATCCAACACTTACGTTTCTCATATTAGTTCCATCACAATAATACTCTATTACATCAGAACTACTCGTACAAACATCCATATAACTCCCAGTTGAAGTAACTACTTTTCCTGTTGTTACTATATTCAAATTATCACTATCTGTGCAAGTTACTTCTGAAACAGAAACATTATTTATTCCTGCAGATATTGATAATCCAGCAAAAAGCAAACCAGCTATAAGCAAAAACAAGATTACTTCAGTGTGTTCGGTCATACCAAGTATTCTCGTGACATGTATAAAAAAGTATCAGTATGTGCAAGCAGCATAAATAAAAACCAAGTTACCTATTTTAGTAACAATGGGATAACATGGATGTCATATCTTTAGCTAAAAAACTTGTTTCAATTGATTCGCAAGTTCCAGGACCGGGAGAGGTGGAAGTCGCCCAGTTCATTTTCGATTATCTAAAAGAAATTGGGCTAAAACCCGAAAAACAATTTTTTGATGGAGAAAGATTCAACGTTCTAGCATTTGGTGGGTCACAACCAAATCTTATGATCAATGTCCATCTTGATACTGTACCAATAAACGATCGCAAACAATGGAAAAGAAATCCGTTTGGTGAAATTGCAGATGGAAAACTTTACGGAAGGGGAAGCTGTGATACAAAAGGTCATGCAGCATGCCTTCTTACCGCACTTCAAAATCATGTAAATGAAGATGTAGTCTACATTTTCAATGGTGAAGAAGAGGGCAGTTTTGCAGGAATTGAGAAAGTTTTAGAGTTGCGCAAAACAAAACTAAAATCAGTTAACTATTCCATCTCACTTGAACCAACAGACGGAAAAATCATGATTGGAAATAAGGGTAGCTATGCCATTGAAGTTTCAGCTACCGGAAAATCAGCACATTCAAGCCGGCCAGAACTTGGTGATAATGCAATTTATAAAATTTCACAAGCAGCATTAGCAATAGAAAAATATAATAAAAAATTAAATAAAAGAAAATCATCTTTTGGCCATGCAACTGCTTCTGTTGGTATGATCAGTGGAGGTACTGCTACAAATGTTATTCCTGATCATGCATCAATATTAGTTGATAGAAGGATATTACCAGAAGAAAATCCAAAAAAAGTTGTTGATGAATTTTGCAAAGTTGTCAGTCCGCTTTCTGTTGATTTCATAAAACGCATTGAAGCATGTTCCAGTTCTCCTGATTCAAAAATAGTCAAACAGATGCAGGCTGTTCTCACTGGGTTTGATATGGATCCTGAAACCTATAGTTTTAGTGCAACTACAGAACTCTCAGAGATAAACAAGCATGGGATTGAAGGGATAATTTTTGGTGCTGGCGGACTTGGTCAAGCCCATATGCCAGACGAACACATAACTCTTGAAGCATTAAAGAATGGAGAAAAAATCTTTCGTTCATTATTGAAAAACTGGAACAAGTAGTTTTTATTCTTTATCTAATATTCTATATCTATGTCTACTGATCCTATTGCCTTACACAAAAAACTGCGAGGTAAAATATTCATCGGTGCAAAAACCAAAATCAAAAATATCGATGATCTTTCCAATCTTTACACTCCTGGTGTTGCAAAACCTTGTCTTGAAATAGCACGAGATACCAAGCTCGTCTATGATTATACAATGAAAGGAAATACAGTTGCAATTGTAACCGATGGAACAAGAGTTTTGGGATTAGGAGACATTGGACCAGAAGCAGCACTTCCAGTAATGGAAGGCAAAGCACTTATCATGCAACAATTCGGTAAAATTGATGCAATTCCTATTTGTCTAAATACAAAAGATCCTGACCAAATTGTGGAAATAGTGAAAGCAATCTCCCCTGGTTTTGGTGCAATAAATCTTGAGGATATGTCAACACCAAAAGTCTTCTATATTGAAAAAAAATTAACCGAACAACTTAACATCCCTGTTTTTCATGATGATCAGCATGGCACTGCCATGGTGGTTTTAGCTGGTCTATATAATGCGCTCAAAGTTCTTGGTAAGGATAAGAATGTCAAGATAGCCATAGTTGGTGCAGGAAGCGCAGGATATGCAATTGCAAAACTCCTCAATGCAGCTGGTTTTTCGGATTTAGTTGTCTTTGACAGTAAAGGGGCAATCTCATCTTCGCGTTCAGAACTTGAAGAATACAAACTTGAATTAGTAAAATTCAACAAATCAAATTTTTTTGGTTTGCTAAAGGATTTTGCAGGAGCAGATGTAATAATTTCTGCAGCATCCCCTGGTTCACTTCCACTCGAAACAATCCATGCAATGAAAAAACCAAACATTGTTTTTGCCCTATCCAATCCAATTTCAGAAATCTCACTTGAACAGGCACATGAGTTACAAATCAATGTTTTTGGAACAGGAAGGAGTGACTATCCAAATCAAATAAACAATTCGCTTTGTTTTCCTGGTTTCCTAAGAGCACTTCTTGATCTTCGTGTGACAAAAATCACTGACGAGATGAAAATTGCAGCTGCAATGGGTATTGCCGAATCAGTTAAAAATCCCACTTGTGAGAAGATAGTGCCTGACGCATTTGATAAAAAAATCGTCAAAAATATTTATAATAAAGTTAGAGATGTACTAGAGGGTAAAAAATGAGCAAGAAAAAACGCCATAGGAAGAAATCAGTTCCAACTGTTGAACCAAAACCTGAAGAAGGTCCTAAAAAATTTAGCATCGCTAATCTTTTTGGCTGGTCAAAGTTATACATTTCTCCAAAAAAACTCCCTGATCTCGTTACTGAATTAAATGGAAAAGGTTCACTAAAAAACAGTTATTTCTATGTACTGGTGTTCCAAATAGTTCAATTATTAGCCCTCGCGCTTGGTTATCTTCTTTTTCATCTTCTTACAATGCCAGTATTTTCCAGTGCAGACCTGGTTTTCATGCTTTTTATATTCATGGTATTTGTTGTTATGACTGTTATGATCTTCTATGTGCGTTCATGGCTTCTTCACTTTGTTTCTGGTCTTTTAGGTGGTAAAACTGATTTTGGCAATCAAACATATATCTTAAGCGTGCTTAATCTTTGCCAAGCAACGATTCTATTTCCATTCTTAATCTTTGCATATCTTTCTGTTACTGGTATCTTACCTGTGTTTCTTTCGACTGCGATTGCATTGGTGATGGTTATTGGTGAACTATATCAGCTATTTTCATTCTATCATGTTATCAAAGGAATTACGTCACTATCTTCTTTTAGGTCTGCAGCGGTAGTGCTTGTTGTTTTTGTTTTGTTTAGCCTACTTTCCACTATACTCCCACGTCTTATGGGAGTATAATAACCAAGTTGCAATTATGTGGGATGTGGTAAAAAATCAACACTCGGGTATATTTATAAACTGTTCTACACTAAAAAAAGTTACTAAGTATTCAGAATTATCCATGCAGTTAATAACAAATTTACAAATAATTAGGTGAAATTATGAATGTTGAAACACAATTAAAGGCAGAAATAGCTAAATACGATCCAGCAAGAGATATCAAGTACGTTCCACGTGCAGTTGCAAGAGTGGAAGAAATTATTGCGTTTATTGATCATTCTGATGTAGAAATACGAAGATATGTCTCAGCAGGTGCAATTTATGCTCTTATGGGGAATCTTCCAAGAGAAACATCTGAAAGATTACTTGCAAAACTAGCAGAAAGACTAATACTTCGTTTTAATGGTCATGCGGAACCAGTTGAACCTGATGTGTATGTACGCGAGCGTTGTGCTAATGCTTTTGAAATGGCAGCATCTACTGCTAAAACAGTTACCCCTCATTTAGAGACACTTAAACTCTCAAGAGATAAAGATCCGCACGAGTGGGTGCGTGATAGGGCAAGAGATGCTATTCGTTATCTTGGTTCCCTTAGTGATACAAAAAAAATACCTAATCGGCCAGTTGAGCGTGCAAGTACAAGAAGAGAAGCTACTATCTAGTTCTTTTTAATTTCTTTATCTACTTCGCTTGGACCTGTAGCTGTTGCGATTATTTTTTCTAAATCAGTTCTACTCAAAATCCCTTTCTGTAAAATCAATTCCTTGAGAGTTATTTTTTTGGCATAGGCTTCCTTTACCAAAATTGAAACTTCCTTATATCCAAGATAAGGATTGAGTGCAGTTGCATACCCAAAGCTTCTCTCAAAGTTTTTTGCCGTTGTTTCTTCATCAACAACAAGATCATCAATGCAGAATACTCTAAACATATTTGAGCCATTTGCAAGAAGCTCTGCACTCTGGAAAATATTATGTGCAATTAACGGAGTAGCAAAATTCAATTCAAGTTGACCTGATTGTGCAGCAAGCATTATTGTGTGATCATTTCCAATCACTTGAAATGCAAGCATGTTCACTGCTTCTGGTATTGAAGGATTTATTTTTCCAGGCATAATTGATGAACCTGGTTCAACTTCTGGTAAAATTACTTCTGCAATTCCTGCTTTTGGTCCTGAAACAAGTAATCTCAAATCATTTGCAATTCTTGAAAGTGTCACTGCATATCTTCGATAAGAACCCGACAGTGTGAGAAAATCATTCATATTCTGCGTTATTTCAATACAATCTTCCGCCATCTTAACGTCTACTTTTCCAAGTTTTTTTATGTGCTCACATATTCTTTCTCTAAATTTTGGGTGGGCAGTTATTCCGCTTCCGATTGCAGTTCCACCAACTCCGATTTCTTTAATTGCAATCATCCCTGCCTTCATTTCAACAATATCCTTTTCGATTGCTCTGGCAAATGCATCAAAAACTTGTCCATAGGTCATTGGCACAGCATCCTGGAGATGGGTTCTACCTATCTTCAATGTTTTTCTATATTCTTTTTCCTTATTTTCAAATGCTTTTTTCAGTGCTTCTGCTTCAATGATTGTTTTTTGTGTCAATCTAATAGCAGCGATTTTTATTGCAGAAGGCACGACGTTATTTGAGCTTTGAGACATGTTAACATGATTGTTCGGATGGATAAGCCTGTACTCTCCTTTTCTTCCACCCAAAAATTCTTCAGCTCTATTTGCAATTACCTCATTTACATTCATGTGCAAGGGCGTTCCTGCACCTGCCTGAAAAGCATCAAGTACAAATTCACTGTCCAATTTACCTTCAATGACCTCATCACACGCATGTGCGATTGCATCTGAAGTTTTTTTATCCAATTTTCCAAGTTCATTGTTAGCTAAGGCGGCGCATTTTTTTATCAGTGCAACTGATTTGATAAGTTCTTTGTGGACTTTTGTCTCGGTTAATTTAAAGTTTTCTTTTGCCCTTACTGTAAAAGATCCATAATATGCTTGGTCTGGAACATTTACCTTTCCTAGAAAATCCTCTTCAATTCTCATTTTTTCACCTGTATTAATACTGCCAATGAAAGAAGCAAAACTCCGATCGGACATATTGGTGCCGGGGTTGGTTCTAGTGTTGGGGGAGTTTGATTTAAACTTGTATTCTGTACTGGCGGGTCTGGAATAGGTGGTGTATTATTCATTGGAATAGGTGGGTCTGGTACTGGCGGAGGAGTATTGTTCATTGGAGTAGGTGGTTCTGGTGGTGGAGCATCAAAACATTTTCCATAAGTAAATTCTATCTCCTGACTTTTATGACCTGGTGCATCAACTCTGAAAATGAACAATGAAGTCAAATAATTCATATTTCCAACAATGTCCATTATACTTATTCCATTACTATTTGTTGTTCCTGTGCCTATAAGTTGATATCCATAATTTGTGTAAAAAACATATGTAGATGCACCGCTAATTGGCTGGTCATTAATCGAATCTACTTTTACAATAAGTTGTTTTGTCTCACAATCAACTGTCAAATCTACTTTTACTGAGTCCAAATTATCGTTGCCGGTATTTTTTATCGCAATATATGTTGGTTTCACTGTAAATGCCATACACAATCCCATTATAATCAAAAAAACTATCAGTAATCTCATCAACCACACGCTCCATTTATGCATTTATTAGGACAGGTAAAAGACGAATTTACAATCTGATTTCCATTGCAATAATATTCTGTTCCTTCTTTATTATTCTCGCAACTATCCACCTTACTATCCTCTCCTTTAGTTGTCACTCCTTTTTTGTAAATTGAACCGTCATCAGTATCAAAACATGCATCTTCTCTACACATTCCATTCACGCATTTAGTGCCATCATCGCATTTTATATCCTCAGTTTTCATACTATCGTCTTCACACCAATATTCCTTGACCAAATATATATCAATACACTTATCAATAAATTCTCCACTAAAAGAAAGTGAATTAACACTCACAATACCTTGTTTGGTTATGTTAATTCCATTGTCACTATCAGAACAAATCCTATCTGTTTTTTCACATTTCCCATAATTGCAACTATATCCAAACCCACAATCAATTATCTCAGATGTTGCCAAATTACCTTCACAATAATACTCCTTAACCTTCACAGTATCAAGGCAGTAATCATCATAGTTTCTGTCATTTACAGTTACAACTCCCTTTGTACTACTATTCATGCCATCACTGTCATTGCACCAAAGTTGTATTGGGGGGTCAGGTTCAACAACTGGAGACAGGGGGGGCATTTGGTTTTCTGTTTGATTATCTACAATCTCGCTAGAATTAGTTGTATTAGTTATGATCTCTTGGTTGTTTTTGCTTACGCCAGTACATCCTACTAGAAGGATTACTAGAATTATTATCGCACTTAGACGCATGTTTTTTATTTAGTTTAACGGATTTAAAAAGTATAAACAAAACGGCAATAAGTAGTACGGCCGGAAACCACTGTATTAACTCATTATCTTCAAAAGCAGGTTGTTCATTTCCACTAACACTTTTATTACTACTATTCTGATTAGTTTGATTTGTTTTTGGTGGCTGTTGGGTTGCGTTTGTTATATTCTTTGCTGCAGGTGGTACATATATCGGAGGAGTCCAATTTGAATAACAAGGTGCAAGATCAAACTGAACTGCTTTGTTTCTGAATCCAGTTTTTTCAATTAAAAGATTCCAACGACTTCTCATATAATTTGTATTGCCAGGCAACTTATGTATGGTCGTACCATTTGCTGAAGTTGTTATCCTCGATATTATCGGATTTGTATTTTCAAGATATTGTAAATAAGTAGTTGCATTTGCAACTGGCATGTTACTTCCGTTCATAACAATTATCTTGAGTAGCGAATTATTACAATCAACTGCAATTGAATAAGTGAATTCTTTGAATGCTATGTCTCCAAGATCATCTTGGTCGTATATCCTCGTAGCAACAAAGGCAGAACTAGTTATTGAAAGTAAAACTAATATGAAAATCCAGATCTTATTCATCCTACTCCCTGACTGTTGCTAATTGAGCAAGAAGTGCTTCGAGCTGAATGCGTTCATTAGCTCCCTGTATCAATCTGAAATTGTATTCACCTACAATTTCAATAAGTTTCATTCTCTGTTTTTCCGGAACGTCAATCTTTCCTACTTCTCTATAAACTTGGTAAAGTATGTCTTCTCCACTCAAGCCGTATGTTATAATAAGCTTATCAAGATTCTCCCTTGCAGACTGGAATTTTCCTTCAATTGCAAGATGCAACATTTCTTTGATTTCTTTTGGCATTGCCCTACTGCTGATCTTGTGAACCAAGTCTTCTGTTATGTGATTTGAATGCATTGCACATCCTTGCATTATGTTCAGTGTTTTTCTCATATCTCCCTCAGCAACGTAGTACATCGCATCATAGGCTTTGTCATCAATTTTTAGTTTCTCTGCCTTTGCAACGTGTTCGAGTGTCTTACGCATATCCTTATCTGTTAGTGGCATGAATCTGAATACTGAACATCTACTTTGTATCGGTTCTATTATCCTTGATGAATAATTTGCAGAAATTATGAACCTTGTTACTGCAGAATTTGATTCCATAGTTCTTCTAAGTGCCTGTTGCGCATCTGAAGTAAGTGCATCTCCTTCGTCTAGGAAAATAAGCTTAAAAGGAGCATCACCAAGAGAAACTGACCTTGCAAAATCCTTTATTCTTCCTCTTACAATATCTATTCCACGTTCATCAGACGCATTCAATTCAAGGAAATTACCTGCCATCCTATCGCCATAAAGCTCATGTGCAAGGGCAAGTGAACATGTTGTTTTCCCTATTCCCGGTGGTCCGGCAAATAACATACTCGGCATATTTTTTGCTTTAACAAAGGCTTTAAGACTCCCGACAATCTCAGTTTGTCCTGCAACCTCATCTAGCTTTTTTGGCCTATATTTCTCTGTCCACGGTAAAATATTAGTTTCCATTAAACTACTTCCATCGTCAATCTATATAAATTTTCGCAGATAGACATTTACATGGATCGCGTTAAAACAGGAATCTCGGGATTGGATGAAATGCTTAACGGTGGTGTACCTATGGGGAGGCATGTTGCTCTCTATGGTGGGCCTGGTGCTGGTAAAACTTCATTCGGCTTTGAATTTCTCTATCGTGGGGCAAAAGCCGGTGAAGCTGGACTTTATATCACGCTTGAAGAAACTCCAGATGATATAATCGAGAATATGAACAATACATTTCCTCTTCTCACCGAAACCCAACAACTCATAAAAGAGAAAAAATTAGAAATTGCCAAGCCAAACGAACTTGATCTTGAAAACGTTGCAAATCTTCTTGAAGACAGAATCACTTCGCACGGTATCAAAAGAGCAGTGATTGATTCTGCAACTATGATCAAACTTTCTTTCAAGAGCGATGTTGAATATCGTCAGACACTTTTCGAATTTTTATCTTTACTGAGAAATCTGGATGTAACTACTTTGACTACTTTGGAAGCTACAACCGCAAAAAGAGAAGAAATGCGATTTGATATTGAGCATTTTGTTATGGATGGTATCATCAACCTTTACAATCTTGATCGCGAGGATCGCAGAGTTCGTGCATTGGAAATCATGAAGATGCGAGGTACTGACCATTCAAGAGAAATGGTTCCATTCAAGGTAATGCCATCTGGAATTAAAGTTTATGTAGGGGAGAAAGTCTTCTAGTTTTTTGTTTTATTCTTTAGCATACTCACGCTGACTATACTGAAGGCAGATAATTTATTTTATAATTTTTGATAAGGGAGTAATATATGTACCTTTTTATCATTCCCGGGAATTCTCTTTCAAACTCATCCATTATCTGTATAAACTCCCGGAAATCCTTCACTTCGAGATCAAATTCAAAATGTGATGT
This sequence comes from Microcaldota archaeon, assembly GCA_043816005.1. GTDB lineage: Archaea > Micrarchaeota > Micrarchaeia > Anstonellales > Bilamarchaeaceae > Bilamarchaeum. The sequence goes on from JBDRIM010000014.1 coordinate 22,197, forward strand.
AACAAGTGTTTTTTCTGTGTAAATAACATTGGGATGAGAGAGCACTTTCTGCATTACTTGTTTTTGTTTTTCCATTCCATTGAACCACAAATCAACTTTATAATAATGATATCCTAATTTTTCATAATTCAACATAAGCCTAAATCCAACAATCACTTTTTTCTTAATCAAACGTCGTAAATGCGAGCGACAGGTTACTATTGAAGTACCAATCGCTTTAGCCATCTCAACAAGTGTTACTCGTGCATTCACTGATAATAAATTAAGTATTTTATAATCAATTTTACTAAGATCTTCTTTCTCTGATTTTTGCAACACTGTAAATTGCATTTTGTCATCGGCTTTGTTTACTAAGTAATTACGACTGAATTCTGTGTAATGTGTCTTAAGTGCAAGATGAGAGTCGGAGATATATGCTCCAAACAATTGCATAAACCCATTCCAAAACATTTCGTATTCGTATATGTCACTTACCCATATACTGAAACTAAAATTGTAAAGGCCAGTAATCCTGTAAAATATCCAAATTTTATTATGATTTTTTAAATATTTGATCATTTCCTCTTTTTTCTCTTCTGGCATTCCACTTATCTGAAAATAAAACCTAAATGATATGAAACCAAGTTTTGAGTAGTCGATCACTGTGTAAAATCCTTCGATAATTCCTTCACGAATCAGTTTATCAATTCGGTATTTGACTTTTTCCTTTTTTGTACGAAGTTTCTGTCCTAATTTTGAATAGGTCTGGCGACTATTGCGATCAAGTTCATATAATATTTTTCTATCTGTAAGATCTAGTTCGTACATTATCTCACTTATTTAAGTTTTCATATTAAATTCTTTGCTTTTTTTGTATTTTAAGATAATTAATTATTTATATGAGAATGTAGACACATTAATCTACAAAATCTAACTTAATGGTGGAAAAATGTCGAATAGAAAAAGAGCAATACTAAGGGAAGCTGTCGGTACAACTCACAAAGGACTAGAAATTGGGCTACGTTTAACTGCATATGGTCCGTTAACAGATGACAATTCAAGACTCACAGTAAATGCAACTGCGTACAATCCATCAGATCAAACTGTACACGGTAGGCTAACTCTTAGAAGAGCAGAAAATAAAAATGTCGATGAGAATGCATTCATGATTTTTCCAGATTTCGGAGCTCAACGGGAGATTTTACCACCAAATCATGGGATTGGCAGTGTTCTTTTAGCTGAATTAATTCAAACATTTCTTTCAATACCAGTTCAGGAATACGAGCATCGTAGTTGGCACAGATACAATAATCTTTATTTGGTTGCAAAAAATGAAGAAAAAAATCCACTATTTTTGTCACTTGCTTTACGATTTGGTTTCATAAGTCATGCTGGGTCAGTTTGGTTAGTTAAAAAAAATGAACTTCCCTCGGACTTGCCAGATCATCTTCTCAGGGTGTCTGAACTGCCAAAACCGTTATCTCACTAAGGTATTTATATGCTAAAGTAGTTGTGTTTCCATGAAAATTCACATAATAATCACAGGTGGAACTATTGATTCTAGTTTCAACCCAGCAAAAGACACTGTTGAAATTGGTCAAAAAACACTTGTACTTGAATATCTAAGATCCTTACAATTGCATAATGAACTAGAGAGCACAGTTGTATTCATGAAGGACAGTAGGGAAATACGCTACCAAGACAGAACAAAACTTCTTCAAGTTGTTAAAAAATCTCCACACAAATTAATTCTGATTACACATGGTACTTATACTATGCCTGACACTGCACAATATCTCAAAGATCATCTTCCAAAAAATAACAAGACTATAGTTCTTACTGGTTCTATGATTCCATTAAAAGGGTTTGATTTTTCTGATGCATCTTTCAATCTAGGCTATGCAATCGCCAATCTTCAGATGCTTAAATCAGGCGTCTACATCTGTATGAATGGAAAAGTGTTCGATCCAAAAAAAGTTGATAAAAATAAGATCGCCGGGAGATTTGAGGAAGTTAAACCAAGCTAATTTATCTTCTATTTCGGGTTGAAATACTTAGTCTAGCTCCAAACATACTGCCAAGATTTCTATCTACAGGTACAACTGTAGTTGTGGGTGTCACATTCCTAAAATCTCTTATATTAAGTGGTCCAGTGCCTCTTATATTCGGAATTGGTTTACTTCTCATCACTATTGGTCTTACCTGTCCTTCTGTTCCATTAAAATGATCCTTACGTGATCGTGGTGTTCTTTTTCCATTAGGCCTATCTATCTCTGGTTCACTTTCTTTTGGTGCAGTTTCTGGAATTCCAAATCTCTCTGCAATTTTTCCAACTAATCTTGAGTGTTCACCTGGTTTTATTTGATTTCTTGCTAAAGCATCATCTACAATTGTCCTTAATCTTTCTTCACCACAATTATCATTCGTTACTTTGTTCCACAATCTTCTAAAAAAAGCACCTGGTTCTACAAGATGAGCATATTTATTCCGAGGTCCAGCTAACTCTCCACTTTTTGGAATAGTGTCGTCCATATTTACATTTCATGGTAAATAATATTTTTAAATAAATGCTACTTTTCTAGGAACTAGGTGTTTCTATACCATATCTCCTCATTTTTTCAACTAAAGTTGTTCTATTAATTCCAAGTGACAATGCAGCACCTACAACAGTTCCAGCAACTTCCAATGCATTTCTTATCATTTTTATTTCAAATTCACGAACCATCGCCGGAAGAGATCCTTCCACTCTGTCAACTCTCATCTGCGTTACTACGGTCTGTTCAAATCCTTCGTTATCATCGTGTATTTGGCCATTCACTGCAAAATTTGCAAGCCGTTCTACCAATGCTTTTAATCCACGAACATTACCCCCAAGTGTTCTAGCAATTTCCATAATTTTTTTCATTGCCTCATCACTTACCATAGTTATCTCATAACCAGAGTTCTGTTCATTAAATTGCCGTGCAAAATATTCAACAAGCTCTGACACATCATCAAGTCTATCTCTTAATGCTGGTGTTGTTATCGTTACCACATTGAGTCGATCATACAAATCCTCCCTAAATCTTTGTTGTGAACTGGCTTCATCAAGATCTCCACTAGTTGCGCATATTATGCGTGTGTTAACCATAACAGTTTCACTACTTCCAACTCTCTCAAACCCATAACCTTCAAGTGCACGCAATAATTTTACCTGCATTCTAATTGGCATGTCTTTTATTTCATCAAGAAAAAGTGTCCCGTCTTGGGCTTGTTCCATTCTTCCTCTTCTATCTTTTATTGCGCCTGTAAATGCACCTCTTACATGACCAAACAATTCACTTTCAAACAATCCTTCTGGTATTGCACCACAATTTACTGCAACAAATTTTCCTTTTCTTTCTGCATGCAACGCCCTGGCCACGAGTTCTTTTCCACTGCCTCGTTCGCCAAGTAGCATAACTGATGAAGTGGTGCCAGCAACTCTTTCTATTTTTCTTCTAAGTTCTACTACGGGCGGACTGTGGCCTATGATCTTAAAAGAAGTAACTGGTTGCATGGCATGAATATTGTTGCAATAAGTATATAAATGTACATATC
>JBDRIM010000015.1:0-2288 GCA_043816005.1 Microcaldota archaeon
CATTATCGGTTGCTAAATAAACTCTTCTTCCATTTAATCTAGAAATCCAGGTTTCTGGATCTTCAACAAGTCCTTGTAATTCAGGAACATCTATTTTTTCACTAAGTACATCTCTCAAAAGTTTATATTGTACTAAATGAAAAACACCTTGACCATCAAAAATATTAAAAGTAAATTCTATTTCAAAACATTGTGGACCTCCTGATTTGAGAGCTTCGAAGATTTGTTGAAGACCAGTGGAATATCCAAAAGAATCATGTCCAATAAGTTGTCCGAAATTTAATCTTCCGGAATCTCCAGTAAAATATTGCAACTCTGGACCTGCAAAACGAGTGGTTAACAAAGATAATGTTCCTTTTTCATTAAAATTAAGTTCTGTAATTCTATCATCCATATTAATTGCATAAAAATGTCTTTGCACCGTAACTAAACCACTAGTATCCGTTGGATTTGAAATGGACAATATGGGTATTGCTCTAACTGCTTTTATTTCTTGAACGGCACCATACCCATGACCAAAAACAACTCTTCCAAAACCTTCTCCTGGTTTGAAATGAGCAATTTTAGCACATACGGAATCTGCCACCCCTGCAGACATTGGATAGTAAAATTTACCTGCTTGGGTGTTGCTTAAAATACCAGGAATTGGACTAGTTACTATTGCCACACCACCATTTTGAGTGAGACCAGCATCCTGTCTTGCTGCAAATTGATTAAATGAAAGAGTTACTGCTTGGACAACTTGGCTGAAACGAACTTCTTGATCAGGATGGCAATTAGGCAACATGTGTGATGTGTTTCCACCAGATGTTGGTAAATTTGGATTATTTTCACCTTCTTCAGAAGGTCTAACACTTATTGGTTTGTCACCTAAAGAAGCATGAATGTGTCTTAGTTCTTCTCTAGATTCACAATCCAGTTCATCCCCATTGTTACGATAACGAATATACATCTCATCTGCTAAAATATGTGTTGGCAGTTCGGCAAGACATTTTGGACGACATTCTTTAGCAAAAATTGCATCAACATCACGCAAACCATCTCCTTTACCTCCGATTCCCCCTTTGCCGTGTTTAATTATTGAATTACTTAATATCTCTCTTTTGAAAACCACCATATGTGTACTATATTATAATATTGTGTATTTAAACCTATCCCTAACCTTAAAAAATTATCCCATTTAAATAGAAAACCTACGCCTCAGTAGCTCAACCTGGTAGAGCGCTCGCTTTGTAAGCGAGATGTCGGGGTTTCAAATACCTCCTGAGGCTTTCTATTTTTCTTATGGGTTCTGCCTAATTCAGTTTTCTGAATGTATTCTCACTGTTTTATTTGCCTTCAATCTTAAAAAAACTGATTATGCAGTCAATGCACATTTCACTATAACCTCTTGCCTCATTCACAAACACTTTTCTCGTTTCAACAACTTTATTACATCTAAAACATTTTCCCATACTTAACACCCCCCTTAGCGAACATGAAAAATAGAACAATGAGAAATATAAATGATGAACCGCAAAAAGAATTTGATTTCCCCTCATTAGTTACCAAGCTTACGTTGCTGGCAGAAATAACTGGGCCAGATTGTAAAGAAAGTAAAGCACTTTCAGCCCAGGTTTTTGCCTGTGCATAATCACCCATTACATAAGAATTTTCTGCTTTGGAAAAATAAATATCTGCCAAACTCGCATTAATTGAGTGGTTCTTTGCTGCATTTATCGCAGTTTTAGCAGCATCCATTGCACCTTTGGCTTCATCTTTAGTAACATTCTTTGGAAGGGAAACTGACGGCATTTGGCAAGCATGGGTGGTGGTATTGCAAAATGAAGCATTTGTGCACTGGGAATCAATACAGCACCCATAATCTTCCCATTTCCCAGCTGAATAGGATGCACAACTTCCGGCAAAAACAGGCAAACTTGTTATTCCATATGAAGAAACTGCCACTACGGCATAGTAATATCTATCTCCTGAAATAATATGCGTATAGTTCGTACTTGAAGTATTTTGAAGTATAGTCAAACCAGTGACAGAAGTAAACTGTGAACTTTTTCCATAAATATAATAATATGGAACATCGGTAACCGCACCCCATTGCAAATGATTACTGCCATTCGAAGATGTCACGGTAAACGTTGTTGGATCAGAAGGGGTCGGGTAACCATAAGTAAACTGCCATGTTTTTGTTGCCTTGTTTGCATTCGTACTAAACACGGAAACTTCAACAGTATGATTTCCTAAAGAAAAATTTGAAACAGGTTGATAGGATAGTTTTCCGGATGTTGAAT
>JBDRIM010000016.1:0-3888 GCA_043816005.1 Microcaldota archaeon
GATATATTACGCTTTATTTTGCCTGATGCCATTAAGAGGGCTGGAACTATTGAAACTGAAGCTGTAATTAAGGCTTTAGAAAAAACTAGCGTTGAAACTTCCAATGCAAAAAATTTTGTTTTCACATCATCACATGATACAATGATAGGGGAGAACCCGAACAACCCAGAACAGGACTACATGATTACTATCTTGTATCAATGGGTAAACGGCAAACAAATACCTGTATATCCTCAAGAAATAATGGAGGAAGCAGGGGCAACCTACACGTTTCCAGATTGGGCTGGTCCATGGGATGAAAACTAAAGGTGTAACCTGTCAATAAGATGAAACATAACAATATACCTAATTTGTGCAGGAGATTTCCAGATGATTATTACCAGTAGTAAATCGTATGATGATTTGACGGGCATGCTCAATAAAGGGAAAAGACTAGGGATTGTAGCATGTGATTCTTGTTCTAGTTCTTGTGATACAGGGGGAAGAAGAAAATTAGACGAAATAACAGCTCGATTAAAAGAATATGGCTACGATGTGGTGAATACAGATTTGATACCGATGCCCTGCAATGTTGATTTAAAGGAAATATCAGGATTCGATGTTGATGAATTTCTTATTTTAGCTTGTGATGCAGCAGTAAATACGTTTCAAATGCTCTTTCCTTCCAAAAAAATAATTCCTGGACTCAAAACAATAGGTTTGGGAGCTCGAGACGCCCAAGGCAACATCCGCATTTTAAAAGATCTAAAAAAATAGTTTAGATTTAGGACGCTTCCATCTTTGCAGACGGTGAGTTCAAGCGGACCATTTAAGCTATTAGTTTTTTGTGTATAGTCTTGGTTCCACTTTCTTAACTTGTATGACCTTTTTACATCGAATGAACCTAGAAAATGTTATAACTGTTATACAAAAAATATAGGCGTTATTTGTGGAGAAGATGAAGTGTTAAATTCTAAAGCAGTAACAAAGATTCAAGCGATAATTTTAGTCACAATAATTGTTGTTGCTGGAGTGGGAGGAGTTGCAGCTTATACTTTGTTGAGTGGACAAGAACAATCTTCTGAAACTATCAAAATAGGCGTCTGTGCTGATTTGGATATGTTGGTTGGAAAGGCAGTTTGGCAAGGAGCTGTTTTGGCTGCTGAAAAGATCAATGCTGAAGGCGGCATACTTGGAAGACAAGTAGAGGTGATTGGAGAAGATAATGATGCAACGGCTAACACTTTTGATGCTATTACAATCAGTAATTCTATGACTAGGCTGATAACTTTGGATAAAGTAGATTTTATTATAGGGGGTGGTGCAAATGAAGCTAATTTGATTATGCAGGACATTGCAGCTGAACATCAGAAGATCTTCATGAGCACTTTAGGGGGAATCTACGATGTTATAACCCAACGAGTGGCAGACGACTACGATAGGTACAAATATTTTTTCAGAACTAATCCGCCCAACTCAACTATAGTATCAATAGGTGCACATAGCGCTATTCCTGGCTTACGAGACCTTACGGGTTTTAACAAAATAGGGTACATAGCTTCAGATTTGAAAGGAACCGAACAGACAACAGCTGATTTTGATTATTATTTACCTGAGGTCTATGGCTTTGATCTGGTTTATCGTGAGAGAATTTCACCGAAAACTATTGATTTTTCAAGTTATTTTGCAGCTGCCGAAGATGCGGGAGTAGAAATATTGATCCCTATTATGGCTGGAGAGGAAGCTATACCTTTCATTAAAGAATGGTATGATCGTCAATCGCCCATGGTCATATGGGGAAATATCAACTATGCCCAAGAAAGTGGATTTTGGGAGTGGACAGATGGCAAATGTGAGCACGTCTCTTTTTTGACAAATGGTTTCGTAGGTAACTATCCAATGACCGATTATACATTGTCATTTCGAGAGGGCTATGTCGAACGGTGGGGAGAAACACCAAGATCCCATGCGGGGTATGCTATTGATGCTATTTACTTCATTTTACGTGGTGCTATTGAAAGAGCTGGAACCACTGAAGTAGCAGCTGTAGTTGAAGCATTAGAAAAAACCAATACTCAAACAACTATATCCCGCAATTTTAAATTCACTTCTTCACACGATCCTTTCTTTGATTCAAATCCGTGGTACTATGAATTCACTCAAAACTTACAATGCCAATGGCAATCAGATGGAACAATCGTACCCGTATACCCCATTGAAATCATGGAGGAGGCATGTGCAACATATAGCTTCCCAGATTGGAAAGGACCATGGGATGAAAAATAAATCAAATTACTGCGATCTTTGTTGCGTCTTCGTTCTTAGTACGGGGTTGCTGTGCTGGTCGTAACCTGCCTCTTGCTCATTGACTTACCATTAGATTCTTCTTGGTTTAGGTCTTTGACATCTTTCTTTTTTCCTGTTTGGGTACAATTATGTTATCTGATGCTTGTTGTAATGTCTTTGAATTTTAAAAATTCTAAGAATGGATTTGATTCAAGTTGTGAATAAATAGATTTTACATTTTGGTACGAAGAAAAAAAGTGCTGTGTTAATAAGAGACCATTGTTTATTATTATTAGTAGAAGTATCAGTAGATTTTGACAAGACTCTGAGTTTTTGTCTCGTTTATTTTGAGTTTTCTACGGTTAAATATTGGATAAAAGGAGGGGGGTAAAGATTTGTCTGGGTATGGGATTCAATTTGTAATGCAGGATAGGCTTGTTCGTAAACTCGTGAAAGCGGGAGCTATTTCTGAAGAAAAGGCTGTAACATTTGAGGAAGCTAAGCTTGATGAACAGGAACAGTATTGGTTAAGCTATTTTGCGGGAGTTTTTCTTGGCAAAATAAAGAAGACAGAAAACCATCGGTACTACATAAGAAATCAGTATTCGCCTGTTGACTAACTGAAAAATGATTGGTCGATAATTGTTGATAATTGTACGGAGGGAAAAAATTGTCTGATTCTAGAAAGGAAGCTCTAAAATGTTCAATTGATTTGATGGAGAAAGAAATAATCTATTTTGCAGGTAGAAAAAGAGCGATAGCCTGAAGGAAATATTTTAGAATCCTAAAATCATGTAAAGATGAATGCAAACTAGAAGAACCAATCTATCTCAAAAGAAGATAGATAACCATACTTTCATTTTCAAAAACAAACATTGATGACTTTTTATTAGAGGGTTGGTGTGCTGGTCGTAACCTGCCTCTTGTTTATTGACTTACCATTGGACTATTCTTGGTTTAGGTCTTTGGCATTTTTCTTGACTCCATTTGGACAATCGTATGTTATTTGATTCTGTTTACAAGACCTTTGAACTTGGTAGAAATCTAGTGTGCATAATAGATTTACAACAATTTTAGAAGCTAGTCAACAATAAAGAAGCCTGGTTCCTATTACTGTTGTTTAGACGGGGTACTCTCTTTTTGCATCCGTTTGCATGTGTATCATAAAAATAGAAAGAAAAAAATTGTGTGATCAAAAAAAGATCACATGTTAAGGATAGATACTAGCTTGTAGCTTAATATCTATCTCTTCTCGGGGGTCTTCGTTTAGCGTAACATTCGCGGCAGTAGATGGGTCTGCTTTGGTCGGGTTTGAATGGGACTTGACATTTTTGTCCACATTCAGCACAGACTGCATCGTGCATTTCTCTTGGTCCACCATAAGACATTCATTTCGCACCTCCAATTCGCCTATAAAGAACTAGTATCTATAAAACACTACTTCAAAAAAGACAACAACGAAGTTGCTTATAAATTCATATGCTCGCAGATGAATAGAAACATCATAAATAACAGAAAAAGATTGATGAAAACGAAAACGCAACAAAGATTCCACTGCTTAACATTGGGTTGGTGTGCTGGACATTAACACGCCTTTTGTTTTTGATGACATTCAGCTATACG
>JBDRIM010000017.1:0-31952 GCA_043816005.1 Microcaldota archaeon
TATCTTGAACTTGATCCATTGATTATCTCGAAAAATATAAATGGAAACGAATGTCTTGAAATCAGATATAAAATAGATTATTCTAACATTTCTTTGGATGATGCAGCAAGATTTAGGATAGGATCGGGAGCACCGAAAAAATTCAATTGGAAGATGTGCATAAACAATCAAACAGGCCAAGTACATCAAACATATTTTGATTATGAGAATAACGGAATGATACACACATACCTATACCAACTTCTATCTTTCCAGAAAAACGTGGCTAGTATAGAACCCCCTGAGGAATTGAGTGGAAATGTTAAAACTACATTATATTCTGAAAGAGAACAGTATACCAAACTCGCAAAATGTTATACAACCAAACAAGGCGACGAAAGAGAAAAATGTATAACGACTATGGCCATAACCCTCAAAAGAAAGGACCTCTGTCTATTAACAATAGATAGAAAGGACATGTGCCTTGTTGGCATTGTACCGATAACAAAAGATGAGAGCATTTGTGGAATGATAACTTCACCACCATACAAAGACGATTGTTATATCGAACTTGCTGGTTCGTACAAGGATGCTAGTTATTGTAACAATATACAAAATACAAGTAAACTGGCAATGTGTAATGTAGTTGCAAAGCCATACCAAAAAGATGTTTGTGAAAGTATAACAAATACAGTCAGTAAAGATAGATGTAATATTATGCTGGCAGGAGTGTATAGGAATGAGAGTTATTGTGACAGGCTTCTTAATGAAAGTAATATTGAAACGTGTATTGAGAGTGCAACTGCAAATTACACTGGGAACATAAGTAACCTAGATACTGAAATGATGATGGGGATTGTAAATTCTTCGTTAGATATTATAAAATACCTCATAGACCTTGCTAAGAACAATGGTACGACAAATAGTACATTTCCAATACTCCCAGGAATGACAACCACCAACGATACAAACAATAGTAATGCAACTAGTAACAGTTCTGCATTAATTGAATATATCCTAAACAGTATGGAAAATGATAGTGACGACGAAAATGGAACTGTGGATGTGCCACCATCACCGTCCTAATTTATTTTTTTGTTTTTCCATTTTAATTTGTCATTTTGATTAGTTTTTTAATCCTCAGGTACTAGTTAGTTTTATATGAAAATAGCTTTTTTCACTGATACGTATGTGCCACAACTAAATGGGGTCGTGGTATACATATGCGACATAGTAAAACAACTGTCAAAAAAGAACAAGATGATAATTTTTGCACCAGGAAACGGTCCTCTTAGGATAGAAAGACCGTCAAAAAACGTCAAAATATATTGGATTCCGTCTTCGCCATTCCCTTTTTATGAAGGATATCGCGTAGCCTCTATGGATTACAAACGGATAAGTTCTCTCCTTAAAAAAGAAAATCCAGATATTGTTCATGCACACGCACCCGTAAACTTGGGTTTGCAAGGATTGTTGGCAGCAAAACGTAATAAGATAGCAACCGTATTAACGTATCACACGCATTTTCCAGAGTATGTACCTCACTTGTTTAGTGGAAAACTTCCAAAAGTTTTAGACAATTTAAGTCAAACGGCAGTAAAAAAAATAATAAAACATGTCTTCAGGAAAGTCGATGTTGTTACTGCACCAACCAAAGAACTGGTAAACGAATTGTATTCTTATGGCCTTCAGAATGTTATTTACTTGCCAAATGGAATTGACTTCAATAAATTAAAATATAGTAGAAAAAAAGTAGAGGAGTTCAAAGCACAGAACAATATTCCAAAAAACAAAAAAATAGTGCTTTATCTGGGGAGAGTCAGTTTTGAAAAAAAACTCGATAACTTGATGGCTGCGTTTAAGTTGATAGAAAGGGATGATAGGGTTTTATTAGTTGCTGGTGGTGGACCATGTCTTGAGAAATTCAAAAAGATGGCAACCACCATGAATATAAAAAACATCATATTCACAGGATTTGTTAAAAGCGAAGATATAGGTGCTGCGTATGCATGCGGAGACATTTTTGCATCTGCATCAGATAGTGAAACCTTTGGACTCACATTTGTGGAAGCGATGTATGTAGGTCTTCCTGCTGTAGGAATAAGAAAACTCGGAGCAAAGGAAGTAGTTATCGACGGTAAAACAGGTATTCTTGTTGAACCAGACAATATCCAAGAAATGGCAACTGCAATTGACACATTATTAGATGGTAACAAGCTTAGGCATAAGATGGCAAAGGCTGCCAAAAAAAGAGCACTTAAATATTCAATAGAGAAAAGCATAAAAAGTACAAATGAGGTATATATACGGGTTTTGAGTAACCCCATCAATTTAGGCAAAAAGTAACTAAAAAAGCAAAGGTTTAAATATAAAAAATGTGTAATTAATTAGTTCTGTTAAGAATAGGGTGGTATTGTGGCAATCAAAAAAAAGAAAAAAACACTTAAAATAACCAAATCTAGGAAGATTGTTAAGAAAGCAACGAAGGTAGTAGTAAAAATTAAGGCACAACCAAAAAAGGTAATACAATCTAAGAAGATAATACAGTCTAAGGCGAGTCTTGAAATAGAAGCTAAAAAAATTGCACAAGAAGCATTGAAGATTAAACTCGTAGAAGAGCATAAAAGAATGCAAAAAGTAAGTAAAATTCTTAGTGATGCAGGAGTTAGACAAAACCTCATAGAAGTTGGTGGCGAAAATGCACTTGCCATGGTTAAGAACTTTCAAGGGAATAACAGCGACGACGATTTGGCTAAAAAACTCAAGATAAAGATTAGTGATGTTAGAGCCACCCTTAACAAACTCCATAATGAGGGATTGGTTAATTACATTCGTGAAAAGGACAGTGAAACTGGATGGTATTCATATAGCTGGACATTGAACCACGAAAGAATTGAAAAATGGGCCATAATGCAGTCAGGAAGGTATGGATTGAACGAAAATTCTGATTATTATTTTTGTCCTTCATGTGGAACTGCAAGCATAACAAATTTTGAATCTGCTTCTGGAATTGATTTCCGCTGTGAAAAATGCAATCGTCTTTTGGAATTTGTCGACGAAAAAAAATTGAACGAATTGGCTGAAAAAACTAGATAGAGTATGTTTCAAGTTGTCTTGGAACTACTACATCATATTCTTTGTCTATAGCATCTTTCAGTTCTGTTTTTTCACCGTGCATAAGGAATACTTTCTTCAATCCTTTAACTGATTTGACATATTGTATAAGTTCATTAAAATCAGCATGGCCAGAGAGACGTATACTTTCTATGCGCAGTTTTAATTCAATTTCTTTATCGTAAACACGTATCTTTTTCTCATTGTTTAAAACCTTGTTCCCAGTGGTACCCTCAGCCTGATAACCGACGAAGATAATCGCATTTCTAGGATTTGATGCAAGTTTTTCAAGATAGAAGAGAACAGGACCACCTGAAAGCATACCAGAAGTGGTTACAATTATACATGGTTCCTTTAGAACATCCTCCCTTGTTTTTGAACGTGGATGATGAAAGTTCGGACTTTTGAACGGATCATCTTCGCTCATTAGAATGCGTTTTTTTATGTCATCATTTGCATATATGGCATTGTGACGATAGATCTTCATTGCTTTACTTATCATCCCGTCTATGAATATTTTTGTTGGAGGAATGGCACCTGAACGCATATAATCATCAAGAGCAAGAAGAACTTCCTGTCCTCTGCCAACTGCAAAACTCGGAATTATAACATGCCCACCTTTGTCTAGTGTCTCACGTATTACAGTTATCATCTTTTGGTAACTTTCCTTGTAGCTGGGTATGACATCAGTATGTGAACCATAGGTATTTTCTACAATAAGTGTTTCGGCTGTAAGTCCGCGTTCACATGGATCCAAAATCCTTGTTTTGCGCATGCAGATGTCACCACTGAAAAGAATTTTCTTCGGCCCGTTTTCTATCATTGTCATTGCACTACCAAGAATATGGCCGGCAGTATGGAATCTTAGTTTAAAACCAGAATTAAAATTCTCCCCGTACTCAACAATTTTAGCATCTTTTAGTACTCCTTCGACATCTTTTGAGCTGAATAGGCATTTACCTTTGTGCTTTCCTGCCTGTATACGCTGATAATCAGATAGTAAAACCCCAACTAAATCTCTTGTAGGTTTTGTCATGAACACTTTTGGGCGTGCTTTTTTTGAGTAGACATGAGGGAGATAACCACTATGGTCAAGATGTGCATGTGAAATGGTTATGTTTTGTATGCGCTTAAGCTCATCATCATGAAGAAGAGGATATTCTGTAGTTTCACCTAATTTTATACCACAATCGAGCATGAGGTTTTTTTGATTATCCTCAAGTAGAATTGCAACCCGTCCAACTTCCTGTGCACCACCATAAAAAGTTAATCTCATGTTTTCACTCCAAAAAAGAGCGTACTCATAATAATCCCAGTTTTATCTTCGCTCTGTTAGACATACGGTCAATGGTCCATGGTGGATCAAATATAACATTAACCTCAATATCAAGATCCGTGAATACATCAAGCTTGGTTTTAACTTCATTAAGCATCTCAGTTATCATCGGACATGCAGGAGTAGTAAATGTCATTTTTATGAAAACCTTCTGCATCTCTCCCTTCTTTTTTTTCGCTATATCAACATCATAAATAAGACCAATGTCAACAATACCCATCCCAAGTTCAGGGTCAATGACCTCGGATAGTACATTAAGAATTTGTTTTTTGCTGACCATGACCTGATTGACATAAGAAGATTATTTAACTTTGAGTGGGGAAATAAATTGGGTGGTATCAATGAAAGAGATAACCATTATTGCCAGAAATGATGTTGGGGCTCTCGCCATTGTCGCTGAGGCTCTTGGTTCTGTTGGAGTGAATATCGAGGCTATATCTGCATATGGTTCTGACAGCACAGCCGTGTTTAGAGTGTTAACAAATGATGTTGCCACTGCAACAAAGGCTCTCGGAAAATTCCCGCAGTTTAAATTAAGTGAGGCAGAAACCGTAGTTTACCGTATGATAAACAGACCGGGAGAATTAGGCAAAATAACAAGAAAATTGTCTAATAGAGGGATAAACCTAGAAAGCATGTATATAGTGAGTAAGCAATCGGAGTACACAGAAGTTGCCATTTGTCCATCAACCAAAGACGTTGATAAGGTCAAAGAGATTCTTGGGATAAAATAAGAAGGATTATATTGCTAGAAGAAGTCAAACACATATGCCACCTAGAATAGTCGTATTAGATACAAATTTTCTGCTTATACCATTTCAATTCAAGATAGATATATTCAAGGAATTGGAATATCTAATGGAATTTAGCCATAATTATGTGATATCATCGAGAACAATATACGAACTCGAAAAACTGGGGAAAACAATAGGGAAAAATGGAATGGCAGCTAGACTTGCACTTAAACTACTTAGTGCTAACAATAAAAAAATTGAGGTAATAGAAAACAACACGTATGTTGATGATTGGATAGTGGATTTTGCCAAAGAAAACAATGCAATTGTATGCACCAATGACAGTAAATTAAGACGACGACTTCGCAACGCCAGTATAAAAGTGATAGCAATGAAATCAAAATCAAAAGTTGATTTCGTATGATAGATGGCTGGATACTGAATGCTTTGTGTGTTAGTGCTTTTCTGCTTGTTTTGTTAGTCGTAGTGATTGTCGTAATTTTAACATTAAAACCATTCAAACATGAGAAAAAAGAAGAGGGTGACAACACATGTTTGACAATAACTGCTAAGAGAGATTTGGACAAGATTATCGTAATGGTAACTAATAAAAAAGAAAAAATGACATTCGAAAGAAAAAGAATAAAAAAAGGGCAAAGCGTTGGCTTTGCCTTCCCAACCTCAAACAAGCCAATAAAGCTAATTGTAGAGATTGATGGCAACCGTCAACGTGCCTTTGAACTCTGAACTTTCTTCCCTCTTATTTTTTTGTAGATAGTCCACAAAACCAAAAGCACAATTACTATTGGGAGTAAGAATCCAGTTCCTGCAACTATGAGTCCAATTGCTACTGCAAGAGCCCCGAAGAACAAACTAGCAAATCCTTCAAATGGAATGATAAGCTGTTGTGTTGCGGGTTTGTCTTCGTATATAGTAAGATAGATCGTAGATTTTTGTATCTTTGAATCAAGATAAATCTTGTTCTGTTTCAAAAGCTCAAGCTCAGTTTCAACACGACTTAATTCGTGTTCAACTTCAAGTAGATCTGTTATTTCGCCACTTTGATTGTAGAGTGCTCTGAGCCTATCGAGTTCGATTTCTTTATTTTTTATCCTCGTCTCGGTATCAGTGTACTGCTGTGTGACATCTTCAAGCTGTACTGACATATCTTTTAGTTCTCCAGCTTCCTTAAGCATGTTATTTATTGAATCGAATTTTGAAGGTAAAACTTTCATTGTAATTGTATATTGTTTCCTATCGGAATATTCATAGTAATTAATGTCACTAAAAGTCGCTCCTTCTGCCATTAAACTTGCTTTCAGTTCCTCGTATTTTGTTTCGAGTGTTCCATCTGGAACTTTCAGTTTAATTGATCCTTCTTTTGTTATGTAAGATTTACTGCTGGAACTTGTACTAGGGAGATAGGAAGGAGCAGCAGGGGCAGCTTCTTGCATGTCGTATGATGGAAAAGAACCATCAGAATAATCATAACCACTAGATTGATCTCCGCCCAAACATCCGAATGTTAGTAACAATAGGATAATGGACAAGATTGTAATATTTTTCAAATTAACCACCAAATGGTGAACGCAGTTAAAAATTAAACCTTTTTGGTTTTGCTTCGGGGATGACCGTAGGCACAAGCAATATAATTGGTGACTGTGGTTTTATTTTATGTTATTACTTTATCGAGGCGAAAAATTTAATGCAAATTTTTTCTACCATAGTGGAATTGATATTGATCACTCTTTCTTCGTTCTTGACGGCAATAAAAAAACCTTACTCGTCCCTGCTTTGAATGAAACACTTGCAAAAGACAGGTTCAAAGGTAAAGTAATAGTTTACACTGACCCTGTTCAAACATTAAAATTCCTTAGCCGAAAAACAGTCGGAATAGATGGTGTAAATCTAAGTATGAGAATGGCTGGGAAACTCAGAAAATTTTGTAAATTAAATGATTTAACAATTGAACTTTTGAAGAACAGGGCAAAGAAAAAACCTGATGAAGCTGCAAAAATTAGAAGGGCAGTTAAGTATACAAAAGAAATATTTGAAAATATTGATTTCAAAAAAGCAAAGACAGAAAATGATGTCCGCAAACAATTGCTTGTGCAGACGATGGAACTTGGACTTGAAACTGCGTTCGATCCAATTGTTTCTGGTGGTAAAAGTAGTTCATATCCTCATTACCAAAATGGAAACAGGAAACTTGGAAAATTTATAATGGTTGATTATGGAGTTAGATATCAGCATTATTGTTCAGATATCACAAGATGTTTTATTCTCGACGGTGACAAAAAGAAAAAAGAGCAGTATGAAAGATTGCAAGGTATTTGTTATTTTTTGGTTGACTCGCTTCCAGATTTAAAAAATGGGAAAGAAGTAAATGAACTTGCAACTGATTTGCTGAAAAAAGCAGGTTTCCCAAAAATGCCACACTCGATTGGCCATGGTGTTGGTCTTGACATTCATGAATCGCCACACCTTGGATCAAAATCAGAGGATAAATTATCTGGTTCGGTTTTGGCAATAGAACCATCGTTTTATTTGAAAAATTATGGAATGAGATTTGAAGAAACGATTGATTTCACAGGAAAACGGCCGAAAATTTTGTAGGTAAAATTATGGATATTTTTGAACAAATTGGAGATTTTGTTGTTTATCAGCTTCTTGGAATGAGTGGAACAGACACATTTACAGGTGTAGTTGCCTATTTCATAGCAGACAGCATCAAGGTTTTTGTTTTACTGGCAATAATGGTTTTTTTGGTTTCAATTTTGCGCACATTTATCACAAGGCAAAAAATCAGAAAGTTTCTTGGTGGAAAAAAAGAGGGGGTTGGAAATGTGCTTGCAGCTTTGCTTGGAATACCGACTCCGTTTTGTTCTTGTTCTGCAGTTCCCATTTTCATTGGTTTTGTTGAATCAGGTATACCACTTGGAATAACCTTTTCTTTTTTGATTGCATCCCCGATGATAAATGAAATTGCAATTGCCCTCCTGTTGGGATTGTTTGGTTGGAAAATAACTGCGCTATACATTGGAGCTGGTTTGTTTGTAGCAATAATAGCAGGAATTATTATTGGCAGATTGAAATTAGATGATCAGGTTGAAGATTTTGTCTATCAGATGGAAGTGAAAAAGCAAAAAGAGAAGAAAATGAAGTGGAGAGAACGAATAAAATTTGCCAACGAACAGACAACAGAAATTGTAGTGAAGGTTGTCCCATACATGCTTCTTGGTATTGCCCTGGGGGCATTCATTCATGGGTATGTACCAATTGGATTTTTGGCAGACATTGCAGGAAGTAACAATCCTTTGGCAGTACCAGTTGCAGTCTTGATTGGCGTACCATTGTATTCAAATGCAGCAGGAACCATACCTATTGTTGAGGCATTGATGGAGAAGGGAATGTCACTTGGAACTGCATTGGCATTTATGATGAGCGTGACTGCGCTTTCTTTACCAGAAATGGTAATTTTAAGAAAAGTATTGAAACCAAAATTACTGATGATTTTTGTTGTGGTTTTGGCGATTTCAATTACTTTAATTGGATTGTTGTTCAATTTGATACTTGGATGAGTGGGTGAAAACATGAAAGTACCGTCGAGTCATATTAGACATATGAAAAGCAAAAAAATATTTAATAAGAATAGAGCTCAGATTGAAAATCAGAGAAAAGTATTGAGAGCAGTAACAAAGGAGCGAAAACCATGAAATTAACTGCCGAGGTTCAATCTAATTCTTAGTTGATGCTTTTAGAATATTCCGTTGTAAGATACTTTATAGTTAATAGACAGTTTTTGTCAAACTTTTTACTAAATAGTTTGCAGGGATAACCACGCCCGGTCAAATGTGCAGGACTTAAGTTTCACCTCCCGATTGTTCTTTGAACAATGGGCGCAAAGAACGAAACATCGTTCTTTAGCGTTTAGGAAAAAGGTAAACGCCAAAAACGTGGTGATTAAACCCTTTCGGGTTTACTGCTCGTTTTGGCTCCACCTTTTACTAAAAGGTGGAAGAAATCCTGTGACTTAGTGTCTTCGCAGGTTCAAAAGCGCGTTTTGAAAAAAAGCGCTCCAAAAATTTGTCAACTGAAAACCCTTCGGGTTTTTGGACAAGAAGTTTTGGGGCGCCTTTTACTAAAAGGCGCAGAAAATCCTGCTCCCTGCATTTTTTCTTTTATCAAAGAACGGATACAATATTTTAAATTGACACCAACCATAGCTAGTAGAAACATATGTTCATCGACCAAATTTTTTTGCTGCTCATGTTTTTTTTTACAATATTACTAATAATTAAGGAACCGATAATAAAATTTGGAAGAAGACAGATAACAATAGATTATGGAATCGCACCATTAATCACTTTGCTTGTGTTAATTGTGCTTGGATACATAAACCTTTCAACTATCATCGAAGCATTGGGAGGCAATTCAAGCATAATACCATGGCAGATAATTATTATTTTCTTTGCTGCAGCGTACGTTTTTATATCCCTTGATACTACTGGCATATTTGAATATTTGTCATTTAAGATATTAAAATTAACACATAATGACGGCCATAAACTTTTTTTCTATCTGGCTGGTTTTGCAGCAATTCTAACCATGTTCACATCCAATGATATTGTTACTCTTACAATGACCCCTATAGTATTATACCTGGGAAAACATTCGAAAATAAACCCGCTTCCATACTTGATGATTGTTTTCTTTACAGCAAATACCTGGAGTATGATTTTTTACATAGGAAGTCCAACAAATATAATAGTCGCACAGGCATTAGAACTTGGTTTTTTCGAATATACTAAATTTATGATCATACCAACCTTAGTTGCAGGTGTTCTGACAACCATTCTCGCTTTTATAATGTTCAATAAAGAAATTCCAAAACACGTTAGTGTACCAAGGAGGATAAACCCACAAGATTATTTAATAAATAAAACAACAGCAAAAATCGGGTTGGTATTGGTTTTTATTTTATTTTTAACATTAATATTTTCGGAGTCGCTTCCATATAAAATATGGGAGATAATCGGATTTTTTGCATTGGTTTTTATCACCATAAACTTATTTATCTCGTATTACCATTTGGAAATAAGTCATAATTCTAAAAAATATCATGATGAAAAAACAAAATCTATTACCCATACGAATATTTTATTTTCCAGGACAAACAACTTTTTTATGGTGATACATAGAATGCCATGGAAAATTTTACCATTAATAATTTCATTTTTTATATTGACTCATGTTTTGGCTTTGAATGGAATAGACGACGCAATAGCAATTGGAATAAGTAATTTCAGAGGAATTTTCCAGGGGACTATATTTACAGGTATAATCACAGCAATAAGTGCAAACATAATGATTGATCAACCGATGACAATGTTGTTTGCAACTTCTATGCAAAGTCCGCATTATTTAATTACAGATACTGAAAAACTGAGTAATGCATTCGCTCTCGTAATAGGGGCAAATTTGGGTGATAATCTCACTCTTTTCGGAGCACTGGCAGGTATAATGTGGTGTAAAATACTCAAATTCAATGGAGTAGAAATGAATTACCTGAAATTTTTATCTTATAGTATTAGGGTTATACCAATGGTAATAATTATTACCTGTATTGTTCTTGCTTTGCAAATGAATTATCTTGCGTGAAAGTATTATTCAATTATAAAATTAATTTCAAAAAATTGTGGAACAAAAGATAATATTAAATTATTTCACAAATATAACAAATTACTTGGTGTTAATATGCGAGACGTTATTAGCGAAGCTATAATCGCTCATAAACGCTGGAAGATTGTATTAGATGAAGCAATAGAAACCGGAACGTGTAAACTTAGCGTTGATATGGTTAAAAGTGATAGGAATTGTATTCTTGGTAAATGGATTAACAACCTTAATGACAACCCGGGAACAATAATAGAATATGATAAACTTAGGGAATTGCACTTGAAATTCCACAAATATGCTGCAGAGGTCCTCAAACTAGCATTGGAAGGTAAAAAGAAACAAGCAAAAAAAGCAACTGGGCCAGGAAGTAAATATGATGAGTGTTCAACAAAATTAATCAATATGCTGGGGAAATTGCACGAAAAAACTATTTGTATCTAACTAACAGAATCAACAAATTCTCTTAATTCTTTGTTCACTCTTCTTGGTCTTTCTGAATTGGCCCAATGAGTCGTATTTTCGAGTACAACTAATGGAATGTCTGGGGCTAATTCTCTAATAATTTGCTCTGTTTTCTTTTGATCAGTTATAAAATCCCGTTCCCCAAGAATAATTTTTCTTGGTACGGAAATGTGACCAAATCTTGAACCAATCTCATCACCAGTCTGAATCATTGATAATAGTGCAGTGATGAAAACAGAAATATCCAATTCCAATGATTTTCGTAAATTTTTAACAAATGCATCTTGACGTATTTTACTTCCAGTTTTTCGAGTAAACACAGCATGCCAGATTCTGAGAGGTATATCAGCTGCCAGGATTGTAAGTGCTTTTGTAACTATTGAAGCGACATGATCGTGTTTCAAAAGTGCTTGGATTTGTTCGAGTCTAGGTTCAACTAAACCAGCATATGGAAATACTTTCATTGGATCTGAAAAAAGTGGCGAAACAAATGCCATCCCCCCAACTTGATCAGCTGTAAGGCGCTGGAATTCTAGTGAAATTGGACTACCCATACTATGAGCCACAGTAAACATTCTTCCGTGGATCCCAAGACTACGAACAAGTTCATGTGCAGCAAGTGCACAATGCCTTAGATAATCACGAGTTCCAGTTCCATTTATTTCACTATTACCATGACCAAAATTATTGAAGAAGATGAGATTGCAATCAGAAAATCCATTTAAGCCATGTTGTAAAGTGTATCGTGGCATTTGGAATCCCCACTGTGAGAAGCGGAGCATAAACCCATTGAAAAAAACAAGAGTTCGTGCATTTGGATCAAGGGTGGGATCATTCCCCCTAAATTTAGGAATAGCAAGATATTCTAATTCAACGCCAACGGTTGTTCGGAATCTTGGTTTTGGAAAGACCGGTGGTAACATCACACGTTGACCAACTTTAGTTACAGCTGGCTGCATAAAAAGATATGTGGGTAATGATGTTTAAACTACTTTCGGTAATTTTTGGTTTGATACCTCACTTCGTTCGGGTGGAAATGTTAGAATAAAATTAGATATATTCTGCTCACTCCAGATCAAATAAAAAGGAAATTAGAAAGAAACCTTGGTTTCTTTCAACCGTACATGCTTCCGCCTTCTGATGCTTGCGGTCCGCCTTTTCTCTTTGAGATTTTAGCCTTGACAACAGTTTCTTGGATGTCTTTGGCAAACTCAGCTGCTTCTTTGTCAAGCCTAGCAGTGTTAATTTGAATTCCAGTCATTCTCGTAAGTACCTTTAGAACATTGGACGCCGCCCTTGGATCAAGATATTCTTCAGATGACTCTGCCAAAATAGTTGTAATTGGAAAATTATTCAACGTGCCTTTTGTAAGAAGAATCCCAGTGACACCTGTCGTTGCACCTTCTTTTATTGGTTTTGCTAATTTTTGCGCAATGACATCCTTCACAACGGCTGGATCACTTGATACAACATAAACACCTTTTTTCTCATCTTGTAAAGAAATTCCACCTAGGGATATGATCGAAGATGCGCTAACTGATTTTGAAAATTCATAAATCTTATCTGCAACTTCGTTTGATGATGAGATCGGGATTGTCATTTCAGAAAGAATAACGATCATATTCAATTTTTCTGAATAATGAATACGTGCAGCAGGCATTGGTTTGTAATTATGAATTGCAGCAAGGGGAGCAAAATCAGAGCTTGAAATATAACCACCAAATGCCATTTGTAGTGATTCAACAAGTTGTGATGCAGCAACACTGCCGACAAGACCAGTACCTGGAAACCCCATGACTATAGTTGGGTTCTTCAATTTTTTCATGTCAGCCGTCTTATGTATTTCAACATCTCCCATGAGATAGTATGGAATGACAAAGGCTTTTATATCATTCGATTACAAAACGCCGTATGGCAAAAGATTCAGTAACAATGCCGATGGCATCTGCCGGAATTATAGGCATGTCCCCTGATATGAAATTAGGCGGGATAGAATTTGATCCAAAGGTATTCGTAATAGCAGTTTTCCTAATGGTAATTATTGTACAGGTAGCTAGCCGCTTTGCTGTGTAAGTTCTTTTATTTTATTTCCGGATTTTTTTCTAACTTCATCTTCGGCCAATACCAAAACTCCCATTCGATAATCTTCTGTTTTTTTAAGTGATTGGACAATTTGAGAGATATCAGAAATAGAATGCATGCCATCATCAGTCTTAACCTCAAAATCAACTGATTTGAAAAACTGATGGGGATAATCAACAATTATATCGTGATTGGTTTTTTCTGATAAGAATTTCTCTAATTTTTCTGCTCTTGCTTGATCCCACCCTTTTTTCTGGAAAGAATATACTTCTTTGTATAAATGACGTCTGAGTAATGCATTTGCGTACTTACCGCCCTTCTCAGATTTGCATAGTTCGGCCATCGCACTTTCGTCATCAAGTTCAACAAATCTTTCTGGCGCAAGAGTACCATCGTTTATTGCTCCTTCTATTGCACGATAAAGCATGGCAGTTGCAATACGAACAGTACGATGAAGATAGACAGTTATGAACATCGTAAATCTTGCAACAAGAAGATTTTCTGCTGCTTCGAGCCCTCCCTTTTCGATGTATAATTTCCCTTTTTCCATCTTAACAGTATGCACGATTCTGTCTATATCAATTATCCCATATGCAACTCCAGTATTCAATGCATCGCGTTTAAGATAGTCCATTCTATCTGCACCAATATCAGACTCGATAATACTACCATAAATAGAATTACCAATTTCTGCAATCTCTTTTGGCCTGAAATTCTCTGATAGTATGTCTGCAATTTCATGTTCGACAATTTTTCTTTTTCCGATTTCTTCGTGATCGCCAATATATTTTTTTACAATATCTTCACCTTCATGTGAAAATGCAGTATGGCCAATATCATGCAAAAGGCCATATAATTTTATTTTCTTCACTTGATCATCATCAAGGCCAACACGCCGCGCAATTATCTCTGAGAGATGAGCAGTTCCGATAGAATGTTCAAAACGACTGTGATTAGCACCAGGATAGACAAGATTAGTCACAGACATTTGTTTTATTCTGCGCAAACGCTGGAAAGAAACGCTATCAATTATTTTCTCTTCTAGTTCATTGAATTCTATAGTACCATGGATTTCGTCTTTTATTAACATGAAAATCAAACCGGGGCAAAAATTCCCTTTTTCTTTTCTATGATATCTCCGCTTTCAGCCATCAACCTTAGAACTGCAGTGCAACCATCGATATCAGTCTTTGATGCAGTAGCAATGGATGGCACATCCATATCTTTTTTCAAAACCAACGTGATTTTACCTCGTATTGTGGTTAAACATTCTCTCGTTACAACATAGAATTTTCCATCAAATCCTTTTACACCAACAATAGCACCACTTTTCATCTCATTTGAAAGTTTTTCAGAAAGTGCAAATGCCTCCCTCTTATCAGTAAAGATAACGAACCCTTGTGTTTTCAATGCAACAAGAGGATTTATATCAGCCATCGCAACCGGAGTTGTTGATGACTGAGGACTATCATTCTTCTGGACTAATGCGTATGTGCTATCTGGAACATTGTAGACACCATCAACATATTTCCGTCCTTTGAAGAGATTGACAACTTTTTTCTGTTCAAGGGTTTTAAGTATTTCTTTTTCAGAATCTGAAAATGCTTTTGAAATGTAGGTTGGAATGCGATTTTCAAAACGTATAGAGAGAAGTTTTTTCAAAACTGACATTTCCCTATCAGACATGGTTTTATTGTCTTTTTCAGGGATATTGGACTTTGATACTTCATTTTGATTAGTAAGAGGCACTGTGAGAAGATAATATCCATCTCTAAGCAAAAAAAACTCAACCGCGTCGTAGTTTGATAACTCGGGTGGTAATTCAATGTATGATTTATCCTGTCTTTTTATAATCCGAGTTTTAACCATGAAATAGATTTGTCTGGCTTAATTTTAAAAGATAAGGCAACCATATCACTATATGTCAATTTCCCCATTTGAAGAAAGATATAGAACAGAGATGAATGTTGTTTTTGATGATCAAACCAAGTTAAATAGGTGGATGGCAGTCGAGGTTGCACTTGCAAAGGCCCATGCCCAACTTGGTCACATTCCAAAAGATGCACCAGGAAAAATAGAAGACGGAATGAAAAAAGTTACGCATGCACGAGTGGTGGAAATTGAGTCACTTATACACCATGATCTTATGGCAATGGTAAAGGCACTTACAGAACAAGCAGGAGATGCTGGAAAATATGTGCATCTTGGTGCAACAAGCTATGATATAGAAGACACGGCAACAGCGCTTATTTTTCTTGATGCAATTGCAGTTATTGAGAATAATTTAACAGGATTTGGAATCGTTCTGAAAAAACTTGCACTTGAACACAAAGAAACAGTGTGTGTTGGAAGAACACATGGACAGCACGCAGTTCCAACCACATATGGAATGAAATTTGCATTGTATTACCAAGAATTGAAACGAGATCTCGAACGACTCAAAGAAGCAAAAAAGAGAATTGCCGTCGGTAAAATGTCCGGCGCAGTTGGAACCATGGCAACTTTTGGTAATGATGGACCAAAAATTCAGAAATTTGTTATGAAAGAACTTGGACTTGAAGAAGCAAAAGTAACTAATCAAGTTATTCAAAGAGATCGTCATGCAGAAGTCATTTTTATTCTTGCTATCACTGCATCGTTATTGGAAAAAATAGCAAAGGAAATACGTAACTTACAAAGAACAGAAATACTCGAACTATCTGAGGCATTCAGTGCAAAACAAGTTGGCTCTTCAACAATGCCACAGAAAAGAAATCCACATAAAAGCGAAAGAGTGTGTTCACTTGCCAGATTAGTAAGAGCAAATGTGCTCACTGCAATCGAAAATAATGCACTTGAACATGAAAGAGACTTGACAAACAGTGCGAATGAAAGAGCAATTTTCAGCGAAAGTTTTATTGCTCTTGATTACATGCTTCTTGAAATGACAAAGATAGTTGGCGGTTTGGTTTTCTATCCCGATAATATCAAAAGAAATTTAGAACTTACAAAAGGACTAATTCTTGCAGAAAGATTGATGATTTATTTAGTTGAAAACAAAAAGATGGGAAGACAGGATGCTCATGAACAGGTTCGAAATATGGCACAGGAAGCATTTGCAAAAGGAAAACATCTGAAAGAACTTGTTTTGGAAAGGAAATTAGTTGATAAAAAAGAAGCTGAAATGCTGTTTGAATATTCAACTTACGTGGGAAATGCTAAAAAAATAATTGAAGACGCTGTGAAATAAATTGGGAGATATAGAACTACCCAGCCTCTACGCTTTATATACTTTCGCAGCTTATTAAATTTAAGAGGTAAGATATGACGACCATGGGCGGAAATAAAGGATTTACTATTGCATGTATAGCAGTTGGAGTTTTGGGTGCTTTCTTCTCCATAGCTAGCGGTGGCACAATATTCGCTCTTATAGGTGGATTTATTTCTTTTTGTGGTGCCGTATTCGGGGTTCTATTCTGGAGATATGGGTATATCATGGTACCGCTCATTACTACCAGAACGAATATCATAATGATGAGTGATATTGGGTATGAGGTTCCCCCGACACAAGATGTAATAGTCAAAAGCATTAATGGAGTGTATTATTCATCTGCATTTTTAGGGATGAAAATCTTTGAATCTGCAACAGAAAAATCAGCTGAGGAAAATCTTGTTTATAGCCAATTTTTTGAACGCGCAATTTCAAATATTAAGTATATCACAAAGATTAGCTACATGCTTTATGTCGAAGATGTTACAGAAAAAAGAAAATCAATAGAAACAAAAAGAGCAGAAGCACAACTACGACTTGCAAGAGAACGAGATAAAGCACAACCGGATGTTCTAAAATTAGACAAATACGAGAGAGAGATACAAAAAGAAGATAGTGAATTGGCAAGATTAGTAAAAGGAGTTAAACCAATGGGAATTATCGCTTATGCTCAGACGACTGCCGTAGGTGTGAGTAAAGATGCTGCAGTGTCATTAGCACGTACGCAAGCAAAGGAACTACGATCAGTACTTGAAAATGCACTTAATGTAGAGGTAAACCAGCTTACAGGAGACGAAATGTTAAAATGCTTTGAATGGGATTATTTCTTCCCAACAACTGTCCAGGAACTTGAAGAGAGTGTGGTCTAATGCCGATAGGTGGCAAACTGTACTTAACCAAACTACCAAACAGTGCAGTGTCAAGAAGGAATATTCTTGTTAGACCACCAGAACCACCAATAGAAATATTATTTCCTGATCCGACAAGCGCAATTTATATAGGAAGAACAAAAATATTCAATGTTCCATTTTATTGGACATATGAAAATGTTGCCAACCCACACATAGCAGTTGTTGGTATTTCAGGTTCTGGTAAAAGTTATTTTATCAAAACATTTCTCTTACGATCTGCTTTTGTATGGAATAGTAATGCACTTATCATAGACTGGGCTGGTGAATACAAGGACTGGGTTCGTCAGACAAATGGAAAAGTAGTATCACTTGGTAAGAATTCGTATCTTAATCTTCTTGATCTTGGTGGTATGAAACCATATGATCGTATCAAACAAGTTATGAGAACGATGGAACTTCTTACAGATATTGCTAATTATCCAGAACAAAAAAGACTTACAGAACAGGCAATAGAAAAAGTATATATTGAGAGTAAATTTAGGATGGAGACTCATGAACAAAAAGATGAACTTGGTAAACCTCTTATTGCCCCAACACTCAAAGATGTAGTAAGGATTCTGACAGAACAATCGCAAGTTGGATCTTATGAATTCCCAGCTGAGCTAGAAAATGCAATTTACAGATTAAGACAATTTACAAAACCAGGTGAAGATTTCTTTGCCCAACAAAGCACAGTTAGACTTGATGAGTTAGTGAGTACGGGTTTGGTTGATCTTGATCTTTCTGGTCTTCCAGATGAAACCTCAAGAGCGCTTGCTGCACTTACTCTTCTCCAATTTATAAAAGAAAAGATGAGACTTGAAGGTTGGGCAAACCAAAAAGGCCTTAGACTGCTTATAGTCCTTGATGAGGCCTGGAAAATAGGAAAGGATGAAAACAGTGACGCAGTAATGATAGTTCGTGAAGGTAGAAAATACAATTTTGCCATGATAATTGCATCACAGAACCCAACGGACATAAGCGAAGCAATATTCAGTAATGTTGGCACCACTTTCATACTCAAGGTAAAATTCGAAAAGTTCTTGGATTACCTACAGGGGTCTCTGAATTTCAGCAATTATATGCGTGAAGAGATCAGTAGACTTGGTGTTGGACAGTGTGCCGTCAACCTGTCCCTCACTTCGCAGGTACCATACCCATCTACTTTCCTTATAGATAAAATAGAAGGTGAAGAACCAAGTAAGGAATTTTTCCTAGATTTGACGGATGTATTAACAGATAAACAAAGGAGGGAAGCAACAATGTCAAGAAGCGTTTCATTCCCAAAAGAAGATTTCAGAAGAAGATTGCGCCAGTTTGGATTGCCGGATGATAAAATAGAGGAATTCACAAAAACATTTGAGAAAAACAGCAGAAGAATGGATGTTGTTTCTTTCGTCATAATGTTAGAAAGAAACGGTATAATTCGCCGCAACATCAACGAATTCCTCAAAGATGCTGGCATGGATGATATGACAGTAATAAATATATTTGGAAAAGTTGATTTGAAGAAAAGCGGTGGTATAGGCAGAGAAATAAGCCAGGTAACACTAGAGTGATGATATGAAAATATGCATTATTTGTCAAGCTACTGCAGACAGTAAATCTAGTACGCCAATAAAAGAGGACAAAGTCATACGAATCATACGTGCAATAAAGAAAAAATTAAATATAGCACAAATGAATGAACTTTACGTTTGTAAAAATGATTTGCAGAAACATTCTGAGAGAAGAAAATCATTTGAAAAAAGTGTAATGTTTGCGTCAATATTAGCAGGTATAATTCTTGTTGTAAGTGTTCTTTCAGTAGTATTATCTGGAAAATTCGAGTTGTGGGGGATAATTTCTGGTATTATGTTGGCTGGTATCATTATGTTGCTTCCTGCATTCAAATACACACCAGCAATAGAAAATAAACAGACACCAAAAACAAAACAGAAAAAAAGGAAAGGGTGAGTATAATGGCCGGTGGACAAACAGGACAACAAACAAAAGGAATAAAAGAGGAAGTACATCCGCCACAAGTCGATGGCTTTAAGATGAAAGGTAAACTTGTAAAAGGTAAACTAAAGGATCTTGCAACTGTACTACGATCAGTATCTTTTCTTGAGATAGCACCAGAAAAAGATGTGTTAAATGTGCTATATGTTGAAAGTAGGGATATAAACAAAAATCCTCATTTGTTCTCCATAATTAAGATAAGTGAAGACGAAGTTGATGTATTGTATACTATCCCTCCAGAAATAGGACCAAACAAACGTAAGATAGACGTAATTAGGTATTTATTGAATATAGTGACATTGATAGAAACATCTTACCAAATAGATCAAAAAACCCTTTACCAGCTTCTTGAGAGTGCAATAAAGGACCTTACAAGTTCGGTAAGTATAGATTACACAAAACTTTTCACTGCATATGACTCCCTGAAAAAACAAGTGGATGACTACAGAAAAAGGGTTGACAGACTCGCTGAACAAAACCAAGCATTAACATCGCAAAACTATGAGCTGAAAACTCACAACGATGAACTAACACTAAGAGTAAAACAACTCGAAGGATTATCTGATAGTGCACTTAAGGCAAAGCTTCAGGAATGGATAGTGGAACATAGTGGTGCTATGAATATGAATGAGTTTACAAAACTTTACAATGTTTCTGATGCAAGAATTGAAGAAATACTCAATAGATTAGTAAGTGAAGGCTACATTGAGATAGTCCAATAAAGGTTTGTATATGCCAATTGGTACAAAAATAAGGAAAAAAACATACAATTTCGAAATCAAGAAAAGGTATCAGCACGTAAGTCACTATAGAGTAAAGGAACGCCCTCCAATTGAAAAAATAAAAGAGACGTTAAAGCAGATAATCCAGGGAGGGAAAAAAGATAAAAAAGAGCACCTTACAGAAAAGGCACCACCAGGTGGATTTAATTTTATTGTTTTTGGAGGATTTGCATTAATTGCACTTATAATACTCGGTGTTGGATGGGCATTTATTAGCACACAAATTCTTCAGCCTGGAACTGGGTTAGATCAAGCACCTGAAAAACCAGAGATAATAAATACTATAATTAGCGGAGAGGTTATAACAACAGGCCTAAAAAACAATCAAAAACAGATTGCAGCGGTTTTCATAGATTATGACACTAAAAGTATAG
Organism: Microcaldota archaeon; assembly: GCA_043816005.1. Lineage (GTDB taxonomy): Archaea > Micrarchaeota > Micrarchaeia > Anstonellales > Bilamarchaeaceae > Bilamarchaeum. The sequence continues at coordinate 20,684 of JBDRIM010000017.1, forward strand.
ACAATTACACCATAGACTTAACCACCTACGATCAAAAAATACCATCAGAGGTATTTATATTAGCAGGAGAAAAATTTGAGGCTGATAGCTACCCTGAGTTCTTACGAACACTTAGGTATGATCTTAGTAAGAGAAAAATAACTTTAAATGATATAACAATAAAACAGCTTGAAACTTTACCTCAAGGTGCAATAGTCGTAATCCCAAGCGGAGTAATACCAAAAGAGATGCTTGGAGTAGATAGTTTAATTACCATGGATAAATTAGCTGGAAGAGGCGTGGTGGTAATATACATAGGACAACCATTTACAAAAATGCTAAATGGAACACTAGTTATACCAACACCAAAAACAATTAGAGACAACCTTCCCATTGGATTTGATGAATCAAGTTCTATATCTTCAACTTCGGAGGTACGTGTTTACCAGCCGTTATATCTCGTAGGAAGCCGTAGTGGCTGGAGTACGGGTGTGATCTATGGTTCAGTAAGCATAGCAACAAAAGGAGATGGGGCATTTATATTTTTCCCACAAACTCTTGATGGAGGATGGAGAGGAGATTACACCAGCGCTGCTGAGGACGTAGAAAAAATAATATATGAAACAGCATGGGCAGAAAAAAGCTCGGAACATAAATTATATTTATTTGATGGTCAAACAGATTACAATGGAACCAAATATTTTTTCTCAGAACCTTTTACAAATCCAAATATAACAGTGAAAGTTGATTTTATTGGATATTCAAAAACCTCGAACTACCCAATATATGAAACAGCATTCACAAGATTAAATTTAAAGAATGATAATCAAATGTTCATAGAATTTGGTGGAAAAATTGTTCCAACAAATATAACCGACAATCCAACTAGAATGAATGCAATCCTCAAAGAACCACAAGCAGCTCAACCAAGTATGTCAATAATCATAGAGGATATTAACAAAAGTAATGCACAAGAATTGCCCCAGGGAAATGTAAACACACAATCAGACAGATCTTTCGATGTTAGAATATACGTAGATAAAGGAGAATATATAGTGAAGCTAGTTGATGATACTGGATACGTATATACGCAAACATATATGAAAATAATAACTCCAGAGATAGAATATACGGGAACAGTACACCAGAAACCATCTATGTACTTGTTCTCTGTTACTAGGGATGGTGTACCCCTAAAGCTTGATGAAATAACTGTAAAAGTTGATGGAGGAGAATATGGCACATACACCATCCAGAATATGGATAATTTTGTAATAGATGTTGGAAGTTTCACTGGAAATGAAAAACTTCCTTTCGGAGATCATGAATTTGAATTCACTTCGGGTAAACTTAATAAAAAAATCACAGTTACTCACTACCGCACTCCATCTCCATTAGAAAACCCAGTTGTGTGGCTTGTTGTTATTTTTACAGGTGGAATAATAGCAGTTGGTGTAGTCTTCGCAAGACAGGATACGATTTATTATGCAATAGATATACCAGACTTCCCTCCAACTGCAAAAACAAAAATAGGAATGAGTAGTGATGAAATAATTGGCATTTTTGATAAAGTAAATGAAACTTACAGATGGCAAAATACACCACTCACTGCAGGCGAAATTAAAAACGGCTTCAAAGGGGTACTGCACAAAGGTAAACCAGTATATATAACAGATTATAATGTCGAATTCATACTTCATGAACTTGAGAGAAGAGAATTAGTGAAGGAAGCGATGGGTTATTACGGAAGAACAGAATGGGGAGAAAATAGTGGCCATTCTATGGAATACCTTGCACTCATGCGTAAACTCAGGGATATATGTGTAAATAATGCAGTCCCATTTACTCAAATTGATGAATCAAAACATGCTGATAGTGTGTTGACACTTATGGGTCAACAGATGTATTTGCATTTTTACGAAAGAACAGCAAAATCAGAAGATGTGCTCAAAAAAGTACTGCTCACGATAAAGAGTGGGATTACGATAATTTTGTTCAAGAACCAATTTGATAAGAACCATTTCACGAATTTCATAGATTCGTCCCCATCTATCGTTCCATTAATCCTGAAGATGGAAGTAGATGGTAGTTCAGTAATATATCATACTACTGATGAACTTGAAAAGATGCTTATTGAATTCAAATCAATGTAGTTTTTATTTATTGAACTCGCCTATAAGCTCGTTGTGAGAAACAGACAAATTTTTAGGTAAGTTTTCTTACTCTCACATTTGGGATGTTATTTGAACATATATATGAGAATCACTCTCGATTAATACAAGCGAATAAAAAAATTAGATAAATATAAAAATTAAGAATATTCCCAGCAATCTACTGAACCAATTTCAAATGGTTTGAAACAACCATGTCCGTCAGCATCTATTACTGCATGTATCTCACCAGTAAATCCTGGAGATCCAGTAATTGTAAATCTAACGCCATCATTGTCACTTACAGGATCAATATATCCTGCTGTTGGAGGAGTCATTGACCAAACAATATTTGGTGGAGATGTACATGGAATATCGCCATCAGGACCGCACATTATACCAACCCATTCAGTCTGCCCAGGCACAAAAACCATTGGACTTGGACCAAGTATTCTGCAATCATCACTATCTCCTTCATCACAATGCGGACCTACACATTCATCCTCGGGTTCATCTGTAACAGTCACATGTGAGATGTCAATAGCGCCAAGGATAGGTGAAACTGCACTATTGAAAAGTGCAACAACTAATACATCGCCATCAGTTTCAGCAGCTGGAGCACCATAATCAACACCAGTTACTGATTCTCCGCTTAAACCACCAACAAGACCATTTTGAAGATAATAATCTGCGTCATCTGGTTCGGCTAGCTCACCTTGTTCAGTGCAAGCAAGATCAAAGTGTTGTGAAGTTGAGAAATTCATCGTAACACTGTTTGGAGTAAGATCACAAACGAACACTGGTGTTACAACAGTAATATCAGAGAAACAAATTGCTTCTTCAGATCTGTAAAATAAAGCACCTTCTGAACCAACAGGCGATGTTGGATAAGCCCATGCATGTAGATTATCTGTCTCTGCATCAACAAACCCACCTGTTATACCATCCCAATACCAGTTATCACCGATACATGGAACTGGATCTCCGACTACATTCAGACAGGTAACCAGAAATTCTGCTACTTCATATGGACCATATTCAAGTGTAGATGGAGATATTCCACAAGACATTGGAGTAGTTAAACTTGGCACATAGATATGAGAAGTATCATATGCACCTACCACTAATGAATTTGGAACTGGATAATTACCACTGCCAAAAAGATCACCATCTGTTTCATGGTTTGGAGACGTATAATCAACACCAGCTGGTGACTCGCCACCAAGGCTGCCATCTAAAGTAGGGATTAGAAGATAATCAGCACCAGTAGGAACCACTGGATCCCCATCTAATGTACAACTTAAATTGAAATGCTGTAAAGTTGATTGATTCATAATAACATCATCAGGTACAAGATCGCAAATTAAACGTGCATCGATAACAGTAACATTTGATTGACAATTTGCTTCTCCTGATTCAAACTGTAATTGACCAGACGATGGGACTGGAGTACCAAGACCGATGTAGGCAGTTGTATAACTGGCATTTGTATCATTACTGAATTCGCCTGTAATTCCAGCCCATGCCCAGTTATCTTTATCGCCAGTACATGGAATCACTACACCAAGTGAATTTGTACATGTTGCAGTGAATATTACACCCTCACCAGGACCATAGGAAACATTTGGAGGCTGTATTTCACATGAAGTTGGAATGTTTGCTGCAGTTAGAGTATCAACATTTGCATAGCAGTATGCTATTCCAGGTGACCCTGATTCGTATCTAAGTGTACCATGTAAACCAGGTGCAGCTGTTGGAGTTGTTAAAGTGTATGAACTTGTTTTTGTAGCAAATGTTCCAAAAGATGATGGTGACCAGGTCCAATCTGAACCGATACATGAAATTGGAGTGTGGTCAAGTCTTGAACAGCTAACATTAAACCTTGATTGAGTAAATTGAGGAATATCTGCAGATGATGGATCTACTTCACAGAAAACATTGCTTGTAAGTGGAACTGAAACTGAACATGTTCCTGCATCACCACAGCTACCAGCCGTTGAAACTGCGTTGATTGTGAGTGTTGTTGTTCCGCTCGGTGGAGAGAGATCATAAACAAAAATAATGGCAGCTCGAGTAGCACCAGGGGCAATTGTTGTATTAAAACCAGAACCACCATTTAATGCACATATAAAATTTATTCCGAGGGCAGTGCATAGTTCTGAAGTAATAGGTACAGCAACATAATCTGTATTAGAACTAGTAACACCAGTTAGTTGAACCCCACTAGCACCATCATTTCTTACACTAACGAAAATCGAAGAAGCTGCAGTATCGCCTCCAGAATAATATGCGCTAGTTGAAGTTCTAGTTATATCACATGGTTCTGAAGCAGCTTGGACATTTAATGTTATTGTATTAGTTGCAGTTGGTGATGGTATTGCAGGCCTATTGGCTGCATAAAACTGGAGATAGAATAATTGTGGATAATCATAAAAGTTTGTTGGATGTTTAATCACAGCACTAAAACAATCAATATTCTCAAGTTGTGTTCTAATCTGATAGCCACCAGGATTATTTAGTGTGAATGTTGGATTTGTAGATGATGTTGGAGTCTGAGTTGTGCTGGATATTCCTGCATTTACCCTCAATGTCCCTTTACAATCAACTGCAACTTCAGCTTCTTTATTTGGATAGGTATCCCCACCTTCTATGTGATATGTAACCCTTTGATTATGAAATACGAGAGGGATATAATAATCTGTGATTATACCTGCTATATTTGATCCATCGGCATAACCATTGATAGTATTAGTATATGCACCAGAATGGGCAGATGTAATTGAATCGAAGGTTGCGGCTGTGAGCCATTTAATATTTCTATTTGTAGACACTGAATTTTTAGTAACCATAACTGGACAGCCAGCCCCATTACAAACTGGATATAACACATCAGCAGAAAAATCAGGAGTTGCCCAATATGCATTAACAGCAGGATTAACAGTAATAATTGTGCCAGGGCAAATAATACTTCCACTTGCAAGATTGCTTGGAGTTCCAGAAACAACATCTTCTGCTGGTGCTGAAACAACCATACTTGTCGTGAATTGCATGTCAGTAACAATAGTATATCCATAACTTAATTGATTGAAAACGGCATTGTTTACATTAGATGAGAATATCGTAGAAATTAATAAAATAAAAATAAATAGGTTTTTCATGTTAGTCCCCTCGTTTTGGTGTGAATACATCTGGGAAGTTCTTTGCTAGGCCACGTAAATGTGTAAAACCAACGCTAAATTGACCTGCTTTAAGAGCAGCAATTGCAGCAACATATTCCGGATCTGCAATTATTCTGTCTGCTTCGGATGAATCACGAATATTTTGTTCTAACAAAACTGCAGTCTGTACAGCTATAGCCTCTCCTGCTGCACTATTAATTAACGTCACAGGTTGACGTGAAAATGTTTCAGCAGTAGCATAAATTTCACCGATAGCTTTTGATTCTGCTAATTTAGTTGGGACTGCAGAAGAACTGCCTGGAAATAAGAATCTAGCTGAAAGACCAGCATGTGGAGTCCCATGTGGTGCGATACCGTCTACATGAGCATAACCACCAGATGCTGTTAACTGAAGCCAATCTTTATATGCCCAGGTTAAAGCACCTCCAACACCCCAATGTACCAGTGTTCTTTGTGCTTCGCTTTGTGTAATTTCTGCAACAACTTCCCCAGTAGGACCAAACATAATTACATGATCACCGGTACGGAAAACAAAATTAACTGGTTCTCCCCTTATACTAAGAGGAACAGTTACATTACCATCAATAGTACTATCAATACCAAGTGATGCATCAAATCTTGCATTACCAACTATAGCAAAAGCAGAAGATTCATAGTAAGTACCTTCACCCTTGGCATATATGGAAACTTGATCTACAAAGTTTTTTGAATCAGTAGAACCAGTAAATTCTGCACCAATTCCGCTAAGCCTGAATAATTGACGCTCTCTTTGACCTGGTAAATTAAATTCAATACCAGTTGGACCGAGAATAAATGCAGAATGACCAAGATCCACCTTTTGCTTCACTAAGTTACCCTCCCTATCACGTACATCTACTTCAGCAGACTCTAATTTCCATGTTCTAAACCCAGGTTGAGCATAAAGAATAATATTGTATGGAAATGGTCCACTACCAAGGAAACCAGGACTGGTACCAGAAAGGTACGCTTCCACGACACCTAAGATATCATGTCCTTCCCCACTTAATTGTCTAGTTGCACTATCATCACGGGTTACTTCCAGCTTTGGATCTAGAGTACCCCCATAATCAACACGGTAGGTTTCCTGTCTACCTTGATACTGATTGTATTTATAACGAGCACCAAGATCAAGCCGAGTAAATCCAAAAAATTGAGCACTTGTTGGATCTATTGCTGCTTTTGCTTTTTCGAATTCTGCATCACTATCAAATTTGATTGTAAATACCAAATTCACATCAATCCAATTTATTGCACGATTGTCTACAGTAACTACGGTAAACCTATCAAGATTTTGGAATAACGAACCAAGAGCACCAACCTTAGATAATTCTAACAATGCTGTCCTTAAATCGCCATCTTTTAATGCTTGTTTGGCAGCTTGAAAATTAGGATTGTTAGCTACATTTGGATTGTTTTGTAATGGAGCTATAGAGCTCTTAAGTGCAGAGATTGCAGCAGCTTCATCTCCTTTAGTTGCATATGCTCTAAGACCAGTAACAACTGCATCAGCAAAATTTCCTGCATCTTGTTCCACGCCACCAAAAGAAGAGACAAGTTGGTTAGGTGGTATAACCACAGGAGAAAATCCTTGGCTACTACCAGCAGTTCTTACAACCACACTCCTATTTTTATCAGCAGTTGGGATTCTAAGATAATCTTCAGAACCAGCAGATGCAACAGTAGTAACACCAACAGTTCCAGCTGTAGCAAATGGTGTTTGTCGACTTAGATTTCTTGTTAGTTGTGCCGAACTCGATAGAACTCGTGGACTGCTGTAAGTAAGATACTCACTGTCACGATTCGAAACGCCTCTTGATATTTCTAGAAGAGTATTTTCAAGTTCATTAGCAACTTTTTCGTTACCTACATCACTTCTGCAAGTTATTTTAGTTGATAATTCTTTCAGTAAATCAACATGTAGTAGTTGTAATGCATAGACTGCATGATCTGCGTCACCTTCACCAATGACTTTAACTGCCTGATCATAGATTTTTCTTTCAGCAGTCCCCTCTTTAGGTTGACCTGCTCTAAGAAATTTAATCATATTATGAACTGAAATAAATTGGCTACTGCTATGAGAAGGACTTCCTTCAAGAAGAATTCCGGGTGATTTTCCCCATTGTGCAGTAATTGCATTAAATCCGTTTACATCCTGTTTCGGCTCATCGTGTTTTTGTGCCATATTTAGTCACCTTATAGTGAATGCTAATGGTATTGGAGTCCCAACATTAAATAATAACTCCGGTGAAACAACAAGAGCCCCAAAAAACGCTGCAAATGCGGCTGATTTCATCACCCGGTGTGGTTTTGCCCCACCATCCGCAACGATTGGATTTTTTGTAGTTATTTTAGTCATGCTACCCACCTCCTATTCTTTGTTAACTTTAGTTAGTATAACACCTGTACGAGTAACTTCAGCTCCATTAAACAACATGTGACCAGTAGGCCCGTTTGATGAAGTTGAAACTGTGAATAATAATGGCATTATGCTCCCAACACCTTTTTCAACTGGAATGAAAGTATCTGGAGATGAACTACGCTGTAATCTATAAAGTATAAATGGATTACCATTTGCTTCTAATACTTGCCAAGTATTACGAGAAGGAACAACAGACACTACTGCGTCACCAACCGTACCATCTGAAAATGGTATATTACGAACAACTTTACCTAAGAATTCTGGTTCGCCAGATTGGCCATAATTCGGATTAAGAAGATAGAAGTTTCCGTCATTGTATTGTGAATAGAACTGCCACTGGTATTGGAGTTGTTGCCCATTTTTACGCGCATATTCTTCTGCTGACATTGTTTCAGCTCCTATAGTAACACTAACCTGAGTAGTTGCATACATATGATCTTGGCCCCCAAATCTATGTGTATCTAATGTAGCTTTTGCAATTGTCCAATTTTCTACAGGAGCAGCTACGGGTGGAGTATAAATATCAGTCAAATGTGCATCACTAAGACCTTCAAGTCCAAGCTCTGCAACTTCAAGTGCTAGTTTTGCAGTTACAGTATTTTCAGTTGCTTCAGCCCTAGATCTCAACAATCTGGCTGCTTCAAGAGCTTTTTGTGCACGTTCCACATAAAATATTCTTGGATCATCAGGTGCTTTACTTGGAAGTTCATTAATTGGAACATCGTCTCCTGCTATTGTTGCAGCTAATCTACCTTCAAGTTCTAGAATTCTAATATCTGCAATGGATAAAACAGCCACCTGACTATTACCATTTTTCATGAAATCAGCTGTAAGTTGATGAAGTCTTCCATTGAACGCATCACTCCTCAATAAGTATGGTGCAGAAGAATCACCAACAAGAACAGCCTCTCTTCTTAGCACTGAAGCACCTAAACCATTGTGAGCATAACCAGGTGCATCATGATCTGGATTCAAATCAGTAACAGGACCAAGATAGTAAAGTCTTTGTCTTCCAGAAACTACTCTTGGTAAACCACTATCAAATTTTGGTTTGGTTGATCTTGAAACAAGGCCAGGAATTGCATATGGCCCTACTCCAAATTCCCTAGCATGATGAACAGCTAATGGAATATCAAGACCATTTGGATTGGCTGATGCTGACCATGGGTTTGAAGGGAATGGATATTTCATCGAGAGTAATAATCTTACATGATCTCTTTCAATATCAACTGCAGCTCTTGTGACTTGTGCTGCATCTTGTGCACCAACCATGCTTACAAAGAAACCTGCAAAGGATTCTGTAAATCTAAGCGTTGGCATCAATGTGTGAGTAACATCTTCAGCAAGAGTGGTTGACATATTTGGATAATAAGTTTGATCTACTCGTATAGAACCAGTGAAATCATCATTAAAATTCCAAAGGAATGCATTTCTTGCAAGATTAAGTTGGTTTTCTAGATGAGTACGATGTTCTGGTTTAACATTAAATGGATACGCCTTTGCCTGAGGTATGGTATACATCCACACTTCTGCTTCTCTTATAGAAACAAGACTGTGGGCCATTGCATAAAGTGTCATTGGATCAGTACAATTTTGTTTCCATGCTTCTGCTTTTACTAAAAGTGGATCATCATTAGCTTTACCTCGAGAATATGCTTCAATAGCATGTCCGAGCATTTTTTGACTTTGAGATAGAGTGATTGGATTTTTAAGTTCACCAACTGTACGAAGATATTCAGCATAGAAACTATCTCTGCTTGCACGAAGAGTTGCTAATGCAGTTATAGGTTCAGATACGAATTCCATTTCTGGAGCAAGTTTAGAAACTTCGACATAAAATCCTCCAAGTTTCTCATCAAATTCCCTATAATCTAATCCTGTACTTGCAAGAGTTTCGATTAAATCAGTATATGCGATAAAAAATTTGGGGTTTGCGTTATCCATCCCATTTTCTTTAGCAAATTTCAAAAGAACTCCCATTGTTTGTGCTGTGTCAGCACGAAGTAGAGCTTGTTCATAAGTTCGATTTAGTTGATCAAAGTTATTATCAGTTCTTGTAGTGAAACCTTGGCAATATACTACGAATTCACGTGCTATAGTTATGGCAGCTGCGCTTTTTTGCCAAGCTTCTTTTTGTCTTCTTTTATCTGGAACAGGACTTGCAAGTAATGAATCAAGAGCAATTTGTGCAAGTTCAACAGATTTTTGTGCCATAGTTTGAAGATATGCTTGATCAGTAGCTACAACTGGAGCTTCTATACGTTCTGGTGCAATTTCTGGTTCTGCTATTCTTGTTGCTGGTGCAGGTTCTCTTGCAATTTTTGGTTCTGCTGCTCTCGTAAGTTCTGCTAATCTGGCTTGAATTTTAGCTTTATCGTCGTGAGGAGCTATGTTAAGGAGTCGTGTTAGAAGTTGTTTATCAGTAATTTTTGCAATTGCAGCTTCTCTTGTCTCTTGATGTTTAGAGCTATAAGCAACGTCTGCTAATGCATTTTGATCATTAAGCTTTTCTACTGCAGCTAATCTTGCAACTTGATTTGGACTTGTAATTGCTGTTTCTTTTAGACTATCAACTACGCGCGCTGCTGCCAAATGTTTTTGGTTTTCATCTACTGCATATGTATATGTTCTTCCAGAGGCAAATTTTCTTGCTTCCTTATATAACCCATTAAGGTCTGCAATTTTTGTTGGCTTTCCGCCATTATTTAGTTCTTCTAAACGAGTGACATAACTACTTGCCTGGTCTTTTAAATTTTCTCTTTTTGGATAAAAAGAAATCAATCTAAGATCAGAAATTAATGATGTGAATTCCATTTCATCAAAAACAGGTCTCAGTTGTGGCACTGTTCTGTCTAATGGTCTTCTTTCTGGCACTTCGGTTTTTCTTGGTGTAATTGGTATTGCAACTGGTTCAGGTACCACTTCGTTAGTAGTAATTGTAGCATTAACCTGTCCAAATGCTTCGGAAATTTTTTGTTGAAGAATTTGAAGTCGTTCTGGTGTTAATGGTCCTGAACCACCAAGCCATGTATTTAATGAAGTAAATTGTTCGTCTGGTGTTTTGCCAGAAATAGGAAAAACATCTTGGCCATTATTTAGTCCTTTTAGCCTACTATTTTGTTCAATAAGATTAGTAAGTAATTGTTGTACCAGCGGATTTTGTCCATAAGCTACTGCATCCATATCTGCAGATTTCTGATTGGTAAAAAACTGATTTATACCTCTTGTATTTTGTTCCAAAACAGTACGAGCAGTAACTATTTCCCTATGTTCAGTTTTAACTTCAACTGGCGGTGGACGAGCATGAGCCATAATATTACCTCCTAAAGTCGTTACAGCAGTTGCAATTGCAACCGCAACAGTACCAAAATAACGTCCGAATACTCTTCGACGGTGGCTAGACTGGGTATTTGAAGTATTTAAAGCTTTGTTCTCATCAGTAAGTCTAGTTCCTGCCACACCATACCCTCCCTAACACTACTTTATACTATTTAAAACAAATAGTTTATAAAACAGCATTT
>JBDRIM010000018.1:0-47845 GCA_043816005.1 Microcaldota archaeon
GTTTTGCCAGCTTGTCTTGGGCCCACTAATGCAGTAACGGAGTAAAGTGGAGATGTAGAGATGAATTTTTCGAGGATATCCCGTTCTGCATACATGTAGAGGATATTGTCAGTAAAGTATATAAATGTTGCATAAACCTAAAGCAGAGTTTAACTTTAGTATAACTTTTGTTAAAGTAGACTTAAACAAAAGTCTAATTTAGTACCCCAGCAGGATAGTGAATTATCGCTGGTGCGGTGCCCCACCAAGGTTAAGTTGATCTGAATAAAACGCCACACTATCTTTAATAATATCCACCACTGTTTTGGTCGGATGCCAACCTGTTTGATTAATGAATTTTGTATTGTCCCCTATAATACCATCCATAACTGCTTCTCCTCGTTCATAAGGACGTAGAAGTTTTTTATCAATGAACATCTCTGTTTTTTCAAGATTTGAAATTCGCAAGGCAAGTTTGGCGTATTCACCCGTAGTAATTCCTTTGCCAGAACATATGTTATAAGCTTCGCCCCTATTACATTTTTCAACTGCGATGAGTTGTGCGGAGGTAGAATCATAAATATGATTGAAATCACGCACTGCATTCGGATTACCCATTATCAGTTTGTTGGTTTTTCCATCTAAGCAGTCTTTGAGTTGCACTGAAATCCTTGAAGTAAAATATTGTGAACCACGCCTCGGCCCTTCTTGATTAAAATTTCTAGTAATTACTGTTGGAGTGCGATAGGAATAGAAATAGGATTTACCAACATTTTCAGTAAAAATTTTGGTGGCTGCATATGTGGATGTTGGCCTAAGCTCATTTGTTTCCTTTACAGGGAGTTCTTCCAAAGATTTGACAAAACCATATTGTTCAGATGAACATGCAAGTTGAATTGCTTCTAGATTTTTGTCGTTTTTAGTTACTGCTTCAAGTAAATTCACAGTGCTAACACAGTTGTTTTCAACAACAGAACCTGGTTTTTGTATACCGGCAGGAACAAAAGAGTCTGCAGCTTGATGAAAAATAACTTGAGGTTCTACTTTTTTTATAAGCGTCGTAACTTCTTCATAATTACTAAGTTCGATTTTATGTAGTTTGAGATTTGTTGTATTTTTCAAGTTTGGATAATCTATTTGTTGTCTGATAGTACCGTGAACTTCTGCACCTAAAGAATGTAACAAATCAAATAAGGTGCTGCCAACCATCCCTGCAACTCCGGTAATAAGAACTCTTTTATTATTCCAGAATTCTTTATTTGGTTTTGTTGAGTTTGATTTGTTGTGAGAATCGAACTGTGTCCCATTATTAATATCAATAAGAAGACCTGATTTCTTGAGCTGATCGAATTTGTGGGGGGTAAAAACTTCATCAAAAGGTAATAAGTCCATAAAAGAGCCTCATAGATAGCATGTATAACTAAACATTAATAAAAACTATAAACACCACCAACGAACTAAAAAACCGGAAGGAGGTTAGGTTAATTTCTTGAATGGATTTTAGAATTATAATTTTATTTCGCATTTGAATGTGTTGATTTGGACTCAGTATTGATCCAAGGATATTTTATCGTAATTGAGTGCGTTTTTATTATTATTATACCAGGCGTAAAGTTCATGGATGCCATCGTCGATATTGGTGAATTTCAGATTTTTAATCTCTTCTTTGAGCCTAGTATTATCCCCACTATATTCTGGGTTCTCCCCTGGATTTTTTACTAGAATATCAACCCGTTTTCCGGATATATCTCTGACTTTGTGCGCAAGGGTTAGAAGATCGATGGATTTGTCAGGCGTGACATTATAGAACTTGTACTGGCCATTGTTTTCAATAAAATGATCAATAATCTTGACCAGGTCATTGATATAGAGATAGTCAAAGGATACATTCTTATTGGTGATAACTATAGGCAAGTCAAATATGGCTTTGCATATGGCATTTGAAATGAATCGAATCTCATAGTCTTCATACTTACCATAACAACCAAATATTCTCAATACAACCGAGTCATCCATTTTTTCGATATACTTCGAACAGACGTATTTATAGAATCCATAACTGTCCACGGGAATATGATTATCAAAATAAGACTCTTTCATTTTAGGAAGGTAGTTGAGCTTATCATATTCAGCACCACTACCAAGTTGAATAAACTTCTTGAAATATTTTTTACAACGAACCACATTGAAAAAAAATTTTAGGTTTTTCTCCACATTGTTTTCCAGGTTCTCTGTTTTTTTTCTAGTCCCGCCCCAATTGGCGGCATGAATCACAGCATCAAATGAGTGAGATTTTATATAATCCTCAACTGCATCTGTATCCTCAAGTTCAAGCTCTCCGTGTGATGGTGCATATAAATTGTATTTTTCTGATAACTGCTCATATAAGTTCTTTCCTACGAACCCAGCACCTCCAGTCAAAAAAATATCTTTCTTCGTCATAGTATCACCTTTCAGATATTCGTTTCCTCTTGATATGTCTTCCTATCTAGAAATGGGTACATATCATCGAACAAACGTGCTACTAATCTACCATCAGGTAGTTTATCTGATGCAACCCGCGGGATAATTAATTGGTTTGTGGGGGTCATTATTTCGCAGATTTGTTGTTCTGTAGATTCCAAAACTTTTTTTAATACGGTATCAAGCTCAGATACCTTGTTTAATCGAGTGAATGGTATCCCATATGCATGTGCAATTTTTTCTAAATCTGGACAGCTTAGTCCGGTCTTTGGACTCTCACCTACGAGTCTCCCTTCCATGAAATTGTTTTGAGTGTGTCTTATCAGTAGATATCCATCATTATTCAATACGAATAATTTTATGGGTAGTTTATTGTATACAATTGTCTGTAGTTCTTGGAGATTCATCTGTAAAGATCCATCTCCAGTTATTGCAATTACTCGACCAGATTGTTTGGCAACGCACACCCCAATTGCAGCAGGCACTGCATACCCCATAGTAGAAAGACCCCCAGTAGTTATGTATCGCTCCCCTTTCTTGATCTTTATGGCTTGAGATACCACATGAAAACAGGAACTGGTATCTACCACAACAGTATCATCCTTTTTTAGGTGTTCTGAGAGTTTTTCAACAAAATAATATGAGTTTACCCCATCCGTGTCATCTGAATATTCTGGCAACACCACAGGATATTTTTTTTTCCATTCGTTGCATTTTTCTACCCAACCTACATATCTTTTCGGATCGATATCGCTCGAATCAGTTGATAATTTTTTCAGGAATAACATCGCATCGCTTTTTATCTTTACTGTCGCTTCTGCCATTACTGGTTTTTTCAATTCGGACTCGTCTATATCTACTACTATGATTTTGGCATTCTTTGCAAATTCTTTATAGTTATGTCCTATAAGAGGCGAGTGTAGTCTACATCCCACTACGATTAATAGATCTGTTTGCTGTACTGCAAAGTTAGCAGCCCGTTCTCCATATGTTCCAGGCCGCCCTACAGACATCTTACTGTTGGATTCTATACAATCTATCCCTAATCTGGAAGTAATAATTGGTATCTGCAACTTCTCTGAAATCTGTACTGCAATAGTTACGGCCTTTGCAAGCCTTACTCCATGCCCAAATAAGAATAGTGGTTTTTTGGATATTTTTAACAGATCTAAAAGAACTTGCACCTTCCGATTTAGTTCAGAATCTGTTGGTTGTTCGTTCTCTGCTGTGAACCCTTTCAATTCATGAGGATCAATTAAAACGCCCTGCACATCCAGAGGTATCTCTATCCATACCGGACCAGGCCTTCCGGATTTTGCAATATATACTGCTTTTTCTAGGTGGAACCTTATCTCCATTGGGTCGGTTATAGTTACTGCATATTTCGTAACCTTCTCGAAAAGTGGTAATGTTTCAAACCCCTGAGTTCCTGATTGACGAACATCACCAAATTTAATATCTTTAGTCTTTGTCTGTCCCGTTATTACCATACACGGAATAGAATCGAAATGTGCTCCAACCACTCCTGTTAGAGTATTAGTTGCACCAGGTCCGGCAGTAACGCAGGCAACACCTAGGCTTCCGTTCTCTCTGGCATAACCCTCTGCAGCCATGACTAACGCCTGTTCATGATGCATACAGGTATATTTTAAGCTAGGGTGGTTTGCTATAGCATCTACAAGATGCATACTAAATCCCCCAACGATCATAAATACATTTTTTACTCCCTGGTCTGAGATGAAATTTGCAACATAATCAGATACTCTAATTAAATTTTTTTCATTCATGGTGTTCACTTTACATTTCCCCCAGATTGCGTTTTTTTGCAAGTTCCGCTGCCACATCTACAATGTAGTCTTCCTGCCCTGCTACGATTTTCCTTTTTCCCAATTCCATGAGTATGTCCCTTGGATCGACATTGAATTGTTTTCCAACCTTTTCTGCGATAGGACAGAATCCTGAGAAGACTCCTGCAAGCCCACTAGCGAGACTGGTTCTGCTAATAACTTGTGGTTTTTTCATGAATTTCGCAACTATATCTTCGCTGTTATCCATAGCCCTATAAAGATTAATATCCGTTTGGATCCCCATTTTATGGAGTATACTAACAAAAACTTCAAGCTGACAATTCCCTGCTCCGGCTCCCAGTCCTCTAGAGGTAGTATCTATCATGGAAGCACCAGACTCAAAGGCAACCAAAGAATTAGATATCGCAAGTCCAAGATTATTATGGGCATGGAAACCAACATGAATGCTAAGCCCATCTACTAAAGTAGATACCTTCTCCTTGACATCCTGAGTGAGATATACCCCTGCAGAATCCATTAGTAGTACACCCCAAGCACCATATTCCTGCATCTTTGCTGCCTGTTCGAGTAATTCTTTTGACTGAAGCATGTGAGACATCATCAACACACCTATTGACTGGACTCCAGAGTTCTTTAGATAACGAATGTGCGTCTCGGTTACATCTGCTTCGGAACAGTGTGAAGCTACGAACACGGTTTGCGCCCCTAGTACAAGTGCAGGTTCGAGATCATTTTTGATTGTCCCAAAACCAGGAATTATAAATACACCGAGATGAGTGTTTTTAAGCTGACTTTTGGTTAGAGCAATGATTTCTTGATCTGAAATGGCACTTTTTCCCAATTGTATAGAAGATGCACCCAAGCCATTACCATGACCAACCACCATGAGTGGAATGCGAGCCTCTTCTGCACCCTTAGCATAATCAATGAAATTTTCCTTAGTAAGCTGATGCCGCATCGCATGAGAACCATCTCTTAATGTCGAGTCTATAATAAGGGGTTTTTCCATATACTCACCTACTGAGATTCTTTTTTGCGCGTTCTTCTGCGACACTAACTGCAGCACATGTGATTATATCTAAGTTTCCTGCATATGCAGGTAGATAATCTCCCCTACCCACAATTTCATTCATTATTGTAACTACACCATCCTCATATATTGGACCAAGGAAAAGATTATAACCTGGGATATAATGTTTCATCTTTTTGACCATCTCTTTGATGCGCAAGGCAAGTAATGGGATGTCTACATCCATACTAGTTTCTACATAGGTAGTATTATGCATATTTATTGGTGGTATTGCAGGATTTATGTTAAGTATTACTTTAGCGTTTTTTACACCCGAAAACTTACAAATAGCATCTTGAGTGGTTTGTACATAATTGTCAATATTAAGACGGGTTGCAGGGCCAGCAGATTTTGAGGCTATTGCAGTTACATTTTCGATATACTCTATTTTCGGATAGAGTTGTTTGACTACATAAGCTATGGGAATTGTAGCCTGCCCACCGCAACTGATTAGATTGACTTCTGATTTATCTAAAACCTCATTTAGGTTTAATACTGGAACACACAACTCCCCAGTTTTAGATGGAGTAAGATTCACAATGAATTTTTTGAGTTGTCTGAGAGCAACATCATTTTGAAGATGAAACTCTGCATTTGTTGCATCAAATAGAATATCAAAAGTATTTGTATTTTCTTTCAGCGAAACCAAAGAATTGGTGGATACTGAAACACCTATAGAACGGGCATATGCTAAACCAGGACTTTCTCGTCTTCCTACAAATAAAGAACATTCTAGCAAATCAGAACGTTGTACTTTTGCCAAAAGATCGCAACCTATGTTTCCGGTGCCTAATATAGCGACTTTAGTTTTGTCCATAAATTCACATTTTTAATCCAAAGATTCGGATGCGATTAGTTAGAATATAGGTAAATTGATAAAAATAGTATAGCTTAACAGTTCCTAGGAATTTATTTAGCAACTAGAGTAGACTTTGTTCAAAGTACATATATATTATTAACAGAATTGGAATAAGAGAATTAAGAGTGAGAAATATGGTTTCGTTAACAGGTATGAAAGCAGTAATTTTATGTGGTGGACAAGGAACAAGACTTAGAGAGGAAACTGAATACAAACCTAAACCTATGGTAGTAGTAGGTGGAATGCCAATTATATGGCATATAATGAAGATTTATTCGCACTATGGCATCAAGGATTTTGTGCTATGCCTTGGGTACAAAGGGGAAATTATAAAACAATATTTTCTTAACCATGAGATTCTTAATCGTGATTTCACGATAAATTTGAAAACTGGAAAGTACGTGGTCTGTAATCAATCTGATGATATAGAAGATTGGAATGTAACACTGGTAGATACTGGAACCGACACTATGACAGGTGCTAGAATAAAAAAAATAGAACGATATGTAGAAGGAGACGAATTTATGCTCACATATGGAGATGGAGTATCGAATGTTAATATTGAAGAACTTTTGAATTATCATAGAAAAAAGAAAACAATCGGAACATTAACCGGAGTAAATCCACAATCTAGATTTGGAATGGTAAAAACTGATCAGAACGATGTAGTTACAGAATTTGTAGAAAAACCAGTTTTGTTTGATGATTATGTAAATGGTGGATTTTATGTTTTCAAAAAAGATATGTTTGACCACTTGACTGAAGATGAACAGTGTGTACTTGAAACCAAACCATTAGTCGCACTCGCTCAAAAGAAACAGCTATCGATGTATAAACATAAAGGATTTTGGCATTGTATGGATACCTATCGTGATTACCTTGATCTTAATTCCATATGGGATTCAGGAAAAGTTCCGTGGAAGGTATGGAAATGAATTTTAACGGAAAAAAGATTTTGATAACCGGCCATACTGGATTCAAAGGGAGCTGGCTGACCCAAGTTCTGCTAAATAGCGGTGCTAACATTGTTGGGTATTCCCTTCCACCAAATACTCAACCAAATCTATTTAACATATTAGAATTGGAGAGAAAAACAAAAACATATTTTGCAGATATACGAGATTATGCAAAAGTTTTGGAAGTTATGAAAACAGAAAAACCAGAAATCGTGATTCATATGGCTGCGCAGCCTTTAGTAAGGGACAGTTACGATGATCCGATTTACACCTATCAAACCAACGTTATGGGAACTGTAAATGTGCTTCAGGCTATCAGGGAAACCAGTTCAACAAAAGCCGCTGTGGTGGTGACAACTGATAAAGTTTATGAGAATAAAAACACTAAAAAACCCTACAAAGAGGATGACGAACTTGGAGGGTATGATCCATACAGTGCTTCCAAAGTCTGTGCGGAATTAGTAACAAAATCATATATTAGATCATTCTTCAATCCGTCTGATTATGGAACCAAACATAACACATTAGTTTGTTCTGTAAGGGCAGGGAATGTGATTGGTGGCGGGGATTGGTCAAAAGATAGGCTCATTCCCGATATAGTGCGGGCTATTTTTGAAAAAAATGAAAAAGTGATTCTGAGAAATCCAAAATCCACAAGACCATGGCAGCATGTTTTGGATCCTCTGTGGGGCTATCTTCTCCTAGCTCAGGGACTTTACAATGGAAGAAAGGACTTGGCAACTGCCTGGAATTTTGCACCTGATGAGAATAATATCACAGTGGAAGAAATAGTCAAGAAAGCAGTAACCATCGTAGGTAAAGGAAGTTATAGTGTTGAACATGATAAAACAAAACACGAAATGAGAATGCTTTCGTTAGATGCAGGCAAAGCCAAGAAAAACCTGGCCTGGAGACCAAAACTGGATAATAACGATGCTATGAACTGGACTTTTGGATGGTATCGTGAATATTACAACAAAGGGGATATTGTCAGCCTGACTAATAAACAAACCACAGAGTATATTTCTAGGAAGGGGTAAAATGGACCGCAAAGAAATACTTGAACTTGTAAGAAAATTTGTCAAACAGAGAGAGGTAGAAAAATTTATACCTGGCAAAACAAAAATTCCATATGCAGGCAGGGTTTATGATGAGGATGAGGTAGTAACCTTGGTTGATAGTGCATTGGATTTTGGCTTACTGCTGGAAGATATGCTACTCAATTTGAAACAGAATTTTCACAATTTTTCGGTACGAAATATTGCCTATTGACTAATTCTGGTTCATCTGCAAATCTTTTGGCGCTTTCTGCACTTACTGGAAATGCACTTGGTAAAGAAAAACTCAAAAAAGGAGATAACGTGATAACCTGTGCCACTGGATTTCCAACGACATTAAATCCAATATTCCAAAACCAACTAACACCAGTTTTCGTAGACGTTGAACTTGGAACTTACAATCCGATCCCAGAACAGATAGAAGAGGCCGCGGAAAAGGCGCAGAAGCGATAATGATTGCGCACACGCTTGGAAATCCGTTTGATTTGGAAACAGTAATGAAAGTTGCAAAAAAACATAATCTTTATGTTATAGAGGATTGTTGTGATGCAGTTGGAGCGGAATTTGATGGAAAACCAGTAGGCACTTTTGGAGATATCGCAACCGTGAGTTTTTTCCCTAGTCATCATATGACGATGGGAGAGGGCGGAGCAGTGATGACGTCAAATGCGGTTTATAAAAAACTGATTGAATCATTTAGGGACTGGGGAAGAAACTGTTGGTGTCCACCTGGCCAAGATAACACATGTAAAAAAAGATTTGGATGGAAACTTGGCGAATTGCCATATGGATATGATCACAAATACACCTATTCGAATATTGGGTATAATTTGAAAGTAACGGATATGCAGGCAGCAGTTGGGGTAGCCCAACTGAAAAAACTGCCAGAATTCATAAGAAAGAGAAGAGAGAATTTTGATTATTTCTTAAAAGCATTTGGTGAATACGAAGAATTTTTCATACTACCAAAAAAACACCCAAAAGCAGACCCAAGCCCGTTCGGATTTACATTAACAGTGAAAAAGGATGCACCATTTACAAAAAACCAGATTGTTGAATATTTAGAATCTAAAGGGATAGCAACTAGAATGCTTTTTGCGGGGAATTTGACGAGGCAGCCCGCATATGCTGGACTGGAATTTGATAAGATAGGGCCGTTGACCAATTCCGATATTGTTATGAACGACACGTTCTGGTTCGGGGTTTATCCTGGGCTTAGTGATGAAATGAGAGGATATATTACAGAGACCTTCTTGCAATTTGTCAAAGAAAGAACTAGGTAATATAGCCTAATTTGTACTTGAAAAGTAATTTAGCAAAGAAATGACCTAAACCGAGATAGGTAATTGGCAGGAAAAAAACCGAAACTAGTAACCTAACGAACAGATTAATATCAGTCAGACTTGTGAAAAATCGAGTGACAGAAAAGGATTTTTTCAGAAGATTTTTTGCAAGTACAACATCATCACGTAATAGTGCACGAATTGCATGAGAAGTATAATCCCATTTCTTGAAGCAATCATAACGAGCAAGATCAGACTTTGAAAGTAATGTTGGGTATTTTACAATGAGTTTATCGTACATATCATATATTTCATTATGATCACAGATTTTCGTTGAAAATAATACTGAACCTTGCATTGGATGAATGCGGTAGTTGATCAGTTTTTCGTTTATAACCCCGATATTACTTATTTCCAATATACGAAGGTACATATCAATATCATAAATATTAGTGTAATCTTCGAAATTGAAATGGCCAACTCTCTTGAAAATATCTTTACGAACCATGAAACTAGGACATACGAGAGGGTTGTAATTATTTTTGATAAGCTGAATAAAGATATCCTTGAAAGCGAATATGGATTTGCCTTTCAGTGTTTTTGGGAGTTCTATTGTCCCGATTTTTTTATCATGTGCATCAATTTTTGTTGCTTCTGTAAACACTGCTCCGACATCTTTATGATCGGCAAAAAATTGAACTTGTTTTTTAACAATATCTGGATGATAGAGATCATCTGCATGGTATATTGCAACGATGTCACCATGGGCAAGTTCAACACACAACGACCAGTTTTGTTGTCCTGAAATAATTTTTGGATTTCGATAATAGCGAATTCTTGGATCTTTGAAACTTTGGATTATCTCTGGTGTTTTATCAGTAGAAGCATTGTCAACAATAAGAAATTCGAAATTTTTGTATGACTGATTGAGTATGGATTCGATGGTTTTCTTGAGGAATTTTTCACCGTTGTAGACGGGAATGCAGATGGAAACTTTGATAGTATCAACCATAGAAGTCAATCAAGCAGAATAATTAAAATATAGATGATTAACAACCACGATGTTCAATTTCAGATATTATTGATCGTAAGCGATGAATGTAGGTATGTTCGGTAAGACAACGGGTATAACCAGAGCTTGCAATTTGTTCACGTTCTCTATCATGAGAAAGATAATACCGAATTTTTTCAGCTGCATTTGAAGGATTGTCAAAAATACATATTTCTTTATTAAGTTCAAAATATTTCTCTAGTGGATAGACATAATCAGTTAGCATAAATGCACCACATGCAGGAATTTCAAAGAGTCGAGCTTTCATTTGAACAGAGGATTTAGTTGAAGAGGTGCATAGATTAAGGTTGATTTTACTACGATTAAATATAGACATCATTTCATCTTGGCTTACCCTTCCGTTTTTCCAACCAGAGCCAAAACATTGAACAAGAATACCTTGACCATTAAGTAATTCGATGAATGATTTTCGAAGTCCATGCGCTGCACCAACGAATGAAACATTAATATCTTTTTTGATTTTCAATTTTTTACAAATAGAAGGATTTGCAGCAAATTGAGACATAATTATGTTAGTGTAACCAAGACTGATATAACGAAGATAAGATTCTTCGTGAGTAGTGATACAGAAATTGAAACACGGAGCCCAAAACTTGGAAAAGAGATAAAATCTCCAATCATCATCAGAAAACCAGTTCAAAGTGATTGAACGCGTAGTTTCAGAAATCTTACGAACGGTGTTCTTATCAAACTGTTCTTGAAAAAGACTAAAGAATACCAAATCAGGATCAAACTCAACGACTGTGTCAAACAATAGTGAATTCATTTTCTTACGGCCTTGATCTTGAAGAACAGTCATAAAATCAAACATTTCAACCTCATAACCAAGCTCCTTAAGAGGGAGATAGGTATTGTAGTATTCTAAGCTCAATCCTCTTTCCTTTATTCCATAATCATATTTCATCATGGCAAGAAGAATCTTCTTAATTTTCCTTGATTTTTGGACTTTTGGTTTTGGTGGGGACATTGGAATTAAGTGAAATAAAAGCTGGAGATTAGTTATGTTTTTGATATGCCATTCCCAGATAGATTTGGCGATTCTATATGGAGGCCGGAGAAGGTCTTTATAATCCATTCAATCACAGAGAGATTATTTTGACATAGTTTATAAGGATAATAGAACGCAATAAGAAATATGAACAATGCGTTACAAGAAATCCTATTGGTTCCTCCGCCACATCTAATGAAAGACCGGATTTTCGAATTGGAAGGCGAACTACGAAGTTACGAAGTTGCTAAACCAATGCAAGTTTTAAGGTACAAACTCAAGAGGAAAGGATTTGACTTAAAAACAATAGATATGTCAAAAGAACCAAAAAATGCAATAGCAGTGGTGTTCTCTGATCTTCCAAAAAAGAATGATACGTATTACCAATTTTGTATTAAGAATAAACTTCAAGATAAGATGTATTTAATCATAGGTGAACCACCCGCAACTCGACCTGATTGTTATGATCAGAAGTTGCATGGTGAGTTTAAAGGGGTTTCAACTTTCAGTACCGAACTGATAGATAACAAAAAATATTTTTATTATAATTATGTTCTTCCGATCCAATATGGAGAGAAAGTAATGATACCAAGAAATAAATTTGAATCACAAAAGTTACTTTGTAATATATCTGGAAACAAATTTTCATCACATTCAAACGAGTTGTATGGTGAGAGGGTAAAGGCGATAGATTTCATGGAAAAATACCATCCTGAGGATTTTGATCTTTATGGAACTGGATGGGAAAAACCAATGATCCATGCTAGGTGGGCAAGTGCACTAAAAATAAATGGTATGATTTGGAGATTTTGGCCAAAAAATATCAAAATCAAACAATTTAAGACGCACAAAGGGCCACATAGCAAAAAAGGACTGCTTCAAAAGTATAAATTTACAATAGCTTATGAAAATTGCATAACAAACGGATACATAAGCGAGAAAATACTCGAAGCCATGTTATATGGAACTGTGCCCATTTATTCAGGGGATCCGAACATTGAAAAAAGAATACCAAAAGATTGTTTTATAGATAAAAGAGACTTTAAAAATTATGAATCGCTTTACAGATTTATTAGTAGCATGGATAAAAAAACACATGATGGATATTTAGACAGGATAGAAAAATTCTTAAATAGCAAAAAGGCATATCCGTTTACTATAAATGCGTTTGTAGATAATTTCGAGAATATGTTGAGTATTGAAAGATACTGAATGTGAATATCGTAGAAGTAACGAGGCAATGGGGATGATATGTTAAATAAATTGATAACTAAAATAAAGAAATACGGACTTAAGTATTCGTTTCTTCTTTTTCTCTCCCGCATTTTTGAAGTAATATGTAAAAAAAATTTGAACTCATATAGCCAATATGGAGAGGATGTAGTATTAGACGTTCTTATTGGAAATAAAATCAGTCAATATATAGATATTGGTGCTTTTGATCCTGATGAGGCAAACAATACCAAAAAATTTTATTTGCGTGGTTGGAACGGTATTAATATCGAACCTAATCCTGATAACTATAAAAAATTCGTCAAAAGCAGACCAAAAGACATCAATGTAAATATTGGCATCGGACCAAAAAATGGTGCTTTTTCTTTTTATGTTTTTGATGCGGATATGTTATGTACTTTTTCCAAAGAAGAAGCAGAAAAATATGCCAAAACAGGATATAGATTAATCAGAACTGAAAAAATTAAAGTAATGCAATTACGCGATGTGATCTTGCGCTATCATCTAGGCAGTATTGGTTTTATCTCTGTTGATACTGAAGGGCATGATCTTAAAGTTTTACAAAGTAACGACTGGAACATATTCAGACCAACATTTATTTGTGTAGAGATAATAGATCACACTTATGGGATAATAAATAAAGAAATAGAGACCTATTTAGACTCTTGTGATTATCAAAGAGTTTATTTTAATGGATTGAATGAGATATGGCACGATAAACGAGATCTAGAACCATCTATCCTCACTAAGATACTTAGTTGTGTTTATTTCTATAAATAATCTACTTTGAATTAAAATGATACGTACACAAATTATTAAACTAGTTCAAGATACAATGTGGATACGTGAAATTATGAAAGCTATAATTCTGGCTGCTGGTGAAGGTAAACGACTGCGTCCCCTCACATACGGGATCCCTAAACCATTATTGCCAGTTGGCGGAAGACCAGTAATAGATTACGTTCTTGATAATATAGCAAAATGTAGGGAGATAGATATAGTCTACGTTGCTGTTTCACATATGCGATCCGCACTTGAAGCATATCTTGCACATTCAAATTTTAATAACTTTAAAATTGAAACTGTCACGACTATGGGATGGGAAACTGGAGGAGATCTCAAGACAGTACTCGTACAGAAGGAAATCCGAAATGAACCTATACTGGTCTGCTATGGAGATAATGTTACGATGATAGATACGCAAAAATTAGTTGATGCACATCGGAAACAAAAAAATGCAAATGCAACAGTTGCCCTTTTTGAAGTATCTAAAAGAGATGCATCACGTTTTGGGATTGCAGACCTGAAGGGAGACAGAATCGAAAAATTCGTAGAAAAACCAACTAATGAGAGTAGTAGATCCTGCCTTGCTAATGCTGGTTATTTTATGCTTGAATCACCTACAATCGAACGTATCCCGATGGGAAGATTTAAACTAGAAAGCGAATACTTTCCTGCTTGGGCTGCTGCAGGTGTACTTTTCGGTCAAATTCAGAAGGTCAAATTATGGATAGATATCGGGACAATAGAATCATATCGCGAAGCTAACCGATTAGTAGAAACAATTCTTCCGCCTCCAGAGGTAAGAAAATGAAATATTTAGTAACCGGAGCAGTAGGGTTTCTTGGCACCAATCTTTGTTTGGAGCTTCTTGCCAAGGGAAATGAGGTTATAGGTTTAGATAATCTCAGCACTGGATCTAATAAAAACCTCAAAAAACTTAAGCTCGAACGAGGTTTTTCTTTCCTTAAACATAACATTACTAAACCACTTCCAAAAATCAGCGACATAGAATATATTTATAATCTTGCTTGTCCAGCTTCCCCACCCCGCTATCAAAAAGATCCGATTCAAACTTTTCGCACTTCAATCTGGGGAGTATGGAACGTTTTACGGTTTGCTTGGAAAGTAAAAATACCAGTATTTCATGCCTCCACATCTGAAGTTTATGGTGATCCGATAGTTCATCCTCAACAAGAATCATACTTTGGTAATGTCAATCCAATTGGGATACGTGCTTGCTACGATGAGGGCAAACGAGGTGCAGAAACTTTGCTAATGGATTATAATCGTATGACTGGCAATCCAATAAAGATAGTCCGCATCTTCAATACTTATGGTCCGCATATGGATTCAAAGGATGGACGAGTGATATCCAACTTTATCAATCAGGCTTTGGAAGGGAAACCACTGACCATTTATGGGACAGGTAAACAAACACGTTCATTTTGTTATGTTGATGATTTAATCGCAGGTATATTGAAAGTGGAACAATCATCAATACAATTTAATGGGCCAGTAAATTTAGGTAACCCAAAAGAATTTACACTTCTTGAGCTCGCAGAAAGAATAGAAAAAATAATAGGAAAACCACTTCACATTGTTTTCCTACCGCTACCTACAGATGATCCAAAACAAAGAAGACCAGATATTACCTTAGCTATGAAAAAATTAGACTGGAAACCTGCAACAACATTAAATGACGGCCTTTTGAAAACTATTGAATATTTCCGACTTATTCGTGATTGAACGGTCAGTTTTCAAATTGTATTTGTTAAAGATTCGTAAATGTCTGTAAAAACATCCTTTAAACCGATACGGATATCCCAATTTGGATAGTGGGAACGAACTTTGCTAATATTCGAAATCCACCAGATGTGATCTGCTTCGCGCTCTGGTCCGTGTTTGAAATGAAGTGGCTTGCCAGTGATTTCCTCAATCAGATCAATAGATTCAAGAAGTGAAATAGAATTTTTACGTGACCCACCTATATTATAAACTTCACCGGGCCGTGGAGATTTAACAAATTCTAGGAATAATTTTGCCAAATCAGCAGCATGGATCACATCACGAACCTGAAATCCGCCGTGACCAAATATCGTAAGTTCTTCTCCTGTAAGTGCTTTTTTTACAAAAAAAGGCTCCCAGTTGTGTAGCTCAACTGCTTTGGCAGCACCCCCAGTGATACAACCCATTCGAAATATGCCTGTTTTTAACTTGTAAAGGTGTGCATATTCTTGACAATACAGATCACTAGTAGTTTTAGAAACTCCGAATGGAGTGTGCATCATGCGATCAATACGCAATGATTCATCAAATCCATCCCAAAGTGAAGGATCAGTAGGTTCAAAACGTTTCCCAACTTTCTTGTATGCAAAATAATTTGGTGCTTCACCATAAACTTTGTTAGTTGAACAATGGACAAAAGGGATTGAAGGATTGAGTTTACGAACTTGTTCTAGTAATAAAAGCGTACCATATGCATTTATTTGAAAATCCTCTATGGGAATTTCAATAGAACGAGGGTGAGATGGCTGGGCTGCAGTATGCACGACAGCATCAACTTTTTTTACTAGTTCACCAATTTTTTCATCACGAATATCAATCTCATGATGTTCAACACTATATTCTTTTTTTGTCGCGTCAATATTTGCACGGGTTTCTCCATTTTTACCAAAAATTTTCGCACGGGAATAGTTGTCAACACTTATTATTTCCCAACCTGCGCTTGCAAAAAGCTTGCAGGTTTCTGTACCAACTAATCCAGCTCCACCAGTTACAAGTACCTTCATCATAACACCTTTGAAATAGAATTACCAACAGATACCTTCGTAGTCTTTACCGCTTTTCTTCTTTAAAATCTTTCTTCCGTCAAAGACCAATTTTCCAATATAAAGTTTTTCATTTACAAATTCAGACCATTCAGTTAGAAGAAAAATGATATCAGACTCTTTACATGCCTTTTCTGCCGAAGCTGCATATATAACTTTGTTACCAAATATCTTTTGTGCATTTTCTAACGCTTGCGGATCATATATAGTAACGATGGCCTCAGCATGGATCAATGCATCAATTATTTTCAGACTTGGGGCGTCCCTAATATCGTCAGTATCTGGTTTGAATGCAACTCCTAGGACAGTTATTTTTGTATTCTTTAAAGTGATTTTCTTTTTAGCTAATTCAATAAGTTTGAGTGGTTGTGAATTATTAATAGAGATTACCGAGTCAAGCAATTGAGTTGAACACCCGTATCGCTTTGCTGAATATACAATTGCATTAATATCTTTTGGAAAACAACTGCCACCATATCCGATACCGGCATTGAGAAATGAACGATTGATCCGCTTGTCTTGGCCTATTGCATCTGCGACTATATAGTAGTCAATACCAAGTTGTTTACATAAATTCCCTATTTCGTTAGAAAAACTTATTTTGGTTGCAAGGAATGCGTTACTAGCATATTTTATCATTTCCGCGGTTTTTAAGTCAGTTCGAACCAGTGGACATTTGAAACGTTCATAAAGACAAGCAATTAAATCCCCAGATTTATCATCAATCTGCCCAATCACTATACGATCTGGATTGAAAAAATCATCTAATGCCTTACCCTCTCGGAGGAATTCTGGATTCATACAAAGTCCATAATCCTTTCCAGAAACCTTACCAGTCTGAGTTTCTGCGATTGCTGCTAACGAGTCCGTGGTCCCAGGAATAACGGTGCTTTTGACAACAATAGTTGCATAGGATTTTAATGAACGGATAGTTTCAATAAATGCACTTTGTATGTAAGAGATATCCATCGAACCATCTTCCATAGAAGGTGTTCCGACACACAAAAATATTATATTTGAACTTTGAACTGCTTCTTGTAGATTCGTAGTCGCATTTAGAGTATTTCCGATCACTTGTAATAAAAGATCAGATAGTCCAGCCTCAAATATTGGGGTGTTACCACTATTAATCAGATCTACTTTTGTCTTGTCTATGTCAACACAAGTCACATCGTAACCAAGCTTTGCAAATCCCACACTGGTAATAAGACCGACATAACCAACACCAACTATAGTAATATGCATACGATTTCACCCAAAATAATAGAAAATTCATTCATTTAGATTGTTCTTATTGTATTCTTAGAAATTTTTAAAACAGTATACATTAGACAGATGGAAAAGAAAGAATAGAATTTGCAAGATAAATATCACTGTTTGAAGAGTATTTTTCAGCCATTTCCTGAATTTTTTCGAAGTTAAGTTCTGGTAATCTTTGGGTTATCCAATCAAATGGTTCGACATCATCTGGTACGGTCTCAGCACAGTTTAATGATTTCAGTAGATAGTCGCTCTCTGGAAAATTTTTCCTTAGTTTGAAGAACAATGGTATTCCGTAGGGTATGGATTCGCTTATTATGCCATAAGACGGTTTTGCAAAAATAGCAGATGCTGCTGAGATAAAATTTTGGGATTCGGTCTCAGTTTTAGGAATAGAAAAGAATTTGCTCTTAGTTTGTTGTGATTCTATAGAATAACCAAAGGCTGAGACTATTCCGATTTTTTTCTGCATATTGATGGTTGGATGTCTCCTGAGAAGACCAATTTTCTCTTTTTTTGAAAAACAGGACATAGGTTCGCTGAATGGGAGAACAAATGTTTTAGATGATTTAGAGTATGCATGAGAGTATAAGGAATAAAAATCACTAGATTTTCCGAAAATATGTTCCAGGATAATGGTCCAACCAAAATTTGAAATTGCAATAATAGGAATACCTACTGCGTCTGCAGCAACAAAAATTTCAGCTGGGATATCTGCAACTATAAGATCAGGTTTTTCCTTTTCAAGGCGTTGTATTTCAGTTCGAACATTTGATGAAAAATGTTCAGATAGATTACGGTTGGCCATGTGTGTTTTCTCAAAATTTAGACCAAGACCAGACGGAACAAAATTCAGTGTTGGTAAAATCTTCTCGACACGAGCCTGTGGAAGAGATTTTTTTATAAAGTCTAGATGTCCTGATGATAGAATAATGATATTTGCTCTTGTTCCGATTGCACGGATGAGGGCAACCTGTCTTGTGATGTGACCCAAACCAAAAGAGTCCACATAGAAAAAAATCTTCATGTTTTCACTTTGGAAAAGAAATCATCAAATACCTTAACTACTGCTGAAATTGTATTATCATCAATATTTGAATGGATTCCGATATAAAATGAGCTTTTCATGATTAGATTTGCATACGATAGGTCGCCATGCCGATAGTTAAAAAGACGCATAGCAGGTTGTTCGGCAAAATTTCCGCATACTAATGGTCTGGTTTCAATACCGTGATCCTCGAGATAATTAGTTAGATCAGAACGAGTAAATTTTTGGTTTGGTTTTACTGTTATTGGAAATGCGAACCAACTATGCCTAGTTCCTGATTTTTGCTTTGGAAGTATCAATAGATCAGAATACTTGCTGAGTTGAACTAATAATTGATTGGCAATTTCGGTACGCCTAGCCAAAAATGTTTTTAGTTTTGGGAGTTGATGGATTCCAAATGCACCCTGAATTTCCATTGGACGAAAATTATAGCCCATATTTACAAACAAAAATCGAGGATCAATGGAGGGTGTTTGAGATATAAATTCTTCTTTCTTAAGAGAATGACGAACATAACCATGAGCTCTTAAAATTCGACTTAGATCAGCATATTCAAAATTATTAGTACATAACATC
The DNA here is from genome assembly GCA_043816005.1 of Microcaldota archaeon. GTDB lineage: Archaea > Micrarchaeota > Micrarchaeia > Anstonellales > Bilamarchaeaceae > Bilamarchaeum. The sequence goes on from JBDRIM010000018.1 coordinate 19,264, forward strand.
CCACCCTCAATCGTAGTAATATGATGTGAGAAGTAAAAACTAAAAGTAGAAAAATCTGAATAAGTACCGACTTTCTTGCTCTTATATTCACTTCCGAGAGCCTCACAACAGTCTTCAACAACAAAAAGTTTGTGATCTGAAGCAATATCATTGATGGCTTTCATATCACATACGTTACCAAGAAGATGGACAGGCATTATTGCTTTGGTTTTTGGAGTTATTAATTCTTTTAGTTTTTCCACATCAAGAACATAGTCTTCGTCAACATCTGCTAAAACAGGACGTGCGCCAACATTAATAATTGGAAATATAGATGTTGACCATGTTACGGATGGGACAATGATCTCGTCTCCAAACATTATGCGATTAGAAACCATAGGATTGGACAAAATAGATAATGCAAGAAGATTTGCTGATGAACCGGAATTAAGCATAGTTGAATGTTTTATCCCTAAATAAGATGAAAATTTTTGTTCGAACTCAGATACTTTTGAACCCATAGTGACATTGAGATCTACCATTGAATCAAATGCAGACATTATTTCATCCGGACCGAAAGTCGGCATCATCAACGGAAGCAATTTCTCTGATTTATAGTTTGCACATTTCATTTTAACAAAATCGAAAATTTCTTCTCTTGTAATCATGGGTTCAAACCTTTTTATTCTTTATATACCATTCGACTGTTTGTTTTAAGCCTTCATCGAAGTTAACATTTGCACTAAAGTTGAATTCTTTTTTGGCTTTCGAAACATCAAGACAACGCCTTGGTTGACCATTTGGTTTTGATGTGTCCCAAACTAAATCACCATCGTATTGGATCAGATTTTTTAGTTTATATGCCAACTCTTTTATTGAAATCTCCATTCCAGAACCAAGATTGACTGGATCTGGTTTTGTATAATGTTCAGCAGCCAATACGATACCACGTGCACAGTCAGTAACATAAAGAAATTCTCGGGTTGGGGTGCCGTCACCCCAAAAAATAACTTCTTTTAGGTCTTTCTCCTTTGCATCAACAAGTTTCCGAATCATAGCCGGAACAACATGAGAGGAATGTGGGTCAAAATTATCTCCAGGACCATAAAGATTAACAGCGAGAAGATGAATTCCCCTAAAGCCATATTGTTGATAATATGCCTGAGTTTGGACTAACATGAATTTTTTTGCCATGCCATATGGACCATTTGTTTCTTCTGGATAACCTTCCCATAAACTTTCTTCTTTGAATGGGATTGGAGCAAATTTTGGATATGCACAAACAGATCCAAGACCAACAAACTTATCCACTTTATGACGATAGGAAGCATCAATTAGATTAAGTGCCATACTAGAATTATCATAAAAAAATTCTGCTGGCTTTGCTTTTGTCTCTCCAATACCCCCAACTTTTCCAGCTAGATGGATTACTATGGTAGGTTTAGTTGAGGAAAATAAAGAATCAACATCAGAACGCTTTCTAAGATCATATTCAGAACTTCTTGGAACTACAATATTTGATGGGTTGTATTTTTTTAATTCGTCGACTACATTTGAACCAAGAAAACCAGCACCACCAGTGACTAATACGATTTTATTTTCCAGATAGGACATTTGTATTAACCCCTTCTTTTTTCATATCTTCTTCAACCATCATTTTCACTAATTCTTTAAATGAGACTTTTGGTTTCCATCCAAGAAGTTCATGCGCTTTTGAAGCATCTCCCTTAAGAAAATCAACTTCAGTAGGTCTGAAATAACGCGGGTCTATCTTCACATAATCCTGCCAATTTAAACCAACGGATGTGAATGCATCAACGAGAAATTCTTTAACAGAATGGGATTCTCCAGTTGCAACAACAAAGTCTTCTGGTGTTTTATGTTGCAAAATAAGCCACATTGCTTCACAGTTACCAGAAATAAAAATACAATCCTGGTCTCTTGTGATAATTGTTCCATTGCCTGTATTCACACACCATACATCAAAAATCCCATCATTATTCTTTTCTATCTCTTGGATATAAGTATAATTTTTCCTATCTGAAATTACAGAAACAACGTAGTTATCTCCATTCATAGTTATTGAAGATGTTCTATAACCGGCTAAATGTGCAATTGTTTGAAAATCTGTAGCTAATAAATATCTCTTACTAGAATAGGTTAGAGCCCCCCAATGACCATCACAATCCATAAGAGCAGTAAATAAGATTTTGCTTTGCCTTTGACTAAAAGTAAAGAGATATCTTGGAGCAATGTGCATATTTGGGGAATCGAATAACTGCAAAACTTTTTTCGATGTTTCGGCATCAAATATCCATTCTGTAACCCCATCATTTCTATTTCGTTCTCTAAAATTATATTTCAACTTTTTCAAAATATCATTTATTTTTTTATGTTTATTTTCATTGCTTATGAAGGACTGAGATATGGAAATTCTAACCCCGCGGCCTTGAGCCTCAGTGTGGGACATGTGGCCTTCCGCCAATAAAGCACCTAATAGGTATATTTCATCGTCGCTTATAATTTTATTATCTGTTTTATTATAAAAATTAAATGGTGGGAACCTAAAATCGTATTTAGTTCTAATTGAGATATTTTTAAATAAGGCATACAGTTCTCCTGCGGTGGTTGTTTTCCACTCTGACCATCCACCTTTAGACTTTTTTGATTTACGCTGATAGTAAATTCTATGATTAGGAGTGCATTTTAGATAGACTCCCCTTCCTTTTATAATTATTTTATCACCAGAACAATCAGTATAGATTATTTTGTTTATTTTATCAGTTTCTAGGGAATTTGTTTTAGGATTAAAATTTATTATCTCATCGTTCTCTGATAGCTCATTATGGTACTTCCATCCATTAGGAGTTAATATCGGAACATCTTTGTTAATACAATAATCCCCTGCAAAGCCCCAATCCCTCTTTGCTTCAAGATTACCAAGATAAAGATATTTGTCTTTTTTTGCTAATATCCTAGCAAGACCGCGGGTGATTTTTTTTGTAACGAAAGTTTCGCCTCGTCTTGGTGATTCATGATTGAAAAGGATACCATTTGTTGCAAACATACCATATGCCTCACGATAATTCACCGTAAGATGGTAGGCAAACACTTTGGCACATGCATAGGGACTTCTTGGGTGGAAGAGTGTTTGTTCATTTTGTGGTGGTGGAGAGGAACCAAACATTTCACTGCTTGAGGCTTGATAGAATTTTATATTTGACTTGCCTCTGCGAATAGCTTCGAGAATACGAATAGCACCAAGACCAGTAATATCAGCTGTATATTCTGGGATATCAAAACTCGTACGTACATGTGATTGAGCACCCAAATGATAAACTTCGTCTGGTTCTATTTTTTTCAAAATTTCAGCTATTGAACTGCCATCAGAAAGATCACCATAATGTAAAAAGAATTTAGTTTTGGGATCATGTGGATCTCGGTAGATATGATCAATACGGTGAGTATTGAATGTGCTTGCCCTTCGAATTATCCCGTGAACTACATATCCTTTGGAAAGTAATAGTTCAGCTAAATAAGAACCATCCTGACCAGTTATACCAGTAATAAGTGCTTTTTTCATAATATCCCTTTATCGTTAGAAAGATTAATATGGAAATATCTAAAAGCTATCGAAATAAGAATTAAATGCGATTTATAAGTGATTTGTATTCTTTTGTAAATAATTTGATCATTTTTTCCTCTTCGAATTCTTTTGAGATTTTACGAGATTTTTTTGATAGCACAACGCGATCTTTTGACCTCATATTGAAATAATCAATAATAGACTTAGAAAGTTCTCTTTTATTACAACCAACAACCATTTTTGGAGCTAATTTAGCTACAATCTCTTTTGCACCAGTTTGATCTGAAACGATAACTGGAACTCCACAAGCCATTGCCTCAAGAACAGAAACCGAAAAAACATCACTTCTGCTTGGTTGTATATATAATGCAGATTGAGATAAAACTACCCCCAGATCTTCAACTTCTTTGAAAACTCTCATTGGGATGTTTTTATTGAATTTTTTTATTTCACTTTCATCCATACGAGTAATCACATCCAATGAAACATCATGATAAATTTTACTGACTTCGGCAATAGCATCAAACAAAAGATCAATGCCTTTGTTGTAAGCATCAGTGGTAGCAATAATAGAAATTGTATGTGAATTGAGTTTTGGTTTTTGTTTTTTTAGACTTTTGAACCGTTCTGAAGAAATGAATGGATAAACTACTTTGATCGGAGCTTTTACATGAAATTTATGTAAAACTTCTTTCCCAAATTCACCTAAAACCAAATGTCCATTGACTTCCTTGAGCAATGAAACTAGCATTTTTGCTTCTATCCCCTTAACTCGTCCATTCAGAATATGTTGTAAAATTGGACCGCAGTTTATGTTGATTATTTTTGACTTGCCTAAAAGACCAAGCCTACGCTTCAAAGCAGGATAGAAATAACAAGATTCGCATAAAATGTATTTGTAACTAGTAGGGATAGAGAGTGCAGCCTTAACAAGATTCATGGCCTTTAACGGCGCTGGTTGATTTTTAGTAGCTAGATTTTTGATTTGGAAAAAATCTGCTCCAATTGCTTCTCCAAAAGCTCGGTGAACAGGATGAGCACCGCTTAAAACCATTAAAGTATCAGACATCAAATGGACTTAGAAGAATTAGATTTAAATCTGCCTAGTTTGTTATATCTTGAACCATAATCAGATAGATAATCAAAAAACGAACCCGTAAAACCAAAGAAATCTCGATAGTTGCACTATACCATTCTAACCCCAGATATCTAATTTGGTTGTTTGGTTTTGTTGTGCCGACTTGTTTTTTAGTTTAAAATGGAATAATTTGTTCGTGTAGGTATTTCTAATCTGGTAGAGTGACAGTCTATCCACATTTAAATTTATGTGTATAGAGGATAATGCAGGTGTATGGATGAGTTTTGAAAATAAAAAAATCGTAGACTCTGATCTGGATGATTATCTTTTCCAACCTTCAGTAGATTCAGAAGAATATTTACTTGCTAAATACTACCTTGAGACAAATACAAGTGACCTTTATTCATGTGCTCGTGCATTAGCCATAGGACAAAGTATTGGTAACCCGAATGTAAGGAATGATTACGAAACAAGCGAAGTTTTCACACGTAATTTAGCCAAGATATTAGATAAAGATTTTAATCTTCGTTCGAAGAAACGAGGTGAAGTCACGATTGCATTCCCATTATCTAATTTCAATATCCCAGAAGAAGGGATTACTCAGATGCTTGTTGCCATGATGGGAGGCCAGATGGATATAGATATAATAGGAAAATGCGCATTGGAAGATATACAGTTCCCAAAAAAATACCTTGCACATTTTAAGGGTCCAAAATTTGGAGTTCATGAGATAAAAAAACGTTGTAAAGCTGAAGACCGGCCTCTTCTTGGAGGTATAATCAAACCAAAGATAGGAATATCTAAAGAAAAAATGCTGGACATCGTGCTTCAGATGCTTCGCGGTGGTGTAGATTTTATCAAAGAAGATGAGATACTTGGAAATCCAACTTTCTGTAAATTTGAAGACCGTGTTGAACTTATATCAAATGCAGTGAATGATTTTGCAGATAACGAAGGGCGAGACATTTTTTATGCGCCTTGTATAAATGCAGATTACCCATATTTTGTAGACCGAGCAAATTTTGTCCATAAAGTTGGAGCTAAAGCAATGCACCTTAACTTTTGGGCAGGATTAGGAGCTTATAAATACCTACGAGACCTTGATTTGAACCTTGCTTTATTTTTCCAGAAAAGTGGGGATAAGATACTTACCTCTAATAAAAACGCGTATTATATGTCGTGGAAAGTGATGTGTAAACTTGCACGCATAATGGGTGTTGATTTTATTCATGCAGGAATGTGGGGAGGTTATCTTTCCGACTCAAAATTTGATTTGACTGAAATTTTCAATGTTCTGAAAGGCCCATCTGGTTTCAAACCAGTAGTCCCAAGCCTCTCGTGCGGTAGTCATCCGGGGTTAGTACATTCAACAATATATAATTTTGGAAATGATTTGATGATGAATGTTGGTGGAGCGATAACTGGGCACCCACTTGGCATCGAAGCAGGTGCAAAAGCATTCAGACAGGCATTTGATTGCCTTAATGCAAACGAATCTATGGACAAATATATGCTCAATAAACCAGAACTTAAATCAGCAATAGAAAAGTGGGGATTTGTTAGACCATAGAATGAGGTGAATAATATGAGTTCTACTGAAGTGAATATTGTTATACCGATGGCCGGCCGCGGTAAGAGGTTTTTTGATAAAGGCTATAAAATTCCAAAACCATTGTTAGAGATAGATGGAAAACGAATGGTAGAACATGTAATAAAAAATATGAACGTTCCTGGGGCAAAATTCATATTTCTCATACTTAAAGAACATGCAGAACAATATTCATTAGACAAAGTACTTTCTGAGGTTGCACCTGGTTGTAAAATAATCCTAATTGATGAAGTAACTGAGGGTGCTGCTTGTACAGTGCTCAAAGCTGAAGAGTATATAGATAATGACCATCCATTGATCGTAAAGGATTGTGATCAAATTGTGGATTGGGTTCCGGAAAACTTTTTCAAATTTATGAATAGAAATAACGCTGATGGCGGAATATTAACAATACATACGGAGGACCATGGATTTAGTTTTGTAGAACCACTTAAAAAAAATAATGACTTTTTCTATGTGAATAGAACTGCGGAAAAAATGGCTATAAGTAAAGAGGGGGCAACTGGATTGTATTATTTTGCCAAAGGATCGCATTTTGTAAAGGCTGCAAAACAGATGATAAGAAAGAATATACGAACCAATAATGAATTCTACATTTGTCCGGTTTATAATGAGATCATAGATGATGGATTGAATGTGCTTTATTATCCAATAGCCGAAATGCTATCATTAGGGACACCAGAAGATTTTGAGGCTAATAAGCACAAAGTAAAGAAAATTTTAAGTTAGTTTTTAATTATTTTGGCCAACCTTTGCGGATAGTCAGTGCAAATGGCATCATACCCGTAATCTAATAATTTTCTCCAATATGCTTCAATATTATTTGAGGTTAAATTGTTGAGTTCTGGACTCGTAGCAATTGTTCTAATGCCAAGTTCTTTTGCTAAGTGGGGAATTTTTTGATCGAGAGTACCGATTACAGCTTCATCTACCCATAATATATCTGCCACTTCCAACTGTTTTTGAGATGGTAGTTTTGAATTTGCAGAGATATGAATAGCCACCAGGATATCCGAACGAATTGATTTGACCATCTCAGCAACAGGAATAGAATCTTCTTCAGTACCAAAAACAAAAACTCGTCGTTGAAGATTGTGTTTGACAATCCTGTCGCATATTGCAGATACGGCAGTTTTGTCTTTTACATGAATTGCACCAACCCCTATTGTACGTTTTGACAATTCAACAAACGCTTCGTCCAGAGTCACAAGAGATTTATTTGCCTTACTAAGCTCATCGTGAGACAGTACCAATCTACCTTCTTTATCTTGACGGACATCGATTTCAACCCCAAATCCATTTTTGATAGATGTTTGAATTCCGGCAAGTGAATTTTCCTGTTCATTTGATTCACAAATTGCCCTATGAGAAATTATTGGAGATGTTGAAATAGTTGCACTAAGAACTTCACGCGTACATTTTAGGGGGCGATCAATCTGTGGAAATACTTTAATCGCATCCGGATTGCCCAATGAAGCAATAAATTCACAGGTAATTGGAAGTATTTTCTTACCTTCGGAAATTAGTTCGTTATAAACTAAACTCACTAGATATGCACCATTGGCTGCGACCTTTTTTTTACTAATCATGTTTTTTGCTGCCCTGACAAAATCACTTCCCTTAGTAAAGTATGAAATACATGCTGTCGAGTGGGTGGAAATTGGAATTTTGTCTTTTTCTGAAACATATGCAACATCACCATTCTTGTCATATTGCATATATCCACGATTGTAATAGTAGGATTCGAATGTTGGAATTGCACCATCGATAGTTTTAAGCTTGGCCATAAAACCAGAAAGATCAAGATACTGGTCTGCAAGATCGATGAGTAAAGGTTTATCATTGTTAATTAGGTGTTCTGCAAGTAGAATGCTCTGTGGTGCACCGCCAGTTTCTTTTTCTGCCCAAATTATTGTTATTTTATCTCCAAATAACTCTTTGAGTTTTGTGTCAATCAAATGTTGTTTTTGATGTTTTCTTAATAAGATAAATATTACTTGATCAAATGAAAATGGTCTGGATTCTGATATTTGTTGTATAAGCGGCTTGCCATTGACATCAACAAGACATTTGATTGTGCCACGATCTTCAAAATTTTTATCAATACCGGCAAGTGGAATGACTATATTCATACAATCAACTTTTCTTCTGGCAAATTTATAAAGAATTAAGTTTAATTGCATGATGCTTATTAGATGTAGATAAAATGAGGGAAAGTATGAACGTCGATAATCATATTTCATATAAAAAAGAGTTCATAAAGAAGAGAGCAAATACTCTGATAATCACACCGATTTATCTGAATTATGAATTTTTATCTAAACATTTAGAACTGCTCTCAAAACAAACAATCCAAAATTTTGATGTTATCCTAGTTCTTAATGTAGTAACAGATGAGAAACGAGTTATGGAGGTAATAGATAAACAAAAACCAAAATATGGAATTGTAATGGTAAAGAGAAATGAAGATAATGGGTCCAGTGGAGGGTTTTTTGTTGGGGAAGTTTATGCGCTGGAAAATAATTATTCACTCGTGATTTATGCGGAAGATGATTGTCTACCAGAAGATGCAAATCTTATTTCTGAGATAGTGGATAACAGTAAGAAAAATGATTTTGGAAGCGCAAAAGTAAAACTTAAAGTTGATGACAACACATGGTTATATGGTGGAGGACTTCACATGTACAGTTATGTGAAGACCAATGTACTTAGGAAAACTGGCTTACATTATCCACCAATATACCTTGGCGCAGATGACACAGAGATAGGAACTAAAATAGTTAAAATTGTGGGTACTCCAAATCAAATAAAATGTGAAGTGAGTCACCCACATTCACCCCCATTATTCACTAATTTTAAAAGAAGTTTATTATATCGAGTAAATCACATATTGTTTCACCAGTCATTCTTGAATGGTCTGTGGAATTTTGTTGTTCTTGACATCATTTATGTAATTTTTGGATCTCGTACAGTACGTAAAGCTGGGGCCACCATAGTTTCAAATGTTTTGGCATTTAGATTTGGAAAAGAAGCATTAGAAACTTTTGATGGTGATGTTGGACTATGCAAAAATGAAGAGGAATTTCAAAACAAGATTACGATTACAGCAAAAAATGAAGGATATCTCTACAATGTTAAAGAGAAAAAATTTGTTGAACTCTTTAGAGCTGCAAAATACTTAATAAGAAAAGAAATCTTGATCTATCCTGCACCACACGAATTAGTATTGTTATCTATGTTATTAGCAAAAAAAACATATATTGCATCGAAAAAAGGCTGTTGGTTGATGTCAGACAATAGTAATCTGTTTTTACATCTTATAAAATGGGTTTTGTTTGTTGGTTTCCTTCCAATGTTTATTTTATTTGGTTTGGTAGTTCTGGTGATAAACACCTTCAGAAAGCCAAAAACATGGAGATATGGACTTGATTAATCTTCTGGTTTCATAGATGGCAATTCCTTCAATTCTTTTGGTTTTTGTGGTTGCATCATATAATAACCTGCCCCCGCCAGGATGGCAAGAGCAGTAACTCCAAGTAAAAGAAGATTATTTGGTGCGATTTTACCAGAATCAACTTCCTTCAAAATTGTGCTTCCAGTTCGAAGTGCATTTACATAATCACCATTGTCAATCATATCGCGCATTGTTTGGGCTTTGGCGGATAGGTCGGCAATTTTAGAATTGTCTAATTGGCCGTTGTTTATTAGGTCACTTACAAGTGAGAATTTGGTTTCACTCTCATATTTTAATGAATCCATAATATTTTCGATTTTCTCTTTAGAGGTGTTTATCTCTTTCAATTTATTAAAAAAAGACCCTCCATCTTTATTGACAAGATTCTCTGCATCGGTAATGAGTTTGTTCAATTTCGTACTACTTTCAGTAAAAATACTACTGTAATCAGTTCCTTTTGCAGCGGATGCCTGTTTATTATATTTATCTAAAAGATCAAAAATTTCTGATTTTATTGATTCGAATGAGATTGCTAGATTAGATTGAGACAGTGTGATAACCCGTTCCTGATTTTCAACTAAAATTTTGATTTGGTCGAGTGTTTTGGAAACATTAGCCAGATATTCCGGCTTGCCTGTGGTTTCAAGTTTATTTAGAGCATTTTCTAATATGAGAAATTGTTCTGGATTCGAAGTGTTTCCTGTTGAATAAAATCTTTCTTTTAGGTTATTATATTGTTTGTATACTTCTTTTTTGAAGGCAGTTATTTCTTTTGGAAGCCAATTAAAATCAAAGTTTTCGAGTTCGTTTATTTTTTGATCAATGGTTGAATTTTCAGTAAGAACTTTTTCCAATTCTGTTTTTCTTGTTGCTAGTTTGTCAATAATTTCCGAAGATTCTCCAGTTTCTAATAAACTGGCAATTGATTCGATTTCATTATTTGCTTTTGCACTAAGCGTTTCATATTTAGTTTCAAGTTTTGTTTGTTGTTTTTCATAATCTGAGGACGCTGCCTTGTCTTCTTCAATATATTCAAGTGCTTCATCATAATTGCCTAAAGATGCCTGATATTCCGCTTCTTCCAGAAAGTCGTTGGCTTCTTCACTGTCAGATTGAAGTTGTCCAATTTGATCTGCCACAAACGAAACTGGATCATCTACAAAATAGCTTACGGCAACAATAATTGGAACATCTTTCTTAACATTTGAAAGGACAATAGCGAACTGACTCTCGGAAATTTGTTTCTTTTCCTTAAGTCCTGCACCAGAGATAACAACATTAAAAGATGAAATACGAGAATCGTTTTCGCTATTGAGAAAGATAGGTAATGTAGCCAAATCAAATTCAGAAAAAATAGACACTTCGTATTCTATTTTGGTTTTGCTATCAAATCGAGTTGTTCTGATGTTGTTGACTTCTTCCTCATAACCATAAGTTGTCATTTCTGAAGTAAAAATATGTCTCCCTGGAGAGAGAAAACCAGATTGGATAGAGCCATCAACAATACCATCATTTGGAAATTCGATCCTTGGAACAGAACAATCCAGTTCGAAAGTAATTTTATCGAAGATATTTACCAAACCACCGCCCATTGCTTCAACTTTTCTCTCACTGGAAATAGTGTGTGCAACTACCATGGATTTTTCAAGAGTGATGCGTTTGACATCATTTGGTTTTACACTTTTCAAGATAAAAATTACCAGACCATCATCGATGAACATACCCTTAACTTCATCTTTACCTCGAGTGATATCAGAATAAAGAAATGGAAGTTCTGAACCAATATACACTGGAACTTCAACATTCGAAGTGCTATATGGCCCATTTACTAAAACCACATCAAGAATGAGTTCTGTTGGTTGGTCCAACAAAACAACTCCAAAAATTGGAGAAGCTGAAGTAGCCATTGAATTACCGACTATCTGCCAAATATATTTGTCCAGTTCCTTTTCAACAGAAAGATAATTTGTTTTTAATTTTTTTAATGAACCAATTCCTTTGAGAAAATTGATTTCTTCATCTTCGATTATCCCATTTTCATATTTATTCATGGTTAAGAGAAGATCTTCCGTGCCAGAAAGTCTTATTTTATCGTAAATTCGTTCTCTTGTTGTAAGTAAATCAGATTCATATTGTATTCTGGCTTTCACAATAATATTATTGATAGTAGTTTGTACCAATTGATCTGTATTATAGGAAGAAAGTGAAGCTAACAAAATCAACGTTTCTTTTTCATCAATCACAGTAATATCATCCTGTTCTGCTCTATAGATTAAATCTCGTAATTTAGCAATGGATGCTTTACGATTTGCTTCTTCTTGTACACTACCACTTTCTCTTGCAGACCGAGCAAATGCTGCAGCTTTTGAATATGCTACAAATACGGTGCCAAGTATAGTTGCATGGTCGCCCTCGTTTAGTTTCTTTCTTGCAGATTCATAGAAAGAAAGTGCATCTGAACTGGGCGGATGAGTAAAAAAATATTTTTCAGTTGCAGTGATTTCTTGTTCTGCTTCGGATTTCTGTAGTCTAACAGCAGATTTTGCATCTTCTTCCAAAATTTGTGCTTTTGTTAAAATACCCAGATATTCCGAATCAATTTTTGTAAGAATTAGAATGGATGTAGCAAGATAGCTTTGTTTTGTTACGTATCCGTGTTCTATTTGGGCGTAGGAATAAAGATCTGCAAATATATTTGTTTGTTTTTCTAGATCTACTAAGCGTTCGTCTATTGAGCCAAATTTACCAAGGCCAAAATCCATTACCCCACTTGTGATTAGATGTAAATTTTGATTTTTCAATTTTACAAGAATTGACTCTGCTTCAGATTTCTGCATCCCTGCACTTTTCAATCGAAATTGGTACTCATTTTCTGCATCAAGAATGGCTCCATCAGATAATTGTTTGATTTTTGCAAATGAATCTATAATCCCACCGTCTTCCCAAACCAACCTAAGAGTAGAACCAAATGGATTGAGATTTGGAATTGGACTAGATAATTCCTTTCGGATTGTTTCGGTGTATTCATCAAAAAGTGCGTATTTCCCATAATTACCTTCCGGAAGATTATTATCTATAGTAACAAAAACAGTCTTCACTTCATTACAGCTTGTACTTCCAGGACCAGTATAGTTTTGATCACATAACCCCATAAATTTTATTTTTTCATATGATTCGCGTGTTGAGTAAAGAGAGATTTTAGCTTCTTTTTCGCTTTCTTCAAGTGCTAATAGAGAATAATCAACTGATTTTATCCAATCTCGTTTGTAGTTGCGACAACTGGATGAGTTTGCAAATGCCACGATAAATGTTTGAGTAGGTGCGAATGTACCCACTGCAGTGATGATGTGTAGGATACACATAGAGATATCAGATTTGCTCTTATCGCCATACTGACCAGATTTATCAATATATTCTTGGACATGTGAGGGTAGATTTAAACCATAAAGCTGTTCTGGCTCGAGTGTAGAGATTGTTTTATCAAATTCGGGTAAATTCCACCAATATTCTATCCCATATGTCCAAATGTTTGGATTTGTAACTACCCAGGTTTTATTTAGCCATGGGCGTTGGAAAGTTGCTGAAGAGATTGTAACCAAAATTAAAACAGATAAAATTAGTATTTTTCTCATTTATCCCCCTCGTCCGAATACAGAATGGATAGTATTTATTTTTTCTGTAAAAAGCAGTGTGAGAATACACAATTATTACCATCAAAAAATAGAATTATGCACAATCACAGTGAATATAAAATTTCACTAGGTAAGGTGACTATGAAAATTTTTCTTTTACTAGTTATCGGACTAATGATTCTGGGATGTACAACTCAACAAACACCAGTACAATCTATAGGTGAACCACAAACACCCCTGGGACAAACAGAATATGTAAACACAAGTGGGCTTTCGTTCGAGAGGCCAGCAGGGGATGTTCTTACTGAAAATTTAACATTTGAGAAACGACCGGAGTTTAATTTTACAAATACTAGAACTAATGATGGGAAATTGATAGTATATTACTTTTATTTACCGGGATGTCCATCTTGCATAGCAATAAAACCAGAAATAGATAGGATGGAAGAAAATTATCCAGAAGTTTATTTCATTAGATATAATCTTGCAACAATAAATGGAAGTTGGGCATATAAAGATTTCTCAGATCAGTTTGGACTTAACAAATCTCAAATGTATGTACCTCAAGTACTCGTAAATAAAACGATAATAACAGATCGGTTCAATATCAATGATAGTTTAGAAAAAATATTGATTGGATTTGGTGGGTAAATGCCATTAGCAGATATGAGAACAACCATACCAAGCAGAACAGATCTGATAAAACTAGAACCATCAGATATTCTTAAACTTCCGTTAAATGATCAGCAAAAAGAGGACATTACCAGCGTACTAGGCATACAATATACCCCAGGTGGAGAGACAAGACAGGATGGATTTGATTGTTCTGGTCTGGTATATTGGATGTGTAGTTGTCCAATCGAAAAACGAGATATACCAGGTACGCGAGCAAGTGCCACCATGATTTATAACTGGGCAATAAAAGATGGCAAAATGCGATTAACAGATAACAAAAAAGCAGTTGAAAAAAAATGCCCAGTTGTCTTGGCAATCGATAAAATAACTCCAACATCAGATATTGCCCATACTGTATTGGTTTATGGAACAGTTATGAGAGATAATCAAAAATATTATGTTGTTGTACAGGCAGGACAAGCACATGGAATTGGAAACAATGATAGCACAGTTTCAGCTTACCTTGTTGCTGAAAAACGCTTCTTTAAAACATATGGGGACTTTGTGACTTATTATCCAAGAAGAAAGAAAATTCCTACAGCTGTGGCAATTAGACCGTGAGTGATTAAAAATGAAGATAGTTCATTTTGATAAAAAATTCGGAATAATGAAAATCAAAGTAGATACGTTAGATGATCTCTGGCATCTTGATAAAGTTTTGGCTTCTGGTGATGAAGTTGAGGCCCATTCATTTAGAACATATAAAGTTGGAACAAAAGAAGAGAAAAAATCAGTGACAATAAAGGTCAAGACAGAAAGAGTTGAATTTGCAAAATCTGCCAACAGATTGCGTATTCTTGGACCGATAGTTTGGGGAGAACCTGAAGAGTATATTCAAATCGGCAAATACCATAGCATAGATGTTGGACAGGGTGACATAGTAAAAGTTATCAAACAGTGGAAAAATCATGAAGTAAAAAGGCTTGAAGATGCGGTAAAAGAATCGAAAAAGCCAAAAATAAGGATAATTGTTCTTGATGAAGAAAAAGCACTAAATGCAATATTACGATCTTTTGGAGTAGAATATGGGGCTGAATTTTATAGTTCAGGAAGCAAACGCGATGAAAACTATACTAAAACACAAGGCGAATATTTTGGAAAAATAATGGCAGAAATTGAGCGACATGGGGAGAAATATATTGTTGCTGGGCCAGGTTTCACAAAAGAGAATCTAAAAAAATTCATAGAAAAGAAAAAACCAGAGCTACTAAAAAAAATAACTTTTGAAAGTGTTAGTTATGCAGAAAGAAGTGGGGTTAATGAACTTTTCAATAGAGGAGCCATTGAAAAAATAATGGGCGAAGAAAGATTTGAAAAAGAAATGAAATTAATTGAAGAGCTCATGGTAGATATTCATAAAGATAATGAAAAAGCAGTGTATGGGATAAAAGAAGTAAAAAAAGCAGCTGAAGCATTTGCAATAAAAAAACTCCTTGTTCTTGATGACTATCTAAGAAAAGATGCTGAAGCCGAAATGGTTGTCGATCTTGCTGATAAAAATAAAGCTGAAATAGTCATATTTTCATCTGAAGGAGATGCTGGAGTAAAATTAAAAGGGATTGGAAAGATTGCAGCATTGTTAAAATTCAAATTGATTATATGACATGGGTGCCAGAGGTTCGGTCAATCACGAACCAACGGTGAGTGTAACTAAAACTACTTTCCTAATTCTTTTGCTTTTACAGTAGCAAATGTAATTGCATCGTGAATTGACTTGTCTGTACCTTTTTCACTAAGTTGTTTCAAACCTTCTTCAGTTGTACCACCAGGGCTTGCAACAGTTTCAATAATTTTTTTGGTTGACCAGCCACTTTTTATCAGTGCTCCAGTACCAACAAGATTTTGGGCAACAACTAGTTCAGCATCTTCCTCAGAAAGACCATGTGAAATTGCACCATTTATCATAGCTTGCGCAAAATATGCTAGAAATGCAGGACCTGAACCTGAAACAGCAGTTATTGGATCAATATGATTTTCATCAACTTTAAGGCACATTCCCAAGGCACCAAAAGCAGTTAAAAATACTTTTTCTTTTCTTTCAGTTTCTTTGCGCATAGTGTATGCAATAACAGCTTGATCAACCTCTGCACAGATATTTGGCATTATTCTGATTACGTTTTTTGCCCCCCACCCTTCTAGTTTCTTTAATGATACACCTGCTGCGCATGAAACAATTAGATTTGCTTCTGGAATTTTTTTAATAACATCTTCAACTTGTGTTGGTTTTACTGAGACTACAACCAGATCAACATATTTTGTAATATTTGTATCATCTGTTGCTTTTGCACCAATATCCTCTGAAATAGAAACTAAGTGTTCAGGATGTCGATCTAGAATAATGACCTCATGATGTTCGGATAATGCTCTTGCAATAATTGTTCCAAGTCTCCCAATTCCAATAATCGCAATTCTCATATTATCACCGCTGATCTGTTGCTATTAAATTAAGAACAATAAATAAAAACTGGATTTAAATCTTAGTAAAATTTTATTTAGACGTCATTTGACGGAACTAACGTTGGTTGTGCATAGCCAAATAGAACGATCTTAAAGTAGATAAGCACTTTTCGAAATATGTGCACATATGCTCGCTTGGTATAAACTTCATACTCGTTTTCTTCAATTACTTTAAGGATTTCACGATAAAGAGAAAGAGAAAGCTCAACCATAACCCTTCCATCTCTTTGAATTAAAGAAAGACCAGTAATAGCTTCTTCATAATATTTGCGTGCTCTAGCAACTTGGAATTTAAGGAATTTTATTACATTGGAAGTTTTACGCAAAGAAAGAATATCTTGGATAACAAGACCAAACTTTGCAAGCTCGTCCTTTGGAAAATAAACTCTTCCCATGCGGGCATCTTCGCCAACATCCCGTAGTATGTTGGTCAATTGCATTGCAATGCCGAGTTTTGTTGCATATTTTTTGAACTTTTTAATATTTTCAATACCAAGAACATATGTTAGCATTAGGCCAACAACTGATGCAACTCTAAAACAGTATTTACGGAGTTCGCGGAAATTTTTATATTCTTTTTTTGTAATATCCATACTAACTCCATTGATTAGTTCTAGTGCATAGCGAATAGGGATACGGTTTTTTTTCATAACATATACAAATGGATTCAGAATGGGGTCAGTCGAATGTCCTTTTTTGTATGCCTCCAAAAGCCGTTTTCTCCAATCAGTTATTAGAAGCAATTGTAGTTTTGGATTTCCTTCATTATCATCAACAAGATTATCAGTATGACGACAGAACGAGTAGATGGCATGAATTGAATTGCGTCTTTCTTTACTGGTGAAGCTTGTAGCAAAATAAAATGTTTTTGAACCGGCTTTGATGCTGTTCTCAGCGTACTTAAAATCAACTTTTGGAAACCCAGTATCATTCATATTTATCAAACATTAGGATTAGACAACAAAGATTTATATCATATTTGTAAGTTTTAACTGAATTGTAGATATTTAACTATTTCTGTATAATAGATAAAAAGGTGGAATAGATGGTATTAAGATCAAGAGAAGATGAAAAATTTGATAAGGCGCAGGCATGGTATGGCAGACATCCTGAGGTAAGCATACCAGATTTGCAAAAGGTTCTTGTTGCTTTGAAATATTTAGATCGAGGACATGCTACTGGGCAATTTAACAGAGAAACATATGAAGCAGTAAAAACAGCTCAAATTGAATATAATAAAGGGAGAAAAAGAGGGAAATTGGTCGAAGATGGAATGTATGGGAACAATACTTCAAGGGCAATCATGGCCAACTCATTCGTTAGTAATGATGTCCCTGAACCAACACTTGTGGCATTAACACAATCAGAACAGAAAATAGTACCAAGAAGAGTAGAACGAATTGACTCAACATCACGTGAGAACCGAAGACGTGGGGAATTGGCTGCGGCAGCAAGAATGGAACCTGGAACAAAAGGACCTGAGGTACTTACACCAGAAGCATATAAAGCTAGATTAACAAGAATTGTTGAAAGGGGATATGACATCATGGGGGTGCAGAAAGAAAGTGATAACGAATATGTAGTAACAATTGCACTTGATGCACGCAAAAGGGAGATGTTGGAAGTAACAATATTATCAGAAACCCCCATCTCTGCAGTGGATATGAAACAAACTGTTTTGGACCTTATAGAAAATGATGGCGCTATGGAAGACAGAAGAATAGAAAAAGTGTGGGTACTAGAAAGAGCACGTGGAGTTGACAGAGAAACAGAACTTTATTCATACAGCCCACGAAATAGAAGAACAAACCTTACTGCATTTAGATCAGAAACAGGAGAAAAATTGATTGGCCCGGGTAGAACGTATCTGGCTTATGTAGGAGATTACCTGGAAAAATATGATAAAAAATCATAAATTAAATTTTTCTTTTTTTCCATTTTCAAATTCAACAAGAAGAACAGTATCATTAACAGATATTTTACTTATTTTTGATGGAGTAGAAACAATACCAAGTGATTTCCATTTAATATTTTTTTCTTTTGGAAGAACTTGACCGATATAGACCCTGCCATCTCCAAAAACAAATGCCAGTTTTAATGGTGCAATAGAGGCGTATTTGACTAACGGGCTATTGAAAGTATATGGCCACCAAGTCCTGTTTTCAATAGGACTGGTGAGTAAATCAGTTGCGCCTGGAAGAACAAGAAGATTACGAGTGGTTACAATTAAAGTTGCATCCGCATGACATTCTTTTCCTAGTATTGTTTCTCCAATATCCAACGATGGAAGAGTAGTTTGGCTAATTACTTGTTGGCTAGTATAATCATAAGTCACATAAAGAATATCTTCATTTCCAGGTTTAGCTTTGCCCCTACATAGACCATTTTTCCAAGTTTGAGGTGAGAAAAATCCAGGTGCTGGTGGGGTACTAATTGGGATATCACTCGATGTAGTTATTATAGTTTGTGGTTGTGGCAGTCTGTCTGTGAGCGGCCTTGACAATACAGGAACTGGGGGAGTTGTAATAGATAACATAACTGCAGTAATAGCCAATCTCCTCATTTAATCCACAACATGAATAAGGTTAGTAGTGTTTAAAAGCGTTTGGAAGTGGGTTAAAAAGAATTAATAATAGAATAACAGAAAGGAAGATATGAACCAAATAGTTATTAGTTTCCTGATTTTAGGATTGGTTGCGGGCGTAGTACATGCTGATATTGGCCCTGGGCCAGAGAACCCGGATATTACCGTTTATTTAGTAAAAAACAATATATCAGAAACTAGTATTAGTGATATCACTTATCATTGTGAAATTCCTGGAAGTGGCACTTCACCTATGGACGATAGAGAAGCAATATTTCTTTGTGAGGATGGAACATGTTGGAATAATGGTGGTTGGTTCTACAAACTCAATCCATGTTTTGGTTTTGCAACTGGATATTTTTCATATGACTATAATAGTACGCAGATGAGAACGCAAACATTTACTCCGTATGTGGGTAAATCTGAATATACCTACATACTTGATGTAGAAAATGGAATAATGACCGAACAACAAAAAAATAATGATAAAGATCCAAGTTGTTTTACAGCGTTCGTACTTCTTGGACTTGTTAGTGTTGTTGTAATAAGGAGATAATTTGGAATTCTTACAAGCGTATGTACTTACCATAATTATCGAGTGCATCGTACTTTATTTTTTAGTAAGAAAACACTATCCATCAGTAGCAATACTAAAAAATGGAATAATAGCAAGTACAATCACTCTACCATTTGTATGGTTTGTTTTTCCACTGCTCGGATTGCCTTGGATTTATGTAACCTTAATTTCGGAGAGTTTTGCATTTGTAGTTGAGGGAATCATATATCTAAAAATATTTAACCAAATTAAAGCTCCGATGGCATTTTTTTGTAGTTTTACATGTAATGTTGCCTCAGTTGTTATTGGGTTGTGGTTTAACTGATTAATTTTTATCTTTTTTCAGTACTATCAATCCATGGAATTCACAGTTACGCCTTGGGAAGTCAACGGCACAGTTGATTATGATAGATTAACTAAACAGTTTGGCACAACACAAATAGATGAGAAACTAAAGGAGAGAATGAAAAAACACTCTGGACAGCTTCACTTGTTTTTAAAAAGAGGGTTTTATTTTTCACATCGAGATTTGGACCTCGTACTAAACGATTATGAGCAGAAAAAAGGATTTTTCTTATACACAGGAAGAAAACCGTCTGGACCTCTCCATCTAGGTCATTTGACGCCAATGATTTTTACGAAATGGTTACAAGATACTTTTGGTGTGAATTTATACATAGAAATAACAGATGATGAAAAATTTGTATTTGATAGAAGTACAAATTGGAAAGAAATAGATGGTTGGGCAAAAGAAAATATACTTGATATTGCAGCGGTAGGATTTGATCCAAATAAAACATTCATATTCAGAGATAGTGAATACATAAAACAAACCTACAAGCTTTTACTTGAGGTTGCAAGAAAAACAACTTTTTCAACTGCCAAGGCTGTGTTTGGATTTAATGAGCAAAGTAATCTTGGACAGCTTTTCTATCCTGCATATCAAACAGCACCAACCTTTTTTGAAAAGAAAAGATGTTTGATACCCTGTGCAATAGATCAGGACCCATATTGGAGAATACAAAGAGATATTGCAGAAGGAATTGGATATTACAAGACTGCTGCTATTCACAGTAAATTTTTACCTCCTTTGCAAGGTGTGAGTGGAAAAATGAGTGCATCAAAAGCGGAGACCGCCATTTGGCTTACTGATGATGAAAAAGCAGTAAAAAATAAGGTAAATAAGTATGCTTTTTCAGGTGGAAAGGCAACTGTTGAAGAGCATAGGAAACTTGGTGGCGATCCGACTGTGGATGTTCCGTTTCAATGGCTTTCGATTTTGTTTGAACCGGATGATGTGAAACTCAAAAAAATTCATGATGATTATCGTTCAGGCAAACTTTTGACTGGAGAGATGAAACTAATTTTGATTGAGAAAATAAATGCATTCTTGAAAGAACATAGAGAGAAAAGAAAGAACGCCGAGAAACTCGTTGATAACTTTATGTATTCTGGTAAACTGGCAAAAGAAATGTGGACAAAAGATTACGACTGAAATGATGGGTTTTATAAACACCTGTTATAATAAATATGAAAATATGCAAAGACATGCCACACGAACAACCAACGTAGTTGATAGACTGGTAACTCATCCGTTAATCGAACCAATCACTGGAAACACGTATAGAATCAAAGGTGGATGGGCAAATGGATTTGTTTTTGTCCCAGATGTTAGGGAAAACAAATGTGTCATCATTGATCCAGGAACATCGAAAACACTAGAAAAAGGATATAAGGAGATGTATGGAGCCGCAGTTCGGCGTGTTGTGGAACAAGAAAAAATAGACTTGATGGCAGCGCTGCAAGACAAAACACAAAGAATGGCATTATTACATAGAATACGAGCAGGAATAGGTCGTGATATAGGCAATGGATTTGGAGACTTGTTTTTAGAAAGATCCGTAGTGCTACAAACACTAGTAAGAGATTGTGAATTAGAGGTTATGATGGTGGTTGCTACACATCATCATATTGATCATCTTGGCGTGGGCCATGATCTGGCCACTAGACTTGGAGTTGAATGTTATTTGCCAAATCCGCGAATATTTGAGACAGATGTGTTACGGGGTTTTTATCCTGGTGAACCACAACACAATAAATACAGAAGACTTGGTACTGGTGAATGGCAATATGGGATATTAATAACAGACATTAGTGGACATACAGAGATGGTTGGGTTTTTGTTGCCAGATAAAACTCTTGTTGTTGGTGACCTTGTTTGTAGTGAAAGAATGTGGAATTGTTCTGTGTTATATGTAGAAGATATTTACAGGCATCTAGGATCTTTAGAGGTAGTTAGGAGACTAAGATATGAAAAAATGTTACTAGGTCATGGAAACAGAACGATTTTACCATCACTAGAAGCATTGCAACTGGTGGAACGAAATATTAGACGCGTAGAGAATGCAATGAAAGTAGCCAACAGAGATAGGGACGATGTAGTTGCTGCTGAAACATACTTGAAACCGGGTAGAGGCGTTGATCTTAGATATATTGGGCATGCACTTATCACTGCAGATCATATTGGTGCTTATCGTACGTAAATTCACTTGGAAACAGTACTAGCAATATAAAAGATAAATGCGAGGATAAATAGGGTAAGAATACCCCAATGGAAGATTTTTATATCGCTTTGCAATGCCGATTGTCCTGGGATAACAGGGTTGATTATTATTGAAACAGAACTGCCTACTTTGTGTTTGTCCACTATATTTTGTGCCCATGACTGGTCGCTTTTGTACTCGTTCATAAGCCAGCCAGATTTGCCAGGGTTTCTATTTCACCTAATATTTTTTTTCTTTGCTTGCCTTGTTTTTCAACTTCGTAAAGCTTACTCAAGTGATAAATAATATCCTTACAATCATCAGGTTCAAAAAGAATATTTAGTTCTGAGGATAATGATTCGATTTTAGATAATGAATCTTCTTCAAGTTCATTCGCATTTATTATGAATGGTATTTTTGGGAATTGTGATTTTGGCATGAGATATATGTGAATTGGAGAATATAAAAATGTTTAGATTTGGTGTTTTGTGGTTGATAACGATTGAATAACCAACTCTTTCAAAAGACAAACCGACATTAAGATAATGGGATGATGATGCGCAGAAAACCAGAAAAACTAAAACCAACCGCACTTGCGTGTGGAATGTTAGAAGACAATGGCAGAGTTTTGTTTCTAGTAAAAAAAGATGAACGAGGTATTGAGTGTCTAGAAATGCCATGTGTGTTGGTTTATTCTGGTGGAAATCCATTAAGTGAGATTACTGAAGAATTCAAAAGGCAAACTGGGATTGATGGACAAGTTCATGAGAGTATAAAGGAAGGGAAACAAAACGTTGGATCTAGAAGGAAGAAACATTGGATTACGGTATTAGTATTCAGGATTACAGCGAAAAACCGAACAGCTAAACCATCAAATGAATTTTCAGGTTTTAAATGGCTTGATTTTGACAATGCAAAAAACCAACGGTTAAGTAGAAAACTCGAATGGATCAGAGTGATAGGATAATTGTAATTAATACTGCAAACGAGAGTAGTGCGAATAAAAAACCTAAGCTAAGTGTTAGGAATGATTTTTCACGGATAACGTGCTTTGCATCATTTTGATCAGTTATTAGAAATGGCTTATAGATATCAGAATCACAAACTCCGAGAGTTATTTTTGATCCATTAGCTAGAATATACTCCGTAATACGAAATTGTTTTTTTATATGGGGGGATAATAGTTTTTTGAGTTTTGGAATTTTTAGAAGCATTTTGGTCGTGTTATCGTTAATAAATATTTTTGGAGAAGAATCAACAACCGCACCAAGAGGAGACTGACTGATGGATTTGGTTACATCCTTAGAAATTTGGAAGGTAAGTCCATCGAAAAAATTTTCAAATATTCCTTTGTCACGATTGAAATAACCGATAGTTATTTTCTTTGGATTGATGCGAATATCTGCACTGTCGCTATTGATAGTTTTGCCTTCGAAAGAAAATGCGGCACGTTGTTCTTCGCAATATAATTGTTTCCATTGTTGATGACCATCAACATAATAATCAACTTCAAGACGGGTATACACACAGGAATTACCGTGATAATCTTTCACTGGAATTTTTGATTTTATTATTCCCTTTAGTTGGGAAGCAGATAGACGCCTAACACCATGATAAAAGAAAATAGAACTAGCAGTTAACATAATTGCAGGAAAAAATAGAGTAAAAATATTGAATTCAGAGGACATATCAAACAACAAGCCTGAATTTGAATCCATAATGGATAAGCCCTTCAGGATCATCTCTTTGAATCACTCTGAAAACAGATTCTACTTTTGAACCTATTTTCACGGTGTCTTTATGTGCATCAACAACTTGGCCAGTGATTTTTGCTCCTTCATCCAATTCGATAATTGCAAGTATATACGGGACTTGGTCTTCAAACCCTTCTGGCGGTGCACTGACCTCAGTAAATGAAAATACTTTTCCAGTGCCAGCAAATTGTAGATCGTTTATTTTACCTTTACGCCTACATTTTGGACAAATAGATCGCTTTGGAAAAAAAGTAGTTTTGCAGGTTTCGCATTTCACACCAATTATCCGATATCTTTCTGGAATTCTTCTCCATGTAAGCGGTATTGACTCTTTCATTTGTATCCCTCAAATTTACTTAACATTACTAATATTTGTTAAACATCTTTAAATCGGATTGGTTTTTATAACGTGTATCACTACCGATTGTTTTTTATAATGTTATATAAAGGATAATTTCATGAAAGTTAGAATGCACCTTGCTTATGGATGGCATACCAATGCGAGAGATGTTGAGTGTATTACTGATGCTATTAGAAAGTTTAAACCGCACCTAGTACTTGGAGAAAGTTCATATATGCCACAAGATGCAAAATTGGGATTGGAACGGAAATTTGAAGCTGCAAGACGAAGAAAAGATCCGTTAGATGTTAGGAGAATGTTTGAAGGTACTGGAGGTACGCTTACATTATCGGGAACAAGAATAGATATTAGTAGGCCAGTAATAGAATTTTGTGTGGAACAAGGCATACGATTTATGTACGATGAACTTTGGCCTGATATCAAACAGGCACATGGAAAGTTTAGAGAAAACCAAGAAACGGGAAAGGAAATTCACAGATCGCGGGTATTGTTTTTAACTGGTAGAGTGACAGAAGCAGTAGCAGGGTATAGAGCAGTATTAAGAAAAAGGATTGAAGGACTATTGGAACGTGATGAAAATAGCTATAGATATATGTGTCAGTTACTGCCAATTTTACCTCTTTTGAATGGCATAAAAGGATTGGAAGAGGTTAGGATACTAAATAGGATTGGCCTCTACCACGTAGGGAGATTTGAAAAGTTAAGAACAGACAGAAGATTTGAAGTTAGTTGTTCGTTTGAAACACACCCACCAGTATTTGGAGAACTAGGTGCAATAATGGCACGAGGAGGAATGGGATTAGAAGTCAGGTTAGATAATGATATTATTATGAGGGCAATTATATGTGATTTAATAGTAAATCACCTTGATCCAATGGAAACATGGAGTCCGCTTTTCATTGCAACTGCACATATTTTGGCAAATATGCTTGAAGGAGATAGTTTGCATAGATTTGGAAGTGTATATGGAGCAATTGTAAGACAACTGCAAGGTGTTCCAGAACCAACTAGAACAACAATACTGCTAGGTGCTTTATCAGAATATTTTGGTGTGCATGTACCACTAAATGAGCAGGAGATGTTGGCCTTTGTTCGTCAGAGATTTCCCGAATTTTCTACAGAACCAACTGAATGCGATGCACAAACTAAGATGCAAGAATTTATGGGAAGTGGAAGGATAATAGAATAACTATTTTGCTTTCAGTAGTTCTAATGCTGCTCTTTCTATTCCAGGTGCATCAAGATTATACTTTTTATAAAGCTCAGAACAATTACCTGATTCTGCAAATCTATCAAACATACCAAGACGTTTCATTTTTGTTGGGTGGTGTTCTACAAGCACTTCTGCCACAGCACTTCCCATGCCTCCATTGATTTGGTGGTCTTCCACAGTTAAAATTAATTTGCATTTTTTTGCATATTTGACGATGGTGTCAACATCAATAGGTTTTATTGTATGTAAATTTATCACTGCAGCATTTATTCCCTTTTTCTTAAGTTCTTCAGCTGTTTTAAGCGCCTCATAAACTTGAAGCCCACATGCAAAGATTGCGATATCCTCACCATCACGAAGAACATTTGCTTTTCCGATTTTGAATGGAGATTGAGAAGTTGTAAACACCGGAGTATTTTCACGAGATGTGCGTATGTAAACTGGTTGTGTTATTTTCGCTGCTTCCAATGTTGCCTTTCTGGCTTCTTCCATATCAGCTGGAACCAAAACAACCATTTCAGGAAGAGCACGCATCATTGCAATGTCTTCAAGGATTTGGTGAGATGCCCCATCAGGACCAACACTTACACCAGCATGGGAACCGTGTATTTTGACATTTGATTTGTTGTAGCAGATTGAAACACGGATTTGATCGAAATTCCTACCTGGTGAGAATGCAGCAAACGCTGAGATAAAAACTATTTTTCCGCATGATGCTATTCCGGCTGCAACCCCCGCCATATTCTGTTCGGCTACACCCACCTGGACAAAACGATCTGGAAACTTTTCTGCAAACCAATGGGTTCTTGATGATTCAGAAACGTCAGCAGTGACTGCCCAAACATTAGGATTTTCACCGAGTTCAAGAAGTGCTTTACCAAAACCATCTCTACTTGATTTTTTTATGATTGTTGGAGAAAATAGATCCGGAATATGCATAATTGTTGTCATTTAGCTCGCCTCCAGTTTTTTGCGTTCGGCCTCAAGCTCTTTGATGGCCTGCTCTCCTTGTTCTTTGTTTGGGGCTTTACCATGCCAACCAAATTTATTTTCCATGAAAGAAACACCTTTTCCAGGGATTGTCTTCGCTATTATCGCATAAGGCTTGTTGTTAAATTTAGGCGAACCAAGAACCCTGAGTAATTCGGAAATGTTGTTTCCATCGACTTCAACGGTTTCAAAACCAAATGATTTCATCTTGTCAACCAATGGCTCTAATGGAAGAACATCGTCACTAGTACCATCAATCTGGATGTTATTTCTATCAATAAAAACAATAAGATTGTCCAGTTTGTATTTGGCAGCACATAGGAATGCTTCCCATACCTGCCCTTCGTTCATTTCTCCGTCGCCAATAACAGAATAAACTTTCCAGTTTGTATGTTCACGTTTAGCAACAATAGCCATACCCACTGCTTGAGATATCCCTTGACCGAGAGGCCCAGATGAATTTTCTATTCCAGGTACAGAACCTCGGTGGGGGTGGCCTTGTAATTTTGAACCTAATTTACGAAGTTCCATTAGTTCCTCTTTTGGAAAATACCCCGCATTTGCAAGAGTAGTATAGAGAACAGGACAAACATGACCATTTGAAAGAACAAATCGGTCACGATCAGACCAATTTGGTTTTTTTGGATCGTGATTCATTGAATTGAAATATAAAACAGTAAAGAGGTCAACTAAACCAAGCGAACCGCCAGGGTGGCCACTTTTTGCTTCCGTAAGCATCTTCACAATATCCTGACGAATAGTATTTGCCATTAATTTCAGATCTTTTTCAGATAATTTCATTTAGTTTCACCGATTTTTTTCAAATTAGCAATGGTATTTTTGATATTTTTTGAGGAGAAAATAGAACTAGCAGCTGCAAGAATATTTGCACCCGCAGAATAGGCATGACGAGCAGTTTCTTCATTAATACCGCCATCAACTTCAATATCTAATTTGGGATAAAGTGCACGAAGTTTCTGGATTTTTTCTTTCATTTCATAGAGATATGTTTGGCCGGAAAATCCAGGATGAACCGTCATTATCAAAACTCTTACTGGATTGCATTTTTTAATTAATGGAAGAAGTTTATCTAATGAAGTTTCTGGATTGATGGCAAAACCAAGTTTACCACCCACCTTCTTCACTGTAGCTTCAATCGTTTCGATGGATTTTATTGTTTCTATATGAACAAGATGGGTATGAGGACCACGGATTTTTTCGATCCATTTTTCAGGTTCAAGAACCATCCAATGGAATTCGTATTTGGCTTTTGGAAGATCAGTAAGAGATTCAATACTGATTGTTTTGTTTGGAACAAATTTTCCATCCATTATGTCGAGCTGGATTTCTTTAACGTGATTAATTACTTGTTTGATGCGTGAAAGGAGTTCTTTCTTTGTTTTTACAAGTATAGCTGGTACTACTTCTACCGTCATATTCCCCTCTCCATAAAAGTTGGGCGTTTGCCCGTGATTAGGATAGGAATTGAGATTATATAAATATTACCAATTGTACACAAAATAACAGAAGTTGTAAACTGTGGTGGGAATAGGTTTTTAAAATAATGTCCGCATAAAAAGTTTCAGGTAGATCAGAACTAGAGAAAAAAATGAAAAATCTAGTCAATTCTTTCAGAAAATAGGAATAGATTTATAAATTTGATTTGAAAAGAAATCTACCAAGATGTAAAATGAAATTAGAACATATACATATAACGGTAAACGCAAGGATAAGTCCAGCTTTTACGGCACTGCCAAAGGACGATGCCCAACGTTTTGTGGATAGGTTAATGAAAACAGTAGGGATGAAACCACTGGGACCATTAAACTGGTCTGATGCTGAGGATTTGGAATTCCCAGGTCAAAGTTATGTACAAATGATCACTACAAGCCATACATCGTTGCATTTGTTTACGCACACAGACGGAACAAATGAAATTTATTTTGATCTGTACTCGTGCAAGAAATTTGATACTGATAAAGTCATCAAGCTTTTGGATGAAACTTTTGGGTTGATTGAATGGCATGGAGTTTTGTACAATAGAGCAAACCAGAACCAGCCACAGGTTAAGATAATTGGAAATGCAGTAAAAGAAATAATGATTGCAAAAA
>JBDRIM010000019.1:0-5907 GCA_043816005.1 Microcaldota archaeon
CGGCCTGCTTATGTTTGTTATGCTGGCATGTTAGGTTATGTTGGTGAGGCTGATATAAATTATATGCAATATACTTTAGATAAGCTGGACATATCACTTCCGACAGGTTCAAGGATTTCATCAGTAAAAGTTAAAGTTCAGGATGTAACTGGACAAGTACAACTTTACGGTGGATTAAGTAGCCATATTTACCTTGAAGGCAATTATGATACTTTAGGTGGTTGCATGATGGGGCCAATTTCAGGTTATGGTGGTTCACGTGGTCTTATATGTGTTAGTAGTGGTGTTGGTTGTTCTGGTTATCCTTATCTAATTAAAGATACTAATCCTAAAGGTAAAAGTCCATTCACATATCATGATGCGAAACCTTACATTTGGGCATCTAATGATAAATATGGTTCTACTTCACCATGGATTACTCTTGGTGGCTATTCATATGATAATATTAAAGTGGAGAGTCTTGTTTCAACAATATCTGCAAAAGCAGGGCAGGCAGTTGTATCTGATGATTATTCACGTAATCATGCATTTAATGGTGCAGATAAACCCTGTGGTGCAGCATATCAATATGAATTTGAAATAACATATTATGAAGATACTCCCGATCCAAGTTATTCTATTGATCTTAATGGTTGGGGGGACGAATGTTGGGCAAAGAAATTAGATTCAAAAGGAAAATTAGAATATGATACCTACACTGGTTTCTACAATTATTTATTTGCACATCAGGATAAGCTGGTAAATGCAGGTTCAATAGGAATATTATATAAAAATTACAAAGGTTTGCCAGGAACCTCTGCAGTTGTTTATCCAGACACTTACAATCCAACAACCAAAAAAATAGATGAAGTATACAGTGGAGCTAGTTTCTGTGGTCTACAAAAAGGAAGCCAGTATCTCCTAAAGGAAAAACCGAGTTTTATTTATCAGAAAGTTTACGCCATGCCATCAGTTGCGTGCATACCCTGTACGGATTATGAAATACAAACCGGGCGATGCAAAAAATCATGTGCAAATGGAGTTGATTGTACTGTCAAAACTACTACTGGTTCATTGCAAGAAGCGGCAAGCAAGCAATTTAAAGAAAAGATGAATCAATCTGCCGCTTATTTTGCTCCAGTTGCTGTTGGGATTACCCCTAATACTGTATTGACGAACACTGGTTCCATTTCAAATAAACCTTTCCAATCAGTACAACAACCCGGTTATGCGATGTTATTTGGTGTTTATACTGTGGCCAGCATGTCTCAATACATTCGTTGTCCTGATAATCTAATTCCAGAGCCATGTACGAAGTGCAGTTCACTTGGTGGTACGCTTAACTGCAATATCACATACATGAACGGTTCAGTTGTTTCAGAAAATCCATATAATGTAAATGAAATGAATTATCTTTACGGGGACATAATTGCAAGCATGCCACAGGATCATCTTTGTTGTTTGAATGATTCTGCTGGAAATTATACATTTGTCAAAATGGATACTTCCAGCTCTAACAATGCACCTATTGTTTTCCCGGAGAACGGAGATCCTTTGCAGGACTGTGGTCTTATTTCTCCAAGTCTATTGGCAGGAAGTTTCTGCGGCATTCAGCTTCCTGTAAAAGATTATAAACGTGAATGTAGTTTAGAAATAGGTGGAGTTGTGTATTTTACAGGAATCTATTCATACAATACTCAAAATAAAGTTTCGGCATATGCGTCTGCGACTAATATTGGTGGTATTTCTACACCATCCTCCCCAGTTATGCCCAAACCCATTCCTAGCGGGAGTGCAACTCCAGGTTCAGGTCTGATTCCCAATCCAACTCCATCAGGAGGATCAATTCCATTTTCAGGAGGCAGTTCAACATGAAAATATACACTTTTTTTATTATGGTTTTGATTCTGGTTTCTTTGTTTTTTGCAGATAGCATGGCAGTTGGTTCTAATTCGCCTTTGGTAATTCCTTCTGGTCTTAAATCTATTGGCAGTTCCTCTCCATCTAATTCGTTTAGTGGAATCAGTACAGGATGTAAATGGACCAGTGCATTTAGTTATGGTGGCAGTATTGATCCGAATGCCCTTGGACAAATTACTGCAGGACAGGAAAGCAATGTAACCGGTTGTCCCATGTGTGAACTTGTCCAAAATTATTCATTTTCCTATATGAATACTTATGAAGACACTCTGAAAACTACCTTTGAAGTGGTTGTTTACTATGAAAATAAAAGTGCCAGTCCGTTAAGGCAACCAGTTGCATACGATCCAATTATTGTATTTATTGATGATCATAAAAGTGCTGAACTTCAACTCTATCGTCTTTATACAAAAGAAAATGGCATGGCAACTTTGAATGTGAGCAGATATAAAAAACCCGGCGAATGTTATGATTTTACTTTTGTCAGTTGTCCATTTGTTTCCGGCTGTGGTTTTTATGCCTGTCTTAATGCAACTGGTTTACCAATACCAAAACTATATAAGAATGCAAATCTGAGCGATATTCCCTATCATCCAGACCCTCCTTATTATAAACCGGCAAATCCTTTGGCTGGAAATGAATTTCTTCCTTCAATTGATCATGTAAAAATTTGTCCACCTCCGGAAGTAACAACTACTCTGCCAGCATTTTGTCTTCCATTGTTTTTGATTTTAGGGCTTCTTATGGGTGCATTATATTATTCAGGAAAAAATCCCATGGGTTCTTTTGATTTAACCGCGCCAAGGCTTGGAAGTCATTTGCGTTATCAGGCTAGAGCCAGAAGCATGGCCAGTTTTGATACTATGTCAATGGCTCAGGCAGTCAAGGGGGCTGTTGGTGATATTTCCGGAATAGCAAAAGGTGAAAAATCTGTTTTGGGTGTTGGGGGGAAAACAACAACAAAAATGGGAACAAAAGATCAAGTTTCCTCTCAGGGTATTGTGGGCCTTATACAAATGGTAAAAAGTTTGGTTACTGGAAAGGGAAAAACTGCTGCTGCCTGGAAAAGTGGTATGGCTGGTGTTAAGAAGGCCCGTGGTGGCATACCTCAAACTGCAAAAGGCGCAGCCGCAGGTAAGGCCTTAGGAGAAATGAGAGGTGGAAAAGGTATAACTCCACGAACTGTTGCTTCTTTGCGTTCCCATGGTTTGATTGGAGGATCAAAGATTGTTGGAGGTATGAAAGGGCTTGCATCAGAAGCAAAAGGCGGTAATGGTTTATTTCAATTATTCGTTGGCGGTTCTGGAAGTATAATTGATAAACTTCGATCTGCAATTGGTGGAAATGGCAGTCTTTTGGGTATTGCATTTTTAGTATTTAATAATACTGTTTTAGGGCAAATGGTTAGTAGTACTACATTATTATCTCGTGCTCTTGATGCTGCTGAATATATCGCAGGTCAAACGTTTAATCAAGCTATTAATCGTACTGACACACGTGCAAATCCTGGAGTTGTTGTTAAAGGATCTAATGGAAATAAATTTGTTGTTAAGATTCCAAAGGGTGGAGTTGGGCCGAAGTTTTATGATGAGACTAACAAAGAATTATCCGATTCACAAAAGAAGAAATTAATGGCAGATCCTGTATTTGCAATTGGTTTGTCATCCATGCTAAAAAATGCTGATGAAGATTATGAAATAATTTGTAAACCTTCAAACGTTGCGAATCTTGAACGTGCAATGGGCGAACGGCTTCAGGCACATGGGCTTGTTTCCGGAGATCAATTAGAGGCAAGAGATGAGAAACTAAAATCTGTGCTTGAGGATTTAACTGGTGTAACCAGTATTGATCCTTTAAAAAAGCAACTTAAAAAACATGGGTTTGATACCGAAGCACAGAGTTTAACTAACTACAATTCTATTGAGTTTACTGTTAAAGCCACCTATAAAGGTGCCAAGGAAGAAAAAGTTACACTTTCTATAAAAGAAGCAGAAGCAATTGTGGCTGGAACAAAACTCAACAACCGCCCTGAAATAACTGATGCAATGCTTAAGGAAGTTAAGCCATTACTTGTACAGCAATTAGATGAGAAAAAAAGCGAACTTATTGGAGACATGAGAAATTTATTAAATCCTAATCAAACTGATCAACAATTTAAAGAGATGAAGAAAGAACAGATGAACGTACCATTGTCTAGTCTTTTAACCGAGTATTCATCTGCTCTTACGGTTGAACGGGATTCACTCAATGCTGCTGTTTCCGGTTCTGGTTCTATTGTTGATCAATTCATAAAACTGAATCCAAATTCAATTGACACGCGTGGAGCATTTACAAAAGAAGCATTGGAAAAATTCGGAAGAATTGACCCTGCACTTGCATCTGCAGCCCTCATGTATAATGCCGTCCAATATGCAGCCGCAGCCCATACAACTTTATCCCCTGTGGTTGCAGATCTATCTAGAAATGCAGACTCGCTTCAAAAACTTACAGTGCAGATAAATGATTTGACAGATAAATTAACAAATACCGAACTTAGTTCAAAGCAATTAAAGGTATACGAACAGGAACTAGTAAAATTAAAAGAACAATCCGCAAAGGATTCCACTGGTTTATCTGCGAGTTCACTCAATGTTTTATGTGCAGTAACTTCAATGGATTCTGCAATAACTGATCTACAAAAACATGCTACAACTGCAGGAGAACTTGGAGGTCTTACATCTGCTGGTGATCCTTCTTCTGCCAGTTATGGCGCAGGTTCGGTATTTGTAGCTAAAACTGCAATGCCCTTGGATGTAGCTGTTAACATATTTACTGCAGGTGCATACGATGTTCATTCCGATAAAACCCATTTTGATCAGCATGTTGAGGATGTTTCAGCTAAAACAGGTATGTCAAAAGAAGCAGTTTATGCTAAAGAAGTTTCCTCGATTAATTCAAATGCAGTTGGTTTCAATGAAGATGCGAAAAGAGCACTTGCAGGTCTTAATTATGTTTCATTGGGTGGAAAATTCGAAAAGCTTGCTGGGGTTAAAACTGTGGAATACCATCAAGATACTTTTGCCAAGACATTTTCCCCGATATCTTCTGAAACCGGTGGATATGTGAATCCAAACAGTACAATTTATGTGAATTGGTTTGATAAGGAGGCCGCCGCCACTACGACTTCAATGAGCTATGGAACTTATTTGAATCTTAGACAAGACGGCAAAGAAGATTTGTTGAGTCAACCTCATACTGTTAGTGTTCCAGTGGAAAACCTACCTGCGTCTTCCACTCAGAAACAGGTTACAGTAACAAATTCATTCACTCCATACTTTTCTTCTGTAAAATCACAACCTTATGAGGATTATGCTAAAAAAGCTGCCACCGATGCAGATTCTCAGGTGAAAGAATCGGAAGCTCGGTCAAGCTACCTTAAAACCGGCTATATCAAATCACCGGATGTGAAACATTACGATGCTGTGCATGATTGGATGCAATTTGAATCTCCGGAAAGCCAGCACTATCAAAATGTTGCTAAAGCAAGAAGCAACCAGACTGATTCAATGAATGATCTTATAGACCGGGCACAAAAACTGCAAACACAGGCCATAACTATCCGTTATAATGCTGAGGAGAATCCTCCATTAAAGCCAACTTCATTAGATGTGGAAATGCGCAAACAGTCATTAAAATTGGCAGCAAAAGCTGATGCTGAAGTAGGAAAAGCACTTGAGCAAGTGTCTAAAATGTCAGTATATAATGGTGATTTAGGGAGAGAGTATAGTCCTGATTTGACTAAGCCTTATACTGATGCGGCAAAGCAGATGGGTGAGCAGAGCGATAGGCTGAGTCATATTTCAGCAATAAGCTTGACGGCGGAAGAAAACGTTAGAAACAGTGATGAACTTATTAAAATTGCAAAGAAAACAGGTCAGACGGAGTTTATGGGTTATTTAAAAGATACTCAAAAACATATACATTATACTAAAGACACGATGGCTCTCCTTACAAAAAAGCCTTCTCATG
>JBDRIM010000020.1:0-13459 GCA_043816005.1 Microcaldota archaeon
TAGTTTGAAGTTGTATGTTGGTGCAGTAAATACTGATTCAAAAACCTCAGAGATTGCAATTATTACTGATGCTATTCCATTGTCAGATGAAGGTTCTATATCCATAGGACGTATAGATGGAAATATTGTTTCATTGTCAAAAGGCGTTGTTTCAGATGAAGTTCTTGCTTCTGGAGACTCAATTTCAGTTTCAGGGTCGTCTATCGAATATACAATGTCTTACGATGGCACTGATATTGGTCCAGAAGATCGCATCAACATAACTATGACCCATCAAACTTCAGTTACATTACCTATTCAAGGTGCTGGCGAACAAACGTTTGCTGGTCATTCAATTTCGTTGTCTGCTGAAGAAGGTAGCTTTGAAATATCTGGTGTAACATCTGGTTCATTAGTTTACCTACCAGGTACAAATAGGTTATTTGTTAGACTTGCAAGTGGCAATTATACTGAAGCTACTGGCAGTGATGCAGGACAATTCTTTGCAACAGCAGGAACTGCAAATGTTGTATTAACCAATGAAGGTGACATGCAATATGTTGTTTTCCAGGAACATTCCGGTAGTGTGGCAGGAGATCCAAGATTTAGTGATGGCGGAAGAACGTCCTATCTCGTAATTGCTAGTGATGGGGCGTCTTTCCAGTATCCTGTGGCTTATGATTCTGGTGCAGTTACATCAAATGATACACCAACCGTGGTTTCTGTTGGACACACAACTCAAAATTGTTCTGTACTTACAAGTTTCACACCAGAAACTGTTACGCTCTCAATGACTGACGGCGTATGCACTGCAACAGTTCAAATGACCGTAAATGTTTGTGATTAATTTTTATTTTTTACTGTACAATTTTTTGTTGAATTATAAAGAGAAAATATCAATAACGCCACACTCAAAAATCCAAAATACCAAGCCAATTCAGTGAGGAATGCGGTTGTTGATCCGAAACCAAAATAAAATAGCCATATTGGTTGACAAATGGGACAGCTACTTGTGAATAATGCAACTACTGCACCAAGTGCTGTTGTAGCTGGAGAAATCTTATTCTTTACGTCGTATTTATACAATAAAACAGTAATATTTAGAGCAATTAGAATGCTTATTATACCTATAAGAAGAACGCGTCCAGTATCTACAAATGGATTTATGCTTAGTGTGCCAAGTACAATTATATCTGATGTTATTGAGAAAACTGCTAAAGTTATTACAAATAAAATAAAGAAAATAGCACTATACTTTGTCTTAGAAAGGATTGTTAGTATGATTTAACCACCACATCCACATCCCCCCGCTCCACATGTATGTTTTGCGGGTAGCACTTCTTGTGTGGCAGGAACACTACCATCTTCGTCTTCAACTATAAATTTTCCAACTCCCATACCCATCGAACAAGTAATACTATAAGTTCCTGGTTTGTCTGCAATAAATTCTATTACATTGTCCCCTGGCAACATTCGTTTTGAAACGCCATATCCATTAATGACGACGGTTTGCATGCATCCAGTTAGAGTAGTTGTATCACCGATCAAAGTAATCTTCGTACCAACTTTCGTCCTGATTTCATTCGGTATGTAATATCCATTCGATGCTAATGCAAGATTAACTGTTTGTTCTGCTCCATAATTCTGGGTATCACTTGGGTCCAGAGTAGGGCTGGTTCCAACAGATGTTTCTGCACTTGCAAAAACAATTCCTAGAGTAGCCATCACAACTACAATTCCAACAACTATCATAATTTTGTTCATAAAACCGCCTAAATTTTTGCCCATTTGAGTGTTAATGCACTTGCAACCACTGAGACGCTTGAGAGCGCCATTGCACCACCTGCGATCATTGGTGAAAGCAAAATCCCATAAGTTGGGTATAACAAACCTGCTGCAATTGGTATACCTAGAATGTTATAAAACAACGCCCAGAACATATTCTGTTTTATTTTGTTTATTGTTGCACGTCCGAGTCTTATTGCCCGTACAGCGTCCATTGGGTCACTTCTCATCAATACTACTGATCCTGTTTCCATTGCTACATCTGTTCCGCTTCCTATAGCAATACCTATATCAGCCTGAGCAAGTGCTGGAGCATCATTAATGCCGTCTCCCACCATAACCACTTTCTTACCTTCACTCTGTAATCTTTTCACATATTCAGCTTTCTGCTGTGGAAGAACCTCTGCAAATATCTTTTCGATACCTGCAGTTTTTGCAATAGCCTCTGCTGTTCTCTTGTTATCACCAGTTATCAGCCATGGTTCGATTCCTAATTTTTTCAATTCTTTTATCGCTTCAACACTTGTTTGCCTCAAAGTATCAGCAACTCCGAAAATCGCTATTATTTTTTTATTCGCACGTAACAGCATCACCGTTTTACCTTCACTCTGAAGTTTCACGACTATCTGTTGTATTTTTTCAGTTTCGTTTCCTTCAGGCTTTCCAAGATATATTATTACCTTGCCTAATTTTCCTTCTACACCATGTC
Source organism: Microcaldota archaeon (assembly GCA_043816005.1). Classification (GTDB taxonomy): domain Archaea; phylum Micrarchaeota; class Micrarchaeia; order Anstonellales; family Bilamarchaeaceae; genus Bilamarchaeum. The sequence continues at coordinate 2,474 of JBDRIM010000020.1, forward strand.
CTGGTATTGCTCTGAAATGTGTAATCTTATGGAGTTTTGCACCATTGGTCTTTGCATATTCGGTTATGGCGTCAGCAAGCGGATGCTCTGAGTTATTTTCAACTGCCCATGCAGTACTAAGAATCTCAGTTTTTTTCATATTGCCAATTATTAAGAGATCTGTGACCTTTGGTTTTCCCTCAGTTATAGTTCCTGTTTTGTCAAATACCATTGCATTTATTTTGTGCATGGTTTCAAGTGCTTCTGCATTCTTGATCAAAATGCCTTTTTGTGCACCAATGCCAGTTCCAACCATAATTGCAGTTGGAGTAGCAAGTCCTAATGCACATGGACATGCTATAACGAGCACTGAAACTGCGATTACAAGTGCAAATGAGAATGTCTGGCCAAGAACAAAATACCAAATTGCAAATGATAGAACTGCAATCAATATAACTACTGGAACAAAGACTGCGCTTATAGCATCGGCAAATCGTTGTATTGTTGCTTTACTTCCCTGTGCATCTTCAACTAATTTAACAATCTGCGAAAGCACAGTGTCCTGTCCAACTTTTTCAGCTTTAAATCTGAATGATCCATGTTTGTTAATCGATCCTCCGATTACTTTTGATTTTATGTTTTTCTCAACAGGGATACTTTCCCCAGTTATCATGCTTTCATCTACTGCAGATCTACCTTCGACAATTGTTCCATCAACTGGTATCCTTTCACCTGGTTTTACTACTACTATATCTCCAACAATTACTTCTGCAATAGGAATCTCAATTTCTTTCTTTTTTCTTATCACTATTGCTATTTTTGGTGATAACCCCATCAATTTTCTTATTGCATCAGAAGTTCTGCCCTTTGCTATTGCTTCGAGGTATTTTCCAAGAATAACCAAGGTTATGAGCACTGCAGAAGTTTCAAAATATTGTTCTTCAACAAATCCAAACAATGCCGTAACACTGTAGAAATAAGCAGCACTTGTTCCTACTGCAATAAGCGTATCCATACTCGCAGTTTTATTTCTAAATGCGCTCCAAGCCCCCAAATAGAATCCTCTTCCGATTATAAATTGAACTGGTGTTGACAGGAGAAAAAGGACGAGCACCCTATAAGGAAAGTCCATTAAGAACATCCCGATTATGAAGGCAGGTAAAGCAAAAATGAAACTGGTGAGAAATAGTCCTTTAAGGTCCGCTATTTCCTTTTCACGCAGTTGTTTTTCTCGTTCCCTATCAACACCTACTGTGGCCTTATATCCCTTAGAGTTAACTACTGCAACAAGTTCGTTCTCGCTAGTTTTAGTCTCGTCAAATTCAACAATTGCTTTAGCTGCTGCATAATTAACATTTGCAGATTTCACTCCAGTTGTTTTTTGCAATGCTCGTGTAATCAAAACTGAACACGACGCGCAATGCATTCCATTTATTGATAATTCAATTTTCATGATATCACTCAAGGATAGATCAATCCATTCTTAGGGCCGTACATCATAATCACAGCCATAAGAATGGTCACAGCTAGTGCAACTAGAAAGAAGGTGGCAAATTTGACTTTAAATTCTTTTATTGGTGTTTCACCTGCTTCTCTGTGCATCATATAACTTAGGCCTCCGATCATCACTGCGCATAATCCAAAAAGTATGTACAAGAACAATATCATGTTATCATTTATCATCATAACAGAAAGCATTGCACCCATAGTACCAGCCATTATCCCTGCCATGATGCCTTCCATAGCGCCCATGATCCCACTATGTTTTCCAAGTGCTAATCCTGGTGCGATTCCAAATACCATTCCAATGATGGATCCTAGGAACATACCGTTTGTTGCACCTACAAGTGCACCTGCTAAAAATCCACTCATCATACCAACAGTCATTCCTACCATCATTCCGTTGGAGCAATTCATATTTTTCCAATAACATTTTATGTGATAATAAGAAAACAAAATCATATTGACTCCGCCGTAAAGAAGTACGAATAGTAGCATGTAAGGTCTAACTGTTTGAAAGCTTGCCGGGTACACAATAAAGAAAATTGCAGTTAATATCATCATCAATGCGCCTGAACCAATCACATATTCAGCCAAACGAGATTCAACTGCTGTTTGTGGTTTACCTTGGAATATATTTGATATATATTCAATAACTCGTTCTGGTCTGCCTCGTTGATGATCATTTTTTTCAGCAAATCCTTTCTCTGCAAGTTTTTGTTTGATCTCTTCTAATCTGTTTTCATCGCATCTTAGTTTGACTTTACCTTCACTTGCATTTATCTCACATAATTCTCCTCCCTGTTGTGTTATTGCCCGTTCTACCAAGGTTTCACATGAGCCACATGTCATTCCCTTTAATTTTAGTTCATACTCGTTCATTGCAACACCAAATATCCATTTTTCTTTATCTCATCTTTTACTAATTTCACCACGTGTTCATTTTCATAATCAAATTTTACTGTTCCTTTTGCTTGACTTATTTCTACATTCGTAACTCCGTTTATTTCTGAAAGTACATCTGTGAGTAATAACTCACATGATTTACAGTGCATTCCGTTTACTTTCAATAATTTTCCCATTAAATCACCTTTACTCTACTATTAATTTACCGCCTTGCCACATACGCATGCCACAGTTGTATTCATACGTTCCTTTTTGGGTCGGAGTAAATTCTATTATTCCCTCTTGTCCGTTTCTTGAAACTGTATTTTTATTCAAGCCATAAAGTACAAGGTAGCTTCCACACCCAACATTTCCTTGAGTAGTAAAATGCAGTCTAACGGGAATCCCGTTTTTTACTCTCACTTCTTTTTTATCATATGTGCCATTTGGCAATGCCTTTATGTAAATCTCTTGAACTTCTTGGCTATTACCCTGTTGCTGACCGTCACCTTGCGGTTGGTTGTCATTCGCTTGTTGGGTTGCTTGCCCATTATCAGGTGGACTTTGGGGGATGGAGTTGTCTTCAACTCCTATTTGGCTCTTACTTGGTGTCGAGGCCGTACCAAATACTATGTACCCGCCCACAAGAACTGCAACAAACAAACCAACAAACAAATATACTGTTGTTTTTTGAATTTGAATACCATTATTCACAATTTCACCATTGTTTCATTTGGCTGAAACAATATATATTAAATAATGAAACAATCCATTTACACCTCATGGAGATCAGAAAAAAGATTATAATTGGTTTGTTCGTCGTGTCTACATTCATTTTCCTCACCACTGCTCTTGCTTTTGTATTTGCACTTTATTCTCAGGGCCAGGAAATACCTGAAATTCTTAGTCCATTCATCCACAACCACATTGAATTTATGGTGCTTATGGGTGTTTTTGGATTACTTTCTGGTCTTATTGTATACAGTATTATGACACAAACGTTGGAGAAACAAAAACATATTGTCAAGACAAATATTGGCATTATTATGAAGTTCCTAAGTCATGATGAAAGAGAAATCGTTCAATTGCTTATGAGCAAAGAAGGCATGTCCACACAAAGTGAAATAGCAAAACTTCCTGGGATGAGTCGTCTTAAAGCGCATCGCATAACTAGGAAATTAGAAGGCCGTGGTATAATTCACGTAGAAAAATATGGGAAAATAAATATGATCAGAATTGTTGAAGAACTTAAGAATATCTAACTACCCACCAAACAAATTCTTTTTCATAATAGTTAGAATATGTTCTGGGTGCGGACCAAGTCTTATCAATGTAGTTTGTCCTCTTATACCTTTTCCACTTGGAGTTGTTACTATCAAACCAAGTATTTCAAGATCATTTAAATATTCTTTATACCATCTTGAACTTCTAGGTCTTTTTCTGCTCATTTTACATGCTTTTTCATATTCTTCGTAAACCTCTCCAGACAAAAGCATACCTGTATTCTCAGTTCCATCTAGTCTTGAATATCTGCTTCCATTGCTTGTCAGACTGGCAACTGAGTAAAGAACTAATTGATGCATTTCAGGCAGAGTGTTTACGGTTTCAAGAGTGATATCTAACTCAACATTTTTCCTTGCAGCCTCAACATCAGTATCTATTACCTTTTGTCGTTTTTCTTGTTGAACTATCTCAGCTGCTTTGTTGAGTAGTTTAAGTGCATATCTTGCATCGCCATTCTCCTGCGAGGTTATTGCAGCAGCCAAATTTATCGCAGATGAATCAACTGTGTTTGGTACGAATGCCTCTTGCACTCTTTGATCTAGTATCCTTCTAAGTTGTTCTGCTGTGTATGGTTGGAATATCATTTCAGTCTCATAAAGACTGCTTCTGCTTCTTGGATCAAGCGAATCCTTGAAAGATAGTCTATTTGAGATTCCAATTATGCTTACTCCGCCTTTTTTGATTTCATCATTGGAACGTGTTAAAGTGTAAACAAGATCATCAAGATCCTTGATCATATCTATTTCATCCAAAACAATAATCACTTGTTCATCTTTTGATGCAATCTCAACTAATTTTTCATAGAGGAATGGCAGACCAAAACCTGCCTTTTCCAATTCTGGTACATATCCTTTTAGTATTCTTTGCAGAATTCTATATCTTGAATTGTATATTCTGCAATTTATGTAGTGTGTACTTGCCTTATGTTCGTTTTTCGCTTCGATAAACTCTTCTATAACCCTCTTAGTAGTGCATGTTTTTCCTGTTCCTGTTTTTCCATAGATGATAAGGTTTCGGGGTTTTTGGCCTTTTAATGCAGATGATAAAATACTCATAATATCATGGAGCTGCTGCTCCCTGAAACGCAGGTCTTTTGGTACATAATGTGGCGAGAGAACAGAAGCATCTTTGAAGATGGTCTTCTCTGATAGTATTTTATCAAAAGAAGTCATGCTTCTTTGTTGTTAGGAAATGTTTTTAATTCCAGAATAGTGGAAGTTTACCTTTAGAAGTTGTAATTACGACGTTAGTTGATATTGATAGAACATCTTGTTCATCCCCCTCAAGTTCCAAGATATCTTTCTGAAGAGAAAAGTGCGCCACAATATCCATTCCTATCAGATACACTAAACCACAAAGGAAGCATTGTTTTAGTCTCGTTGAAAGAGCAATAATTTTTTTGAATCATATTGTAAATATGCTAAATTATTCGTTTTGCTATAGGTTTTAATAGTTTATCGTATACAATGAACCCTACTATTAAGGAGGCGAATTGAATGATTGTTGGTGAAAGGATACTAGAAGTAAGTGGCTCTAAAACCCCTAAAACAAGCATCCAGGGGCTTAGTATAAACATTTCTATTGAAGATGTGGCACTTGATGCAGAAACTTTAGAAATAACCTACGTTTATACGGCTGATTATCAAGATAAGGTGGGTAATCTAAAAATAAAAGGTATTCTTCTAGCAAAAGAAGATACTGCAACATCAAAATCTATCTTAGATACCTGGAAAAAGACAAAAAAAGTGCCAGATGATTATGCATCTATCGTATTAAGCGCAGTTAATTACAGTGGAAGTGCAAACGGGACTTTGATCGCACGTGTTCTTGGTTTGACTGCACCGTTGATTCCACCTAAGATCCAATTATCTTCTAAAGATAAAAAATAATTTTTAATTTTATTCTCTAAAAAGGAGATTCAAAAAGGTGGCAGGAAGGCAAAGCCTTCCTGATTGTCTTGAAATAGGAATTTCAAGGACAACATTGGTCCTTTTTATTTTGTAATCTTTCCAGCGCAGCTAATGCATCTTCTTTTCTTTTATATTGTACAAAAACATGGTCATGATAATAAGCAGATACTGCGTTGCAATTTATTTCTTCTTTTGCAAGTGCCGAAGCTATTTTAGCCATAAACCCTACCGCAAGAAGATCTGAATGTACTTCAAGTGTTATGAGTGCAAATGGTCCTGCAATTTTTTTTGTTAATGTTTTCATATCCTTCAGTACATCTTCGGTAAATATTGTGGTTAAGCCTTTATTTTCTTTGTAAACACAGACGATACAATCAAGATAATTTGCCAGAGTCATCAACTCTCCTTCATCAAAAGACCCAATGTAATATTTTTCTTTGTTTAGAGTTGGTTTCATCTTTCTCAATAGTTCATCAAGATCCGATATTCCAGCCATAAATTCACCTACTAATGATTGCACTTCCTTTACATACTAAAAAAACAGCTATATGCTGTTTGAGTTCTATTTCCGAATCTTTTTTGAATGGTCCAATCCCACCGAAAACAGATTCAAGTTCAGGTACATCTTCTATGAATCTTATTTTTATATCAACGTTATTTTTTATTATTGCATCTTTCCAGGGTGTAAATGTTTCAATATCATCAACAATCTTGGCAATCAAACCAGTTTCTCCATGGATGCTATTTGGCACTCTTATAAGTTTGCTTAAATCTTGTGTAACTCCAACGTCCGTATCAACAGAATGGATTGGTAATTCGTCAGCTACAATTTTAAGTCGTTTTATCAGGTCACCAAACTTCAAAGAAGTTTTACTCCAATTCCCTTCATTTACCCCACTGATGAAAAATTCCCTATTTTTCTCTTTTGTGAACAAACGTGTTATCACTGTTGGTTTTTCATTAATTATATCTATTACTCCACGTGCCAATCTTCCTCTATATCCACTTTCATCTGGCATTGGTCCGACAAGTCGTTTATTGTCTGCCACAATAAAAAACTGGGTGTAATCCAATCCTTGTCCCATTACATAATCAACAAGCTCTCTTCTTTCTTCACCGCCAATTGATATAAATGCAGGATCACGTACGTGGACATGGTAACCTCTATTTCCAGAAAAAACCATAACAACGTGCTCTTTTTTGATGCCAAAATCATTTATCAAAAAATCATTAACAAGACGGATGAGGTCTCTTTTAACTTCATCAAGCTTGGCAAATGCTCCATATTTTCCTTCCGCATGTATATCTAAATCAAAGACCAAATCCGCGCATTTCCATTGCTTTTTTTGTATTGGTGTTGCTCCAGGGAATTCATAGTAGGCAGTTGAATGGGAGACAAACAAAGGCGTATTTGTGGCAAGATAGCGTTTGAATTCTGTTACATTTGCAAAGTTTAAGTGGCGTGCATCTATTTTTTTAATATTTCCAAAACCAAATTCCCTTTGTTCTATCCCAGGTATTCGTATGTCTGCATTTTCGTAATATGATGCAAATATTTTTTTAACTTCCAAAAAATCCTGCTGGTTCATTTTTTCACCTCACCACTTCGTAAACCAGGCCAGTTCATTGGATGTGCTATTCTACAAACAGCACAACAAAGTCCGTAGGTCATCACTGTTGCGCAGGAAGCCACTTTATACCCTTTTTTCTTTATGTGACTTACTTGGTAACGTGTAACTTTTTCATTAAAATCAGGAAGATCGCTAAATAGTTGGGTAATCTGGTTTTCATTCATTCCAATAGCCAAAAAGTACGTAACTATGTACAATCTGGCCTGATGAGGAAGGTTGTTGTGTTTTTTCATTTCTTCAAAAAGTTTAGCAACGCATGGTGGGTGGCTTTCCACATTAATTATCACTCTACTTTCACTTTTTGGAATTTCATTAAGTAATCTTTGACCTGCATCTTTTATCATATCTGGCGGGTCCTTTACAAGTGGGATGTTTTCAATGTGTTTCTTTACTGCTTCCTCTATCAATCGTTTCTTTTCATCAACGTTCAGTTCAACAAACCCCCTAAACAATTTCCTATTTATCAGTCTATAATGTGGGTTTCTAAGGCTGAACTTGAGGTAGGTTGGAAGATCAAGTAATAGTCGTTTTTCAACTCTAACATTTATCCCAAAAACAGCACCAACTCTATTTATTGTTGATTCATCATCATGATCAAGGTGGCTTCGTACGATTTTTGATTCGTTAACAGCAAAGCGATTTGTTAGGAAATTATTGTGAAGATGGCCCAAAATCATTCTTGCAGCAGCAAACGAAGCAATTTCCTCTTTTTTATCCGCATCATGCAGGATCATTCTTGGACTGTTTTTTTCACTAAGGGCTTTTTTTATGCGTTCTACTGCAAGTTCGATAATTCGTTCGCTAATATCTATATTTTTTATATATTCTTTAGCGCTATCACTGAATGGATACCTTAGTGCGAATTCTAGCCCTTCCACCATAGCCAATTTTCTCCTTCTTTACTTTTATACTCTTGCTAACTGTACCAAATACTGTATAACCAATATCAAATAGGATTATCCCTATAAAGTAGTCAAATCTACCAAAGAAAACCATTGTTAGTGCTCCTATCTTTAAGAATGGTCTAAGTTCTGCAAGCAATCTCCATTTTCCTATATAATCTTCTTCATCTAAGAAGGCAAGTACCATGAAGTATAATAAAAATATCGGTTCAATTCCCGGAAATCCGAAATATAACAAGGATAAAATTGCCACCAAAAATCCGAATCTATGAGATATAGTGTCTATTTTTCTTGCAAGAACTTGCGCAAGCAATGCCCCTAAAAACAACAATCCAAAACTAGCAGTACTGATAATATACCCAATCAAAATTCCATATGCAAACCCAAGCGGTAGTTTAAACCAAGATGGTTTCTTTTTTTCATCATCCATCCAATCCACTACCTTCACCAAGAATCCAGCCAAAAACGCAAGCACAAAAAATATTAGGTCAGACATATCTATCACTTCAAAAATTTCTCCATCATAAGAGGAACTGCAATTGATGCATCACAATCGACAGTTACATGGTTTAATTTTCCATCAGATTTAATTTTACCCCACGAAATTCCTTCATTGGTTCTAGCTCCACTCAATGAGCCATCCCAGGGTGATGAAGTGGTAACATAAACAGCATATTCAAATCCATCTCTCAATAAATTTACTCCTATTGCGTGGTGCTTTGATATACCACCACCAAGAACAATCCCACCTGTTTTCTTTGCATTCATGGCAAGTTGGGCAAGCTCATTCATATCTTTAGTAACGTCTATCCCGAAATCTTTCCTTTTTTGTTTGTAAAAGTATGTTTGTAATCCAATGGCAGAATCTGTTATTCCAGGACAGAATACTGGTATTTTGTTCTTATTACACCAATAAAGAAATGAATCTTCTTTTGTTTTTTCTCCTATCTTTCTTGCAATCTGAGATGGCGAAACCATTTTTTGCTCTTGATAAAGCTCTTCGAAAACAGGCTGCATGAATTTTTCTAAATAACTATAGCATTCGTTTGGAACCAAAAGGTTGCCTATTCTATTTATCTCTTTTTGATGGAGTTCTTTATCATCCATCATAAAATCCCCTATATGGTATTTTTTCGATGAGCGGATAAGGTCATGATCAAGACTACCGCCTGCAGTTATTACAACATCAACAAATTTTTTCTTGCACATCTGGGCAAAAACACCACGAAGACCAGAAGCAACCATATTTGAAGTAAAAGTAAGGAAAACAAGTGCATCATCTTTTTTCATTCTTTCAATTATTTCTATTGCTTTTCCAAGGTTGGTTGCCTGGAAACCAGTTGATAAATAATCATGTTTATCATCAAATTTCAAATCAGTAACATCCATAAAATCATCTTTTCACTACTGCCAATTCATTTGCCAAATCAGATGCACAGAAATCATATCCAAATCGTTTCTTTAACCTCTCGCCTGCAAGGCCGTTGAGTTTTGCTCCAGTAAATGCAGAATCAAAGGCAGAATTCTTACAAAAAAGTGCAGCAACAAGCCCAGCAAGCACATCACCTGTACCGCCTTTTGTCATACCTTGATTATGGGTTTTGTTTATTTTTGTTATCTTTCCATCTGAGATTATATCTCCTTTTGGATCTTTTTTCAATATAACAACTCCATAACTATCTGCCATTTTTTGAACATTATCTTTAGTACCACCACACCCAAACAAATTTTTGAATTCGTTTTCGTGTGGGGTGAGGATAACTGACCCGGGAGTAAGTGTGCAAAGTTTATCTTTTACTGCCATAAGTCCATCCCCATCTATAACCAGTTTTTTACTGTTTTTTACAAGATAATCAACATCTATTTTTGCATCTGCCAAACCAATCCCAAAAAGTACACAATCACATTTTTTGGCCATGCTAACATCAAAAACAATCATGGCTTCTGGAATTGTTTTTACTGCATTAATCAAAAATGGATCATTCTCTCCAGGGTAAAAATAAAGAAGATCAACAAATCGTCTTGCTGCAAGAATGGAGAACATTGGTGCTCCGTGATAAATTTTACTGCCTCCTATAATCAAAAGTTTGCCATTTTGACCCTTATGTGAATATTTTGGAGGAACATATATTTTCATATTTCTACCTCGTTACTCAAAAATATTTCCTAATTTCTTTATTCATATTTTCTGCTTCTTTTACTGCAGCATCTACTGGTCTACCACCTTTTTCAAAGGCATATGCAATTGATGAGGACGCATTAATTCTGTGGATTGGTAGGTGGTCTTTAATCGCATCAAGAACCATTCCAAGATTTCCGCCTTGAGCACCAATACCAGGAATCAAAAACGGAACTTTCCCATTAGTTTTTTTAGCGAGTTTTTTTATGGCATCAGAAGTTGCACCGACAACCGCACCACAGTTCCATTCAAGAATTTTATCCATTACTGATTCGTAAAGTGGCATTTTTTCAACGAGATTAGTTTGGAAATCCTCTGCACCTTTGTTGGATGTTCGACATAAGATATATGCTAATTTTCCTTCCCTTAAAAATGGTAAAACAGAATCAGATCCCATGTAAGGACTTATGGTTAGGGCATCAGCACCCCAGAAATCATATCCTTCTTTTGCATATGCATCGCTACTTTTTCCAATATCTCCTCTTTTAACGTCGAGAATTACCCATGTTTTATTGCGGTAGCGGTTAAGAATATCTCTAAGTGCATATAATCCATCAAATCCATACTGGGCAAAATATGCATAATTCGGTTTTATTGCTGAGATCGCATTTTCTGCAATAAGCTTGTCAGTTATCTCGCTGAAAAAAGCAGTTATATCTTTTGCTGTTGCATTTGGGATATATTTCTCTATTCTTCTCAGATCAGGGTCAATACCA
>JBDRIM010000021.1:0-3259 GCA_043816005.1 Microcaldota archaeon
AAGCTTCTTATCCCTTCCATCTTGTGCGCGAGAATCTTCATTATCCCCAAACTCACCTTTGTCTACTTTGTAGAAATTCCCATACTTTCTAGCTCTGGCATTATAATAGCCTTCTGCCTTATCCCGAAACCCGAACATTTATCCCGGGATACTGATTTGATTCTGGTCATGAATACACCTTTATGCCTTGACAAAACGCAACACTTGCACTCGGTCCGATAGTTCTGAAATGGGGTTCTTTCTTAGGTGCAATAATAAACTTTCTGATACTTGCATGTGTAGTTTTCATGATTGCAAAAATGATTTTAAAAGAAGAAAAAGTAACTAAAAAATTATTTGCATTTGGCAGCTAAACTTTGATATTCCAAAGAATATTCCCCAAAAACGGGTGGATTCATTTCACCTATTTTGAAACTCACAAAAAATACCCTGGAAGCACCAGCATCCAGTGAACCTTCAAACGAACTGGTGATGGAATCCTTTGAACTGTACTGCGCTTCAGTTACCCAGATGGGTTTGTTTACACCATAATTATTTATTGTCTGTTTGAATTTTTTTACATTCAATGTGTCACGATCGCCGTTACCAATGTAATGAATATTCGCAATGTCAACATACTGCGAACCACCAGATGAATAAAATGTTTCCCAAAAAGAGAGAAACTTAAAATCAATACCAGCGGCACCACCCTGAACAATCTTGCAATTGGCACACGTTGATTTGATGGCCTCATAGCTGGATTTAAGAAGTTCCAGATAATCCATGTTAGTGCCTTTAAAGAAGGTAAGTGTTTTGTCATCCATTGCAGGTTCGTTCAGAATTTCGTAGTAATTTATAGGAAGTTTAAGACCTGGTAGATCATTGACACCATCACCATCATATCGTTCGACAAGTGTAGCAATGAAATGTTCATATGCAGTCATATTGCATGGTGCACATCTTTTTGCAGGTATGCCACCAGTAAAACCACCCTTTGTTTTTGGATAAAATTGATCGCTTGAATCAACTTCACAATTTTGTTTGCATGTCTGATCCCAATCTGCAAACGGCCAAATAGTTGCAAGCAGGGCAACGTTGCTTTGCTGTGCAGATATAACCCAGGCATCAGTTTCACTAAAATCATAAATTCCAGGAGTTTTCTCAATAAACCCCCACGCAAAAGGACCGGGGTGGGGTCTCGCCCATGCCCCTCCGGCAATAGGAATATTTTGAAGCTCGGTTGAATCACCAACAAGAAAACCTATGCAGTTTGATTCAATGGATGCTGGAATGATAAGCTGAATCAGTACCGGTGCAGAAGTATTCTGACTTGTAGGTGAAGTGTTGTTATTGGTTGATGAAACATTTGAAATGCCAGATGAATTGGAACTATTTACTGGTATGCTGGTCGTAGTTGTATTGATAGTCTGGATCTGAGATGAATTAGTGGCTGGAAGAGAAGCATTAGTTAAATGAAGGGGAATTGATGGAGTTGAAGGTGAAATGCAACCAAAAAACAATAGACCAATAATCAAAAGAGGAAGAAAATTTTTCATGAACTGAATTGACAGACAAACATTAAAACAATTGTTTTAGGAAAATTCCGCGGGTTTTTTAACAAGTCGCAGACATAGTAATTATGATGCATGCATAATGGCTGCCGGAGCTATAAGCAATGACGGTATGTTGGACAGCATGCATCATTTATAATTTTTGGTTTGTATTTCGAACTTCAGCACGAAGCAATAAATAGATTGAATGTTACGAAAATATCGAGGAGATAATATGACATATGAAGCAAAAAACTACGAGCATTTGCTCGGAACAAATGGATTTAGTGAAACCTTATTGAAAACCCACTTTACATTGTATCAAGGATACGTTACAAACACGAATAAAGCAGCAGAACTGCTGAAAAAACTTGAACAAGGAACTCCAGAATATGCAGAAGTAAAGCGCAGATTCGGATGGGAATATAACGGAATGCGACTCCATGAATATTATTTTGGAGGTATGATAAATGGAGGAAATACACTGGATAAAGAATCCGAATTAATGAAAAAAATTATCGAAGATTTTGGTTCCTATGAAAACTGGGAAAGGGATTTTAAAGCAACTGGTGCGATGCGTGGAATAGGGTGGGTAATCTTATATTATGATAAATGTGGAGACAGACTATTCAACTGCTGGATAAACGAACATGATGAAGGCCACCTGGCAGGCGCAAAACCATTGTTGGTAATGGATGTTTTCGAGCACGCATTTATCACTGATTATGGACTTAAAAAAGCAGATTATTTGAATGTATTCTTCAAAGCAATCAACTGGGAAAAGGCAAGCCAAAGATTTGATAGGTGTGCACAAAAAAGCTGCTGTAATAGTAAATAAAACAAATAGAGAATTTATCCTGCACCATAGAATTTAAGTGCCCACATGAAAAGGATTCCTATGAAGAAAACAACAATCGAAGTGATTTTTTCAAATCCTTCGGATTTGTGCATTTCAGGAATAAGATCTGCTGCTGCGATATAAACAAAATTACCTGCTGCAAATGGTACCAGAAATGCGGAGAGACCTTGCACACCTGAAAGGAAATAGCCGGCAACTGCACCCAAAATAATTGTAGACTGCGCCGCTGCACTATACAAAATTGCCTTATTTCTGGAGAAACCACCCTTTATCAAAACTCCGAATATACCTAGCTGTTGAGGAAACTCATGGGCAAGTATTGCAATGAGAGTGGCGATACCAAGTGGAATGCTCACAAGAAAACTGGCAGCAAGTACAAGACCGCCAAGAAAATTATGAAGTGCATCACCAACAACCATTACATAAGAAAATGGATGGATATCACATTCCTTGCAATGGTGCCAATGGATATAGGCTTCAAGCAGGATAAACAAAACAAAACCAGCGAGTGCAAAAAGAAGGACTTGCTCGCTATTAGGGGTACTTTCAAGTGCTTCTGGTAATAAATGGAGAAATGCACCACCAAGCAGGCTTCCTGCAGCAAATGCAGTAAGCACATGAACGATTTTTTTCAAATTTTGGTTGCTGATCCAAAGTGAGAATACACCAACAAAACCTAAAAGCGCATCAAGAACTGCAGAAAAAAATATCCAAAGAAACAAATCCATATAAAAAATATGAACATAATTGTTAATAAATATTTCGATAAAAGTTAATAACTAGAGTACAAAATCAAAAGAAAATTAATAATTATAATAAAAAAAGAGGGAACAGTATGGAAATAATTAGTGTTTCAATGGACAGTGAAAGT